>JAPPND010000104.1 GCA_028818795.1 Gammaproteobacteria bacterium | reverse complement strand
GGGGGCCCCCCCCCCGCCCCCCCCCGGGTGGCGGCCAGGGGGTGGGGGGGGCACCCCCCCCCCCCCCCCCGGGGGGCGGCCCCCCCCCCCGGGGGGCCCCCCCCCCCCCGCTCCCCGGCTGAGGGCTCTTCCTCCGGGGCGTCGAGGGGGCGTACGTTTACCGCATGCAAGCCCTTGGGGCCCTGCTGGATGTCGAATGACACCTCCTGTCCAGCGCGCAGTGTTCGATAGCCGGTCATCTCAATGGACGAGTAGTGCACGAAGAGATCCTCGTCGGCGGACTCGGCAAGAACGAACCCGTATCCTTTCGCGTTGTTGAACCACTTGACCTTGCCGGTCGTCATTCTGCCGCATCCTCCCCCGGAGCCTGGGTGCTTGGCCGAGACGAGCCCGGCCCAAAGTACAAGCATTCCCTCGGCCCAATCCCGCAATTTCCACCTTCCGCTAGGGGTCTGTCAAGGACGCCCGGGGTGTCAGTTTGAAATTTGCGGGGTCACCGTCTTAAGAGGGAGCATGCGGTCGTTGCGTGCTCTTCGGTTCTGACTGTCAAAGGCTTCTGCGCTATGATTGTGACCTAGCGGTCGATATTCTCGGTCGCACGTAGACGTTCGAGACTAACGAGCCACGGCATGTGCCAAGCGAACGCAGACAAACCGGCTTGGGGTGGGGCGGAACACGGCGCCCCCAAGGGTTACGGGTTTTGTGGCGCTAGAGCGTCGGCTGAATCCGATGACGATACGGAAGGCTCGATCGTCGTTAAAGAGCGTCCGGCCCAGGCGCAGGTCAAGCCCCCGCCGATGTACAAGATTATTCTCCTGAACGACCACTACACACCTCAGGAGTTCGTGGTCCATGCTCTCATGAAGTTCTTCTACATGGACTACGACAAGGCCGAGCGGCTAATGCTGCTTGTGCATACCACGGGCAGTGCGGTCATTGGCATCTACCCGCGTGACATCGCCGAGACGAAGTCCGAACAGCTCAACGACTACGCCCAGGAAAACAACTATCCCTTGAAGTCCGCGGTCGAACAAACCGATGCAGACTAGCGTTCTTGAGCGGTTCCCATCTGTCCACTTGGGCAAAGTTTGGGCGAAGGTCGTAGGGGCGAGGCTTGTCCTCGCCCGTGCCGGTCGTGCCATGGCTCTGCTAGAACGGAACGGGACGGGACAAGCCCGTCCCCTACGGCTCGTCGGTCTGAGGCGGAGCCTCGCTGGCCGGCTTGAGCGGCTGGTGTTTGCACGCAGGTTGCATTTTGCACGGCGGGACGGCCTGCTCTTGGACGACTCCTGTACCCACGAGACGCGCTAACGCAACCCGCTCAAACGAGGACTGATCAGTGCGGCTAACCGACGAATTGGAGCTGGCCATCAACAAGGTCATGCAGGAGGCGTACTACAAACGCCATGAGTTCGTGACCCCCGAACACCTCCTGCTTGCCCTGCTGGACGACAAAGTGGCCGTCGACGTGCTGAAGAACGTCGGCGCAGACCTAGATGTGCTGCGCAAGAGCCTCGAGAGCTTCATCGACGCAAATACCCCGTTGATCCCCGCTGCCCACGCGCAGCAGGGTCGAAAGGCGGAGTCGCCGAGACGAACCGCCGGTTTCGATCGGGTGGTCCAGCGCGCCATCTTCCTGGTGAATTCCAGGGGCAACCAGCCCGTCAACGGCGCCGACATGCTCATCGCGATCTTCGGGGAACAGGAGAGCCACGCCGTCTATTGCCTGAAAGAGCAGTCCATCGCCCGGCTGGATGTCCTGAACTACGTCGCCCACGGAATATCGAAGAAGGCCGCCGAGGGTGCCGGCGCGGATCCCGAATCCCAGGAAGAGGAAGGCGAGGGCGGCGCTCAGCCAGCGCTCACAAACTTTGCCAGCGATCTCAACGAACTCGCGAGGCTAGGCAAGATCGACCCGTTGGTCGGAAGGGATGCAGAGGTGGAGCGGGTGATCCAGATCCTCTGCAGACGGCGCAAGAACAACCCGCTCCTGGTGGGGGAATCCGGGGTGGGCAAGACGGCTATCGCCGAGGGCCTGGCCAAGCGAATCGTCGATGACGAAGTTCCCGACGTGGTTGCCGAGAGCCGCGTGCTTGCGCTGGATCTCGGCGCGCTTTTGGCAGGCACCAAGTACCGTGGCGACTTCGAGAAGCGCTTCAAGGTTCTGCTGGCGGAACTCAAGAAGGAGGAGGGGGCGATCCTGTTCATCGACGAGATCCACACGATAATCGGCGCGGGGGCGGCGTCCGGTGGCGTGATGGATGCCTCGAACCTGTTGAAGCCGCTGCTCGCATCCGGCGACATCCGTTGCATGGGCTCGACGACCTACCACGAATATCGCGGCATATTCGAGAAGGATCGCGCCCTGTCCCGGCGTTTCCAGAAGATCGACATCATCGAACCGGACGTCAATGACACCTATCTGATCCTCAAGGGCTTGAAGTCCCGTTTCGAGAACCACTACCGGCTGCGCTACACCGATCGGGCACTCCGGGTGGCGGCGGAGCTTTCCGAACGCTACATCACCGACCGCTTCATGCCCGACAAGGCCATCGACGTGATCGACGAAGCCGGCGCGGCCCAGCAGTTGCTGACGCCGAGCCGTCGGAAGAAGACCGTTGGCGCATTGGACATCGAACAGGTCGTGGCGAAGATCGCGAGAATCCCCTCGAACCAGGTTTCGACCTCCGACAAGGAGGCGCTGCGCGACTTGGATGCCAAGTTGAAGCTGGTCGTGTTCGGCCAGGACGAGCCGATCGAAGCCCTCGCCTCGGCGATCAAGCTGTCCCGGGCAGGGCTCAAGACGGAAGGCAAGCCCATCGGTTCGTTCCTGTTCGCAGGCCCTACCGGCGTCGGCAAGACCGAGGTGTGTCGGCAGCTTGCCAAGATCATGGGGGTCGAACTGCTGCGTTTCGACATGTCGGAATACATGGAACGGCACACCGTGTCACGCCTGATCGGCGCGCCCCCGGGCTATGTCGGATTCGACCAGGGCGGGTTGCTGACCGAGGCCGTCGTGAAGCACCCGCACAGCGTGGTGCTGCTCGACGAGGTCGAAAAGGCTCACCCCGAGGTCTTCAACCTGCTGCTACAGATCATGGATCACGGCACCTTGACCGACAACAACGGACGTAAGGCCGACTTCCGAAACGTCGTCTTGATCATGACCACGAATGCCGGTGCCCAGGAAGCCTCCAGGGCGTCGATTGGTTTCAGCGAGCAGGACCATTCGTCGGATGCGCTGGAAGTCCTCAAGAAGATGTTTACGCCGGAATTCCGGAACAGGCTCGACGCGACTATGCAGTTCAACGCCCTGCCGATGTCCGTGATCAAGACGGTGGTCGACAAGTTCCTGACGGAGCTGCAGGGCCAACTCGACGACAAGAAGGTGGAGTTGGATGTCGACGAGTCCGCGCGGGACTGGTTGGCCCGCGAAGGCTACGACGAAAAGATGGGCGCGCGGCCGATGCAGCGGCTGATCCAGGAGCGGATCAAGCGCCGGCTGGCGGAGGACATCCTGTTCGGCGATCTGTCGGACGGCGGTGGCGTCGTCCACATCACCGAGGCCGATGGCGACCTAGCCCTAGAGGTCGAACCCCGCACCGCGAAAGCATAAGGACTCGCGATTGCAGAATTGGCATGGACCGTACGGGCCGCCCTTGTTAGCGGCCCGCGTTCCTAACGCTCGCGGAACGTTATGCGACCCTTGCTGAGATCGTAGGGTGTCAGTTCCACCTTGACGCGATCGCCGGTCAGGATGCGGATGTAGTTCTTGCGCATCTTTCCGGATATGTGGGCGGTGACCTTGTGACCGTTGTCCAGTTCCACGCGGAACATGGTGTTGGGTAGAGTGTCGACGACGACCCCTTCCATCTCGATCTGTTCTTCTTTCGCCATTCGTCCTGATTCGTCGATTATTCAAGGGCTGAGGAACCGCGGCATTTAACCACTTGGGACCATCGATCGCTACACCCGTTCACGAAAACGCTAGGTCGTCGAAGTCCCAATGGCCTTGCCGGTCCGGATGGCAGCGGTTCGCCGCCACGAGTTCCAGGAACGAATGCCGCGCAATCTCACGGGCGCCGAGGGATGCCAGGTGTTCGGTCGGAAGCTGACAGTCGATGAGCGTGAAATCCCACGAATGCAGTTGTCCAGCGAGGTGCGCAAGGGCCACCTTGGAGGCATCCGGGACACGACTGAACATCGACTCGCCGAAGAACATTCGGCCGAGGGACACGCCGTAGAGCCCCCCCACGAGATCATTGTCGCGCCATGCCTCCACCGAGTGCGCGAGCCCGAGAGCGTGCAATTCCCGGTAGGCGGTACGCATCTTTCGGGTAATCCATGTGCCCATGCTGTTGGCCCGGGGCTCGGCGCAGGCCGCCGTGACCTCGGCAAACGCCTTGTCGGCCGTCACGCGGTAAACCCCGGAACGGATTCTCCTTCCCAAGCTCCTTGAGATGTGCATGTCCGCCGGTGCCATGACGGCCCGAGGGTCGGGCGACCACCACAGCACGGGCTGCGCGTCGTCGTCGAACCACGGAAATATCCCGTGCGAGTAGGCGTCGATCAGCAGCGACGGCGTGAGGTCGGTGCCGTACGCCACCAGTCCTTCGGGCGCCGCCCGGTTGGGGTCCGGGAACGCGGATTGCGAAAGTGGTCCCTTAGGCGGCATCCGGGTTGGGGGGTAGGGCGTCAAGGTACTTTTCTGCATCCAGCGCCGCCATACATCCGAATCCCGCCGATGTGACCGCCTGGCGGTAGACGTGGTCTGCAACGTCGCCCGCGGCGAATACACCGGGCACGCTGGTAGCGGTGGCATTGCCTTCGGTTCCGCTGTCTATCCGGATATAGCCGTCGTTCATATCGAGTTGCCCTTCGAAAATGCCCGTATTCGGCACGTGGCCGATGGCGATGAATATGCCGTCGAGGGACAGCTTCCGGCTTGCGCCGCCGTTGACCGCCGTGAGCACCGCACCTGTGACCCCCTGCGGGTCTCCCACCACCTCGGTCAAGGTGTGATTCCAGATGATGTTCACCGAATCCTGCTCCGCACGTTCGAACAGCCGATCCTGGAGGATCTTGTCGGCGCGAAGCGCGTCCCGGCGATGCACCAAGTGCACCCGACTGGCGATGTTCGAAAGGTAGAGCGCTTCTTCCACCGCCGTGTTGCCGCCGCCGATCACGGCGACCTCGCGGCCGCGAAAGAAGAATCCGTCGCAAGTGGCGCAGGCGCTGACCCCTCGGCCCTTGTATGCCTCCTCGGACTCGAGCCCGAGGTACTTGGCGGACGCGCCTGTTGCGATGATCAACGCATCGCAGGCGTACTCGGCGGCGTCGCCGTGGAGCCTTAAGGGGCGATCGCCGAAACCGACGCGGTTGATGTAGTCGTTGACGATCGTGGTGCCGAACTTCTCGACGTGTTCCGACATGCGCACCATCAGTTCCGGACCCTGTAGCCCGTCGTGGTCGCCGGGCCAGTTGTCGACATCGGTGGTCGTCGTCAGCTGACCGCCGACCTCCACGCCGGTGATCAGCACCGGGTTCAAGTTGGCCCGGGATGCATAAAGTGCTGCCGTATAGCCCGCCGGACCGGACCCGAGCACGATGAGGCGGTGGTGCTGGACGTCGTCAACGGGCATTGAGCAACTCGACGAACCGACCCGAATTGGCGTGCCCGGCGATAATCTCCGCCAACGTGCGGCCCTTGTTGTCCCGGGCCCGCACATCGCGCCCGGCGGCCGTGTAGAAATCGAGGAAACGGCCGAAGTCCTCGGCACGCATGCTCTGATAGGCGTGCCGGAGCACGTAGAAATCCGGGTCGCCGGGGAAGGGCACGCTGGACTGGCGCGGGACGTTCTTGTCGAGGAAACTCCGGACCCGGGCGTCGTCCCAAACCTCGTCGATCACCTTCTGCTTGTCTCTCTTCATCGCCGGGATGGCCCGCGGCCGCTAGGACGCGCCAATGATACGCACCGTGGTCTGCTAGCCAAGTGGCGCTTTGGGATCTAATTCCTGTCGGAGTGGGCGCGTTGTACCGGCCAATGCGACTGATGCTATGATCCCGGCGTCTTGGGAGAAAAGGATTTCCCCACAACCCATGCCTGCGCCAGCGAACGTCGTCCCGTTCCGCGAGATCGGCCTCGTGGCCGTCTTGGCTCTGGCGGTCTACGTGCTACTCGCGCTCGGTTCCCACCACCCAACCGACCCGGCCTGGACCGTCGCCGGTTCCGAGCTCGCCGTGGAGAACCTGGCCGGCAAGAGCGGTGCTTGGACGGCGGACATCGTGCTGTATGCGTTCGGCTGGGGCGCCTACCTCCTGCCCGTGTGTCTATTGGCGGCGGCCATCCCGCTGCTGCGGCAACACCGCCGGACTCCATGGACCTGGGCGGAAGCACCGGTTCGGGGCGGAGGTTTCGTTGCCGTACTCCTCGCCACCTGCTTGTTGATACGGCTCCACGTCGAAGCGGGCGACGCCATGCCCGCCAGCGCCGGCGGGGCATTGGGAGACAGCATCGCGCGGGTGGGTCTGCCCGTACTGAACGTGCCGGGCTTGACCTTGTGCGCGTTGGCGGTATTCGTGGCCGGAACCCAGGCGATGCTGAACTACTCGTGGCTGGGTGTACTCGAGCGTGTCGGCCGCAGCGTCTACGCCGTTGCGGGCGGCATTCGGTTGGGTGCCGTTCTGCTCGCGAAAGCGCTGAGACGGTCCGCCCTGGCCTTGGGGCGGAGGGAAACGTCGGCGGTCCGCCGGCCGGTGTCCAAGAACAAGCGACGCTCGAAGCCTGTTCGACGGCGGACGGAACCGGGCGTAGCCGGGCCGGGCCGGGCGCCGACTACGATCGAAACGCCGGCCAAACAGTCGGAGCAGGGCTATCAGCCGCGCATGTTCGACATGAAGACCCCCGTCGAACTTCCCGATCTAGACCTGTTGGAGGACTACGATCCGACGGTGAGCGGCGGTTTCTCGCGTGACTCCCTGACCAGAATGGCGAACGAACTCGAGCGGAACCTGGCCCAGTTCGGCGTGGAGGCGGGGGTCAAGTCGGTATTGCCCGGACCGGTGGTGACGCGTTTCGAAATGGAGCCGGCACCCGGCCTCAAGGTGAGCAAGATCAGCAGCCTGGTGAAGGATCTCGCCCGTTCGCTGGCCGTGATCAGCGTGCGGGTGGTCGAGGTTATCCCCGGCAAGTCGTTCGTCGGCATCGAGATCCCCAACGAACAACGTGAAGTGGTCCGCCTGAAGGAGATACTGAACTCTTCGGAATACCGGGATGCCAATACCCCCCTGACGCTCGCTCTCGGCAAGGACATCGCGGGGACGCCCGTCATGGCCGACATCGGCCGGATGCCGCACCTGCTGGTGGCCGGAACGACGGGTTCCGGCAAGTCCGTCGGGATCAACGCGATGCTCCTATCAATGCTATACAAGGCGACTCCCGAGCAGTTGCGGCTCATCCTTGTCGACCCGAAGATGCTGGAGCTCTCGGTCTACGACGGCATTCCCCACCTGCTGACACCCGTGGTGACGGACATGAAGGACGCCGCCCAAGCGCTCAACTGGTGCATCGCCGAAATGGAGCGGCGCTACCAACTCATGGCCGCGCTGGGTGTGCGCAACATCAGCGGCTACAACCGGCGCATCGACGAGGGCCAGAGCATCGGCAAGCCCGTGCTGGATCCGCTCTGGCCCGACGACGCCGGGGAGGGAGGAGATTCGGCCCCGCCGTTGGCCAAGCTGCCGTTCATCGTCGTCGTTATCGACGAGTTCGCCGACATGATGATGATCGTCGGCAAGAAGGTCGAGCAGTTGATCGCGCGCTTGGCGCAGAAGGCGAGGGCAGCGGGAATCCACCTCGTGCTGGCAACCCAGCGACCCTCCGTGAATGTCGTTACCGGTCTCATCAAAGCGAATGTCCCGGCACGAATCTCTTTCCAAGTGTCCAGCTCGGTGGACTCCCGAACGGTCCTCGACCAGGGCGGCGCCGAACAGTTGCTCGGCTACGGCGACATGCTGTTCCTGCCGCCCGGCACCGGCATGCCCACGCGCGTTCACGGCGCGTTCGTATCCGACGAGGAGGTCGCTGCCGTGACCAGCGACTGGAAGGAACGGGGTCAACCGGAGTACCTGAACGATGTTCTCGGCGGGGTCGACCTCGATGTGCCCGGAACGGTGGATATCAACGGCGATTCGGACGAACCGCTCTACCAAGAGGCCGTGACGTTCGTGCAAGACTCCGGGCGTGCCTCGATTTCGGCCGTCCAGCGGAAACTGCGCATTGGCTACAACCGCGCGGCACGGCTGATCGAACAGATGGAGGAGGCGGGCGTAGTGTCCGCGATGAACAGCAACGGCACGCGCGAAGTGCTCCTCCCGCCGGGCCGAACCGAGTGAAGTCCGTCGCAGCGCTGGTTCTGTTCTGGACCGTCGGCGTCTCTGCCGACGAGGACAGCCAGGCTCTGGCTGCGCTACTTGATTCGATGGTGAGCTACCGTGCTGACTTCGAGCAGGTGGTTACCGGCCAGTTCGGCGAGGTTCTGCAGACCGCCACGGGAACCATGCACCTCGAACGTCCCGGCCGGCTGCGTTGGGACGTGGACGAACCCTACCCTCAACTCGTGGTCGCGGATGGCGAGCTTGTCTGGGTCTATGACCCCGACCTGGAGCAAGTGACCGTGCAGCTGTTCGAGGAGACCGTCGAGGGAAGCCCGATGATGGTCCTGACCGACACCTCGATGCTCGAAACGAGCTTCCGGGTACGGATGACGTCCACCATGGAGGAATCCGAGCAGCGCTTCGCGCTGACTCCCCGGAATCCCGAATCCACATCCCTTTTCCGTGAGATAACGCTGTCCTTTTCGACGGGCGGATCGCTGACCGGGTTCGAGGTCGTGGACGACCTGGATCAGAAAACGGCCGTCGTGTTCCGTCACGGCCAGGTCAACCCGGTGCTAGAATCGGGATTGTTCGAATTCGAGGTGCCGGCAGGGGTCGATGTCATCGGGAATCTCCCAGACGACGTCCCAACCGAATCTGCCCCTTGACCCGGCGCCCGACCGGGCAACCTCGGCCAGCCGCCCTCTGGCGGATCGCATGCGTCCGCGCACGCTGGCCGACTTCGTGGGCCAGGAACATCTGCTCGACGAAGGTCGGCCCCTGCGCGAACTGGCCGATCTCGGCGTCGTGCACTCGATGGTTCTTTGGGGTCCCCCGGGCACGGGCAAGACCACCTTGGCGCGGTTGCTGTCGGACTCAGCCGGTGCCGAGTGGCGAAGCCTTTCCGCCGTGCTGGCTGGCGTCCGCGACGTGCGCGACGCAATCGCGGAGGCCCAGGCGTTTCCCGGTCGACGCACCGTGTTGTTCATCGACGAGGTGCATCGCTTCAACAAGGCCCAACAGGACGCCTTCCTGCCGCACGTTGAGCGGGGCACGGTCACCTTCATTGGCGCGACGACGGAAAATCCCTCTTTCGAGGTTAACGCGGCCCTGCTGTCACGGTCGCGTGTGTACGTCCTAAGGCCGTTGGACGACACCCACATCGCGACACTCGTGCGGCGTGCCGCAACGCGGGACCTTGGGGTGGAACTCGACGCGGACGCTGTTCGCGAGCTACAGGCCGTTGCGGACGGCGATGCGAGACGAGCCCTGAACACCTTGGAGGTGGCCGTTCAACTCGCATCCGGAACCGTTGCTGCCGATCATGTCCTGGAGGCCAGCGGCCAGAGCTATCGTCGATTCGACAAGGGCGGGGACGCCTTCTACGACCAGATCTCGGCATTGCACAAGGCCGTGCGCGGCAGCGCTCCCGATGCGGCACTGTACTGGCTGGCTCGGATGCTCGATGGGGGTTGTGATCCACTCTACGTGGCCCGCCGTCTCGTCCGCATGGCCAGCGAGGACATCGGCAATGCGGACCCGCGCGGCCTCCAGCTGTCGATGGATGCTTGGGAGGCGTACCGGCGGCTGGGATCGCCGGAAGGCGAACTAGCGCTCGCCCAGGCGGTCCTTTACCTTGCGAGCGTGCCCAAGAGCAATGCGATCGAGGCGGCATTCAATGCGGCCATGGCCTATGTCCGCGAAAGTCCTTCTCACCCGGTACCCCTACGTTTCCGTAACGCGCCGACGGCGCTCATGGAGAAGCTGGGTCACGGGAAGGGCTACCGCTACGCCCATGAGGAAGAGGACGCCTATGCGGCGGGAGAACGGTATTTTCCCGACGAGATGCCCGACGTGGCGTTCTACAAGCCAACCGACCGGGGCATCGAGGGGAGGATCGCCGAGCGGCTGGCGAGTCTGCGGGATCGTGACCGCGCAACGGGCTCATCGTCTGGGCCACCGACGCGCCACGGTGGGCGCGAGAATCCAAGGCAGTAACGTCCGGTGTCAGAACACCTTGGCTATTCGAACTCCGGGGGTTGGGACAGCGCGTGAGAAAACGAGGATGCGCCACCTTATATATCCCTGGATATCAGTTTTCTGAACAAGACCAGCGTTGCAGTCATAAGTCCGTTTGTTACGCGGCACACTAACGCCTTAGACTGCGCGTCCTTCGACGCGGGGCAAACAGGGAATGCAATTCCCCCAGGTAGAGAGGATCCGAATGAAGACAATCCTGTGGGTTGCTGCCGGCGGCGCTTGCGGTGCCGTCCTGCGCTACTGCGTGCAGGCATTGACCTCGGGCGCCGAGTTTCCTTGGGGAACTCTGTTGGTGAACATCGCGGGATGCCTCGCCATCGGATTGGCGATCGGTGCCTTCGCCGGCGCCGCGTGGTTCGAAGACGTGGGACGGCCACTCCTTGTTGCCGGAGTGCTCGGCGCCTTCACGACGTTCTCCGCGTTCTCGGTCGATACGGTGCTGTTGTGGGAGCAAGGTCGCGTGGTTTCCACGATTACGTATGTGCTCTCTAGCGTGGCCTGCTGCATTTTGGCTGCGGCGTTGGGCTATCGGATTGCCGGGGGCGTGGCATGATCGATCCGCGACGGCTGCGGCTGGAGATCGGATCCATCGCCGAGCGTCTTCGACTCAGGGGCATCGAACTCGACGTGGCGCGTTTAGAGGAACTCGAAACGCGTCGCAAGCGAATGCAGGAAGAGGTCGAGCGATTGCGCAACCGGCGCAGGGCGGCATCGAGGCAGATCGGCGAGGCCAAGGCCGCCGGCGACGACATCGCACCGCTGGTTGCCGCGGTGGGCAACCTGGGCGACGACTTGGCGGAGGCGGTGAGGCAATTCGACGCCGTTCGCGACGAACTCAGCGAGTTCGTCAATGCCCTACCGAACCCGCCCGATGACAGCGTGCCCCCGGGCCGGGACGAAACAGACAACGTGGAACTGCGGCGCTGGCAGGAACCGGTCGACTTCAACTTCGAGCCCCGGGACCATGTGTCGCTGGCATCTGCATCCCTCGACCTCGAAGCGGCCGCCAAGATCGCTGGTTCGCGATTCTCGGTTCTTCGGGGCCCTCTCGCCAGGCTGCATCGTGGGCTCACCCAATTCATGATCGACACGCATGTCCTGGAACACGGCTACGAGGAGGTCTACGTCCCATACCTGGTCGACCGGCGTACGCTGGTCGGGACCGGGCAACTTCCCAAGTTCGAGGACGACCTGTTCGCGATCGACGGTGAACGCGACCAGTTCCTGATTCCGACGGCCGAGGTGCCCGTTACGAACCTGATCCGGGAGAGCATCCTCGACTACGCCGAACTCCCGCTGCGTTTCGTGGCGCACACGCCCTGTTTTCGTAGCGAAGCCGGCAACTACGGCAAGGACACGCATGGGATCTTCCGGCAACACCAATTCGAGAAGGTGGAACTCGTCCAGATTGTCGATCCCGCCAAGTCCTGGGATGCGCTGGACGAACTGACCGCCCATGCCGAGACGATTCTGCGCAAGCTGGAGCTGCCCTATCGAGCGGTCGCGCTGTGTGCCGGCGATCTCGGCTTCGCCGCCGCGAAGACCATCGACCTCGAAGTCTGGTTGCCTGCGGAGCGAAGGTACCGGGAGATATCCTCCTGCAGCAACTTCCTCGACTTCCAGGCCCGGCGGATGCTCGCCCGCTACCGGAATCCGGAGACCGGGCGACCGAACTACGTCCACACCCTGAACGGTTCCGGCTTGGCGGTGGGTAGGACGCTGATTGCCGTGTTGGAAAACTACCAGGATGGCAACGGTGCCGTGCATGTACCGGATGCGTTGCGAGGCTACATGGGCGGCAGTACCCGGCTCGACCTGTGAGCACGCTGCCGCTCGCGCTAAAGCTCGCCAGTCAGCCGTGTCTGGTGGTCGGGGGTGGCGAAGTGGCCCGCCGCAAGATCGAGACACTCCTCGCTACCGGGGCGAGCGTCGAGGTTGTCGCCACATCCGTCGACCAGGACCTTCGCGAACGTTGCCGCTCGGCCGGGATTGCCATCCGAGACCGTCCATTCGAGGAACGCGACGTCGTCGGACGAGTCCTCGTCGTGGCTGCCACCGGCGATGCGGCGGTGAACCGTGCGGTGCAGCAGGCAGGTGCGAAGCATCATGTCCTCGTCAACTGTGTGGACGACGCGGAGCACTCGACCGCGCTGTTCCCGGCCGTCGTCAATCGTGGGCCGGTCACGGTGGGGATATCCACCGAGGGGACGTCGCCCACGCTGGCCCGGCGGCTGCGCGAACGGATCGAGGCCCTGCTGCCCGACAGTGTCGGCCCGTTGGCGAGATACCTCGGGAGTCGCCGTAACCACATCAAGGCCGCGCTCGCGGACACACCGTCCAGGCAACGGTTCTGGGACCAGGTTTTGGACTCGGAACTCGCCGACGCGGTCGGGCGCGGGGACCTCGACGCGGCGGAGGAGACGTTGGACTCGATGTTGGCGGCCGCGCCCAGCCCCGGGATCGTGTCGCTGGTCGGGGCCGGGCCAGGCGACCCCGACCTGCTAACCCTCAAAGCGTTGCACCGACTGCAGCGCGCGGACGTCATTTACCACGACAAGCTCGTGGGCGCCGCCATCCTCGACCGTTGCCGGCGCGATTCCCGCAGGATCGATGTGGGCAGGCGCTCCGGCGATGGCCTCGCCGTTGCCTCCCGACAGGCATTGATCAACGACCGACTCGAAAGGGACGCGCGCCGCGGCCTGCGTGTAGTGCGCCTGAAAGGGGGCGACCCGCTGGTATTCGGACGGGGAGGAGAGGAGATCGAAGCGCTCGTCGAACGCGGCGTACCTTTCGAGGTCGTACCGGGAGTGACCGCCGGCCTAGGTTGTGCGGCGGTCGCGGGGATCCCGCTTACCCACCGGCGGTGGGCTCAGTCCGTGCGTTTCGTGACTGGCCAGGTCCACCAAGGGGCCGATCCCGATTGGCCGGAGCTTGCCAAACCGGGCCAGACCCTGGTGGTCTACATGGGACTCGGTGCGCTCGTTCGGCTCTGCGACCGGCTCATGGGCGCGGGGGCCGCCCCGACAACGCCGGCTGCCGCGATTTCCAAGGCGACTCTGCCAGGCCAACGAATGGTGGTGGGCTCGATCGGCGACCTAGGCGCCTTGGTCCGCGCGGCCGCCCTCGAAGGACCCGTAACGACGATCATCGGACGAGTCGCCTCGTTCGCACGGACCTCCCAACCTCAGCGCCAGGTCACCGACTTCGAGAACTCGGCCGCCCATTCGACGAAGCCGGCGTAGCTCAGTGCTTCAAGCGCGGCCGAGGGCTCTAGGCCGCGACGGGCCGTGTCTTCTTTAAGGACACCAAAGCGAATCCCGGGATGCGGTGCGATGTCTTGGGCGAATGCACCGTCGCCGACAAGCAGCACGGCGTCACCATCGGAAACCGCGGCGAGGCAGGATTCGACTGCCGCCGGATTGGACACCACGTGGAGGATTCCCACATTCAACTCGTCAGGACAACGTCATGCCCCGCGATGAGTTCGCGGACCCTGCGACTGGTCGCCACCAGAACGTGCGAAGGGATGTCCGCCACGTCCAACCCCAAGCGCCGCATGCTCTCCTCCGATACATAGAGGTCTTCGATGTCGTAGGTGGAAAGGGTATTGATAGGGGA
This sequence comes from Gammaproteobacteria bacterium, assembly GCA_028818795.1. Taxonomy (GTDB): domain Bacteria; phylum Pseudomonadota; class Gammaproteobacteria; order Pseudomonadales; family Azotimanducaceae; genus VXYL01. Next base: position 31,548 of record JAPPND010000104.1, on the reverse strand, counting down.
CTCCCGGGTGTCGAGTCCTAGGAGTTGGTAGGCACCCTGGTCGGCAAACAGGACCGAGGTCGGTTGCTCAAACACGCCGGAGACCAGCACCATGTCCGTGATTTCGTCGGCAAGCACTCCCGGCGGCCGGCGGATGATGTAGAGAACCCGCTTCACCGGCCCGTTTTGCTAGAGGGAGTCTTTTGGGGCGGACATAGCAACTGTTTCTCTTGTCCGCAGCACGAGGCGCCCACGCGTATCGAGTTTCGATGCCCTACTATCGTCATCGCTCGTCGGGCTGGAGTAGTGCCGCTAGAACGAAACCAAGCGATCGCCATCTTCTATGGCTTCGATGAGCTGTCCTAGGCCCACGATCACAAAGCCGTCGGCTAGGGATTCCTTTGCGACTATTCCCCGCCGCGCGGCGGCTGTTACGCACACCGCGAGCTCGAACCCGGTCTCCGATGCCAGTTGGGCTAGGTGTTCCCGGGTGCAGGAGTCGTCGGCTGCGAATCGATTGGCGACCGTCACCGCCTCGTTGTAGAAGAAGATTCGACCGATTTGGTGGCGGGCTGCGACGGCCGCGCGGGCAAATCGGAGAGCCCGTTCAGGCGCACCCGTTGAGAGGGGTGCGCCTTGAACGAGCAGGTCGAATCGCAAACCGCCGAACTATCGCGACAGGTGGATGATGACCGCGCGTCGGTTCTGGGCCCTCGCTTCGTCGCTCGTGCCCTCCGCTGCGGGCCGCTCCTCGCCGAAGCTGATGACATCCATCCGCGAGTCGGCGATCCCCTTTTCGAGGAACATCTGCCGCACGGCATTGGCGCGTTGCTCACCCAGCGCCAGGTTGTAGCGTTCGCTGCCGCGGTCGTCGCAGTGGCCCTCGATTCGCACCCTCCAACCCGTGTTTTCGACGAGGAAAGCCGCGTGCCGCTCGAGCGCTCCCATGCCCTCCGGTCTGATAGCCGCTTCGTCATAGTCGAAGTAGACGACCAGCTCCATGCTTGGCGGCTGCGGTGGCGGCGGCGGCGGGGGCGGCGGGGGCGGGGGTGGCGGCGGCGGCTCAACCACCGGCTCCGGTTCGGGCGGCGGGGCGGGGTAGGGACATGCGCAACCTGCGAGAACTCCCCCTGCCAAAGCAACCGCGATGAGCCGAGTCACCGTCAACGAAGAGCGTCCAGTTTTGGTCATTTGCTATCCTATGCAGTTGGCGGCGCAAACCAGTCCCGCCATGTTACCGCAATCGCGCGGTTTCTCAATAGAATCAGAGGTCATGCCGGCTTCGTTTGGGGTCTGTTCGCGGCACCTGAACGCAACGTCAGCGATACAGCGAACGTGGCCGTTTTCTCTATGAGTTCCGTTCGAATCAAGGAGCAAGAATGAAACTCAGCATACTGTTCGTAGCGTGCGCAGGCCTTTCGTTCACGCCTCCGACCGTTCTCGCACAAGACGGTCGGGCCGCCGAGATTGAAGAGGTGGTTGTCGTCGGGTCGCGTTTTCAAACCTCGCGTTCGGAGGCCCAAGCCACGGCACCAGTGGATGTTCTCTCCGGCGAGCAGATTGGGCGCGTCGGCAACCATGCGGACCTTACCGACAGCCTCCGGGCCCTGGCACCTTCCTACAACGCGCCCATGGCATCGGGTGACGGTGACACTTTCGTGCGCTCCACGTCGTTGCGCGGGCTGGCGCCCGACCAGACCCTCGTTATGGTCAACGGCAAACGCCGCCATCGCGCGGCCCTGATCGCGGAATTTGTGCCAGCGGCCGGAAAGGGGTCCCACGGCCCGAACATCGCGATGATCCCCGCCATCGCCGTGCGGAGCGTGGAGGTGCTGCGCGACGGCGCAGTGGCCCAGTACGGGTCCGACGCCATTGCCGGTGTTGTCAACTTCCGGATGAAGGATGCTGCCCAAGGTGGCGAGGTCCGGCTGGACTACGGCCAATACTACGAAGGGGAGCGGAGCCGGAAGCTCGCCGCCAATGCCGGTTTCGGTCTAGGCGCCGACGGTTTTGCGAACCTGAGCTTTGAGTTCGTCGACAACGAGGCATTGTCCCGTGGCCGGCAACGCCCCAATGCCCAAGCGCTGATCGACGCCGGGGTACCCGGTATCGGCGCGGATTCGCCGTTCGACGACGCACCGCTGGTCCAGACTTGGGGCCGCCCGCAGACGACTGACTACCGCTTCTTCCTGAACGCGGGTACGCGGGTGGGGGAGCGGGCTGACCTCTATCTGCATGCCAACTTCGCTTCGACCGAGGGCCGCTACCGCTTTTTCTATCGCTCGGGCGACAACCCTCTGACCGACGCCAACGAGGCGCATAGCACGATTCGGGCATTGGGGATCGAGGACGTCCTGATTCAAGGTTTCACTCCGTTTTTCGACGGCGACCATCGCGACTTCAGCGTGGTGGCCGGCTACAAGGGCGTTTTGGCGGGCGGGACTACCTACGATCTGAGCTTCGGCTACGGCGAGGACGAATTGGACTTCTTCCTGAAAAACACCGTCAACCCAAGTATCGGTTTGGGTGGCAATGGTCTGCCCGCCCAAATGGACTTCGATGTCGGTGCGCTGAAGCAGCAGGAGATCAACCTCAACGCGGACTTCACCCGCCGGTTGACCGACCGCGTCCAGGCCGCCTACGGCGTCGAGTGGCGACAGGAGACCTTCACGGTGATCGCTGGCGAACCGAATTCGTACCGCGGTGCGGGTTCAAGCGGCTTCAAGGGCCTGGAACCCGTGAACTCCGGAGAGTTCGACCGCGACAACAGTGCGGTTTACGGCGAGATCGAGCAGGAAGTCACCGACAACACCCTGGCCCAGTACGCATTGCGTTACGAGTCCTTCTCCGATTTCGGGAGCACCTTGAACGGAAAACTGGCACTACGCCATGATCTGGCCGACGGCTGGGCGGCGCGCGGGTCGGTGAACACGGGCTTTCACGCGCCGACACCCGGGCAGTCCAACCTCCAGAAGGTGACCACCACATTCGACAACGACACGGGGCTGCAGGTGGAGTCGGGTACCGTCCCGCCGAACCATCCATTGGCCCTGGCCGCGGGAGGCGCGCCGCTGCAGGAAGAGCAGTCCATTGACTACAGCGCCGGGCTCTGGTTCGGAAAAGACCGGATCGAACTGACTGCGGATCTCTACCTGATCCGGATCGACGGGCGCATCTACAAGACGCAGAACCTACCCGTTGTGGCCCCGAACGGCATCGCATCCAATGTCCAGTTCTTCACAAATGCGCTTGATCTGGATGTCACCGGTCTCGACATCGTATTCACGACCAGCTTCGACTGGGCGAGCGGCGACATCACCACCGACTTCACCTTCGCCTTCAACCACAACCAGGTGGATGTGGTGCGCCAGTCGCTGGTCAATGGTGTCCAGCCCGTGAGCGATGCGGAAGTTGAGGACATCGAGCATAGCTACCCCAACAACCGCTTCACGCTGACGGCGGATATTCTGCTGAGCCCCCGATGGGATCTCATGTTGCGCCTCAACTACTACGGCGAGCACTACGACGAGCGTGGTCGCATCGACGGCGTTGATGGGGGCGCCCCGACGAAATTGCTGTCGTCGACGGTGTTTGTGGATGCCGAACTCGCGTTCGAGTTCAGCGACGAGATGCGCTTCACGCTCGGCGCATCGAACCTCTTCGATGCCTACATCGACGTTATCGATGCGCCGTACGCCAACCGGCTCAACGTGGGACTTCCCTACGCGCGCCGCACGGCGGCCAACTTCGAAGGCGGATCCTGGTATCTCAGGGGATCCTATCGCTGGTAGGCACGGCTAAGGGCCGGACCCGTCGTGCCGTTCGTGGTCGTACTTCTTCAGGTAGCCGCGAAACTGGTGGTAGGTCAGGCCTAGGAGTTCCGCAGCTCGGCGCTGGTTGAACTTACCGGTGGCCATCGCACGGTTGACGAAGTCGACCTCGAGGTCGCGTACGGCTTTCTTCAGGTCGACCGGCAAGGCGATGGTCGAGGGTGGACCATCGGTGCCGGCATTCGGGCGGTAGGGTGACTCGAAAGGGTCGAGGACGATTTCAGACACCGGGTGGTCGGGGTCCGTGCGGTACACGGCCCGCTCAACGACGTTCTTCAGTTCCCGCAGGTTGCCCGGCCACGCATAGGCGTGGAGTGCTCGTTGGGCGGCTTCAGTGAAGCCGGGAAAGTAGCCGCGCCCCAGTTCGGAAGCCATGTTGATGGCGAAGTAGTCCGCAAGCAGCGCGATGTCTGCGGCCCGTTCCCGCAAAGGCGGCAGGGTGATCACGTCGAAAGCGAGACGATCGAGCAGATCCAGGCGAAAGTTACCCTCCCCGGCGAGACGAGGCAGATCCTCGTTGGTCGCCGCGATCAGTCGCACATCCACGTGCATTGTCCGCTTGCCGCCGACACGTTCGAACTCGCCGTACTCGATGACCCGCAGGAGCTTCTCCTGGACGAGCCCGGACGTATTGGCAAGCTCATCGAGGAACAACGTACCGCCATCGGCTCGTTCAAAGCGACCCTGGTGGGAACGCGCGGCCCCGGTGAATGAACCGGCTTCGTGACCGAAAAGCTCCGACTCGATCAGCGTGTCGCTGATCGCCGCACAGTTGAGCTTCAGGAACTCCCCGTCCCACCGATTCGACAGGTAGTGCAACCGGGAAGCGATCAGTTCCTTCCCCGTGCCCCGCTCGCCGACCACGAGCACGGGCTTGTCGAGTGGGGCGATCTGGGACACGGCTTCGAGGACCGCGAGGAAAGCTGGGGACTCCCCGACAAGACGGTCGGGTTCCTTGGGGTTGACCATGGCGCTTGCCCACAATTGTCGGGCTGGATTCTGCCAATTGTTGGTCTAATCCGCCACCCTGCTGGACGGGGTTGCTCTACCGGGCGAGGACGCAGGAACGAAAATCAATGACTTACGGCGTTTGGTCCCGTTGGCACGAATCCTGTTAAAAGAGTGGACAAGGACAATCCCTCCTTCGACAGGAGCCCATTGGAGATCGTAGACATGAGTGTATTCTCGCGCATGACGGACATCGTCAATTCCAACCTCAACGCCTTGCTCGACAAGGCCGAAGACCCGGAAAAGATGGTCCGCCTCATCATCGGGGAGATGGAGGAGACGCTGGTCGAGGTTCGGTCGACCTCGGCACGCGCCATCGCCGACCGCAAGGAACTGACACGCCGGCACGAGCAGCTTCGCGACGAGGCCGCCGAGTGGGAGCGCAAAGCCGAACTGGCCATATCCAAAGACCGCGACGACTTGGCGCGGGCGGCCCTGGTCGAGAAGTCGAAGGCCGACGAAGTCGCCGAGTCGGTGGCATCGGATCTCGAGGTTCTGGACGGCACGTTAGCGAAACTAAACGGTGACATCGGTGCCTTGCAGAACAAGATCAAGGATGCCAAGGCCCGGCAGAATGCCATTATCATGCGTGGCCAGGCCGCAAAGGTTCGGCTAGGCGTCCGACGGCAACTCAGCGACCACAACATCGACGACGCGATGATCCGGTTCGAGCAGTACGAGCGAAAGATGGATGATCTCGAAGGCCAGATCGAGTCCTACGATGTGGGCAAGCGGACACTCAACGACGAGATCGAGCAACTCGAAGTGGACGAGGCAGTGGACGAGGAGCTCAAACAGCTCAAGGAACGCGTTGCGCGCGATGCCGCCGGGGACGCCAGGGGCTAGGCGAGGGTTAGGGCAGGAGAAACGCAATGAGCCTTCCCGACTTTATCCTCGTGCCAGCGATTCTGTTCCTGATATTCGTGGCACCGCTGTGGGTCATCATGCACTACCGCTCCAAGGGGCGTAGCCAGGGCATGCTCACCGACGACGAGCGCGCCGAACTGGAACGGCTGGCGTCATCTGCCGAGAACATGCGAGAACGCATCGAGACACTCGAGTCGATCCTCGATGCCGAGACACCGGACTGGCGCCGGCGTAGCGCCCGATGAACGGACCGGCAGACGATCGGCGCGAACGCGGTCGGGCGGAACGGGGCGCTACCCCGGACGAGCGGATCCAGGAGGCCGTCGCCCGTATCGAAAGAGCAGCCAGGGATCTTTCGGCGTCCGCCACCGACCGCGCGGCGGACTACATCGAGGGTGTTGCGGACCGAATTTCGCCCAACGCCAGGTCGCGCTCCGAACGCGAGCGGACACGCGCCTGGCCATGGTCCGGCCAACCACGGACCCCCAGGCTGTGTCGGGACCGCGAGAACGGCAAGCTCCTCGGTGTCTGCGCGGGGATCGCGAACTACTACGGCCTGGAGACCTGGGTCGTTCGCCTGATCGCACTCACCGGGCTGGTCTTCCTCACCTCGGTGACCTTGGTGGGCTATTTCGTTGCGGCGCTACTCATGGACCCAAGTCCGTTGCGCAAGAAAACGCCACGCGCGCGGCCACCACGTCGGAGGCGTCGGGAACCCGGTCGCCGGAAGGACGACTCGCCGGAGGCGTACTCGTGGATTCCACGACAGCGCCTAAGGGATGTGAGCGCCGAGTTCGACCAGGTGGAATTGAAACTGCGGCGCATGGAAACCCATGTCACATCGGGGCACTACGAGCTGCACCGGGAACTCGCCGAGCTCGAAAAACACGACACCGGATCTGCGACGAGCCGGTCCGGGTAGTCGGTAAACACTCCGGCTACGCCCATCGCGCTCAACACCTTTGCCCTGTCGGGATCGTTGACCGTAAAGACGAGACAACGTCGCCCCCAACTTCGCACCGCTCGGACGTGAGCTTGCGTCGCCGTGCGCTGGGATAGGTTGACGGACCAAGCGTCCAATGCCCCCACAACTGCCTCCAGGTTGTCGGACCAACGCCCGGCCAAGGGCGCGCATGGCACCCCGGGACAGACCTCGCGGAAACGGCGCAGTTCGTCGTAATCGAAGGATGAGACGAGTAACGACGGCAAACCGGTAGTTTGTACAACACCCGCTAGATCGCCCACGATTCCGGCGACGGGCAAGGCCGTACCCGAACCCTTGAGTTCGACATTGACCATCACGTGCTTGGGTACGAGCTCGAGCACCTCGGCCAGGGTCGGGATTCGCTGGCGGTCCCCGGCGTCGAGGCTGCGGAGTTCGGTGAAGCCGAGTTCGCTCACCATGCCGGTGCCGTTCGTCGTGCGATCGACGCGTTCGTCGTGAATCACGACGACCTCGGACCCGGCCATGCGGACATCAAGCTCCACCCCGTCGACGCCGAGTTCGACCGCGCCGGCAAATCCGGCGAGCGTGTTCTCGGGGAAGAGGCCCGCCGCACCCCGGTGACCGATGATCAACAAGCCTTTCGCGGCCTGGGCTGCGCACGCCGCGGCAGCCGGTTCGCGGGTGGTTTGCGGTAACATGCCTACCATCATGAGTTATATGGTGTTGGCGCGGAAGTACCGCCCGCGCACGTTCGCCGATGTCGTGGGCCAGGAGCATGTTGTACGCGCCCTGTCCAACGCCCTGGAGAGCGAGCGACTCCACCATGCGTATTTGTTCACAGGCACCCGGGGCGTCGGCAAAACGACGCTGGGTCGGATCCTTGCCGCCTGCTTCAACTGCGAGACCGGCATCACCTCGACCCCCTGCGGGGAATGCGAGTCCTGTGGCGAGATCGCCGCAGGTCATTTCATGGACTTGATGGAGGTCGATGCCGCCTCGCAAACAGGCGTCGACCACACCCGGGAGTTGCTTGCCAACGCCGACCTCGCACCGGCCCGAGGGCGCTACAAGGTCTATCTCATCGACGAGGTGCACATGCTCACCGGCCACAGCTTCAACGCGCTGTTGAAGAAGCTCGAGGAGCCGCCCGAACACGTCAAGTTCCTCCTCGCTACGACAGAGGCGAAGAAAATCCCCGTCACGGTCCTGTCGCGATGCCTGCAGTTCAACCTAAAGAACATGCTTCCCGAGGTCATCACGGACCAGCTTGCGAAAATCCTCGCCGCCGAGGACATCACGGCCGAAGAGACCGCGCTCTCGATCATCGCCCGGGCCGCGAGGGGAAGCATGCGGGATGCGCTGTCGATAGCCGATCAAGCCGTGTCGCATGGGGGTGGCGCAATCACGACGGAAAGCGTGAACGAGATGCTCGGGATTGCCGGTCGGGACGAGATCGGCGCATTGCTCGACGCCTTGGCCGCCGGCGACAGCGACCGCCTGCTCGCCACCGGCGACGACCTCGCGTCGCGTTCCCTGGACCTGGCCGGCGTGCTGGATGAATTGCAGCGCGGGTTCCACGATCTTGCCGTGGCGGAGGAACTGGAATCGGCGCCCGCGTCCGGCTATTCCCGTTTTCGGGGGACGTTCTCGGCGGAGGACCTTCAGCTCTACTACCAGATTGCCCTGATGGGGCGACGCGACATCGAATTCGCGCCGGACCCGAAGATCGGCTTCGACATGACGCTCTTACGGTTGGCTTCCTTCGAGACGGTCGGGAGCGCAGCGGGCCCTGACGAGGTCACGGAGACCACGGTCGACGAACCGAGCGCCGAAGCCAAACCCCGGCCCCCGGTTGAGCCAACCGCCCGGATCGACGACACCAGGTCCGTCGATTTGGCAGCTGCGGAGTCGGTTCGCGACTCGGCCGACTGGGGGGACGTGGTTTCCGCGATGGCGCCCGAGGGCCTAACGGCGATGATCCTCAAAAACTCGAACCTGACCGATCGCGGTGCCGAACGGTGGTTGATTCGACTCGACCAGTCCCACGAATCGCTACTGAACGACAAGCAACGCGTGGAGATCGAACGGTTGGTCGCCAGCTACGCGGGACGGGACATTCGGGTGGACTTCGAGATCGGACAGCTCGAGACGGAGACCCCCATGGCCCGGGAGTCGCGCATCGCGAAGGAAACGCGCGAGAAGGCCGAGGCGACGCTCATGGCGGATCCCAACGTGCGGGCGATGCTCGATGAATTCGGCGGAACACTCGATTCGGCCCGGTTGTCGGATGGCGCCGGGGAAACGGAGCCGCTCCGGTGAACCTCGGCGACATGTTCAAGCAGGCTCGAGAGATGCAATCCCGGCTAGGTGACTTGCAGGAGTCCCTGAAGCGGACCCCGGTCACCGGGGAGAGCGGCGCGGGCTTGGTCAAAGTCACCCTGAACGGGCGCTTCGAGGCCTTGCGGGTTGAAATCGATCCCCTTGCCGCAACCGAGGAACTTGCGGTGCTTGAGGATCTCGTGGCTGCAGCCTTCAACGATGCCGTACGACGTGTCGAAGCCGTGCAGAAGGAGAAGATGAGCGACCTCGCGCAAGGTCTCGGGTTGCCGCCGGGGTTGAATTTGCCCGGAAGCCTCCTGGGATGACGCCGGAATACACCCGGGAGACGCGCTAGGCTATCCGATGCGGATCAGCCCCTTGATCGACCGTTTGATCGAATCGTTGCAGGCGCTGCCCGGCGTCGGCCCCAAAACGGCGACACGGACGGCCCTCCACCTGCTGCAATACAACCGCCCCGGTGCGGTCGCGCTTGCTTCGGCCTTGACGGAAGCCGCCGAGAAGGTTCAGCGCTGCCGGACCTGCAGAACGCTCACCGAGTCCGAGGAGTGTGCGATCTGCGCCAGTCCGAGACGGGATGGCCAGCTCCTTTGCATCGTGGAGTCACCGTCTGACATCGTCGCCATTGAACTTGCCGGCGGCTTCAGCGGCCGCTACTACGTCCTGCATGGCCGGCTGTCGCCCATCGACGGCATAGGCCCCGACGAACTCGGTCTCATCGACCTGCCGAACCGGGTGCGCGACGGCGGCGTGCGCGAAGTAATCCTGGCGACGAACCCGACGGTGGAGGGAGAGGCCACCGCCCACTTCATCAAGGAGTCGTTGCGGGACACCGGTGCCACGGTGTCTCGGATCGCGCATGGGGTTCCTCTCGGCGGCGAGTTGGAATACATCGATGGAGGAACAATCGCCCACGCGCTGCAGGGCCGGCGAACCGTCGACTAGGAATGGTCTAACCCGTGCACCCGTCCCAGCTGATTACCACGGACGCCGACCTTGGTGCCTGCATGCAGTCGCTCGGCCAAGTCGTCGGCATCGATACCGAGTTCATTCGGGTACGGACCTTCTACCCCATTCCGGCGCTCTACCAGCTAGCGGGCGAAGCCGGCGTTGCCCTGGTAGACGCACAGGCCGGGGCGACGTTCGACTCGCTCAAGGCCTTGCTGCTCGACCCGTCGAGGACGAAGGTCATACACGGTTGTTCGGAGGACCTGGAGGTGATGGCGACTCACCTCGACGTTCAGCCAGCCAATCTTGTGGACACCCAACTGGCCCACGCCTTTCTGGCCCCGGAATTCTCCGCCAGCTATGCGAAGTTGGTGGAGCGGTACCTCGGTCTCAAGCTTGGCAAACACGAGACCCGATCCGACTGGCTGCAACGTCCTCTATCGAAAAAACAGATCAGCTATGCCCGTGAGGACGTGGCGTATCTGCGGTCGATCTGGGAGCGGCAAAGCGAGGGATTGGCCAGCACCGGACGCCTTGATTGGTTTCTCGAAGATATGCAGCGGATGCTCGATACCCCCGTTGCCACGCCGGACACGTGGTTCGAGACGATGAAGGGCGCATGGCGGCTCGGTTGCCGGGAGCGCATCGTGCTACGAAACCTGGTCCGCTGGCGCGAACAGGAAGCCCGGCGGCGTGACATACCCCGGGCCCACACCGTCAAGGACGAGCACCTCGTGGCCCTGGCCCGGTGCGAACGGCTCGATCTCGGCGACGTGGCGAGGCTGCTGCCTCGGCGGACGGCGAAGCGATACGGCAAGGTCCTGGCCGCCGTTCACGGCCGGGGGCTGGCAGACGAAGAACCCGCACCCGAGGCAACCCGCCCTTTGGGTCGACGCGATGGCGATGTCGTCCGGGCGCTTCGGGAAGCCGGGCGCCGGGAATCGGATCGACTGGGATTGGCCCCCGAACTTCTCGCCCGAAAACGGGACCTCGAGGCTGGCTTGCGCTATTTCCGAAGCCACGGCGAGCTGCCACTGCCCTACCGCCGGGGTTGGCGCCGACGCGTCGTCGGTGACATCTTCACCGAAATCCTCGCATGAAACAAAAGCCAAAGGGAGCGCCCGCTCTGACGAGCGGGAACGACCGTGGCGTTTGGTCGTGGGCTTACTCGGTGTGGCTGGGCCGTCGGCGCACCCGGCGCACAGCGTTTAGCGAAGCGCCGGGTCGACTTTGGGGCGCTCTCGTCCGGGTCGTGAGACCGACTGACCGGAGGCTTACAGGCGGGACGCAATGAAGCCGTTTTGGCAGCGAAAGACGCTTGACGAGTTGAGCCCGGAGGAGTGGGAGTCCCTATGCGACGGCTGCGGTCGCTGCTGCGTGGTCAAGCTGGCCGACGAGGACACGGGGGAGGCGTTTCCCACGTCGGTCGCGTGCCGCCTGTTCGACCTCGATGCCTGCCGCTGTACGCGATACGCCGAAAGACACCGGCTGGTTCCCGACTGCGTTCGCCTGGATGCGAAAACAGTGCACGACTACGACTGGCTACCTGGATCCTGCGCGTACCGGCGTCTCTCGGAAGGCCGTGATCTGGCCTGGTGGCATCCATTGGTGTCAGGTGACAAACAGACCGTCATCGATGCGGGGATCAGCGTCTACGGCAACGTGATTGCGGAGTCAGCGGTCCATCCGGACGAGCCGTTGGATGAGTACGTCGTCCGTTGGGTACACGAACCGTGACGGGAGAGGCGATCGCCTGGATCGCGGTCGGCGTTGCAGGACTGGGATTGGCATGGCTGCTGTACCTGGTGACGCGGAACTGGGGCCGTTGGCGGTTCCTGCCCGGTTGCCTGGTGCTGGCTTGGTCGCTGACCCCGTTTCGCTTCGATGGGGAACATGAAGCACCGGCATTCGCGGTGGTGATCTTCAGGGCATTCCTGGAAGACGGCTTGGATCCGGGACCACCGCTCGTTGCCCTCGGGGCGGTGTCGTTCGGGGTGGTTGTGGTCTATTTGGCGGTGATGGGTGTCTTGGCGTTGGTGGGCTCTAGGCGACCCTAGGAGACGGTGCTAGTCTCGCACGATGGTGTTGGAGACGCTGAAAACCATCTTGACCGTCGCCGTGACCGCGGTGGCCACCCCCCTGTTGGCGTTGGCGGTTGCGGTTCTTGCTCATTTCCTGGTGGGCCTTTAGGACTCTGTCGCCCGAAAGGGCAGCATTGCATCGGCGATGACCCGGCGGGGAACTGGGAATCCAGCGTTAATACTGGTCAGTGGAAATTCCTCGATTTGAATTGGGGGGTGGATTCGTCGTCGGAGGAGAGTTCGGCGAGCTTATGGGTCAAATCGCGCACGTGGCCGGCAACCACGTGGATGACTGCGCCTTCCCGTTCCACGACACCCTTGATGGCGAGAAGGCGACCCTGCAGGAGCGGTGCGCGGAAACGCTCGAGTACGGACTTCCAAACCACGATGTTGCTGACGCCGGTTTCGTCCTCCAAGGTCATGAACACCACGCCGGACGCGGTGTTCGGCCGCTGCCGGCAGGTGACGATGCCGGCCACATGGACGAACTGCTCGTGACGGTAGGTCGCGAGTTCGCTCGCCGTGCGGCAACCGTCGAATTCCGCGTCGTCGCGCAATAGCGCCATGGGGTGCGGACCTAAGGTGAGGCCGAGGTAGCGGTAGTCGGCGAGCATGTCATCGCCCTCGGAGGGTCCGGCGAGGGCGACGGACGTGGAGTAGGCCACCGGTGCTTCTTGCCAAAGCGCTGCGGGATGATCAACGCCGGCCGCATCCCAATGCGCTTGGTAGCGATGACCGGACAGGCTTTCCAAGGCGCCGGCCCGGGCCAGGATCGTCAATACGCTGTCGTCAAGGTCGCTTCGCCTGTGCAAGTCGTCGATGTCTGTGAACGGTTGCGCGGACTCGATGCGCCCGGCGGCTTCCTCGCCCATGCCTTTGACCTGGCGAAGCCCGAGACGCAGAGCCGGCTGCGCGTTGCGAAACCCGGGAACACGCTTCGCCGGCGGCTCGAGCCGGTAGTCCCAACCGCTCTTCTGCACATCCGCCGGCAGCACATCGAGGCCATGGGCGATCGCGTCCTGGACGATCTGCGACGGCGAGTAGAAGCCCATCGGCAGGCTGTTCAGCAGTCCGCAGTAGAAGGCTGCGGGTTCGTGGCACTTCAGCCAAGCCGAGACGTAGACCAGGAGGGCGAAGCTCGCGGCGTGGGATTCCGGAAATCCGTACTCGCCGAAACCCTTGATCTGCTCGAACACCCGCTCCGCGAAGCCGCGGTCCAAGCCGCGTTCGAGCATGCCGGTGATGAGTTTCTCCTCGAACTGCTCGAGACCGCCCCGGCGGCGCCAAGCGGCCATGGCGCGACGAAGCTGATCCGCTTCGCCGGCCGTGAAGCCCGCCGCCACCATGGCCAGCTCGATCACCTGTTCCTGGAAGATCGGGATGCCAAGCGTGCGCTCGAGCACCTCGCGCACCGCGTCGTTGGCGTAGTCGACCGGTTCCAGTCCCTGGCGACGGCGCAGGTAGGGATGCACCATGTTGCCTTGGATCGGACCCGGGCGGACGATGGCGACCTCGATCACGAGATCGTAGAAGTTCGCAGGCTTCAGGCGCGGCAGCATGGACATCTGGGCACGGGACTCGACCTGGAAGACCCCGAGGCTGTCCGCCTTATGGAGCATGGCGTAGGTCCCGGGATCCTCGGGCGGTATTTCGTCAAGTCGTGTCGGCGTGAGGTCGACCTCGGGACGTTGCAGATCGCCCAGCAACGTGAGCGTTTTGCGGATGGCCGTCAGCATGCCCAGCCCAAGCACGTCGACCTTCAGAAGGTTCAGGGCTTCGAGGTCGTCCTTGTCCCACTGGATGACGGTTCGATCGGCCATCGCGGCATTCTCGATCGGCACCAGTTGGGCAAGCGGTCCGGCGGAGATGACGAAACCGCCGACATGCTGGGAAAGGTGGCGCGGAAACGTGAGTATCTCGTTGACGAGAAACAGGAACTGCCGGGCGATGCGGCCTTTCGGATCGACACCCGCCGCCTTGAGACGCCGATCGAGTTCGGACCGGTTGTCCCACCAGGCCATGGACTTTGCCAAGAGGTCGACGAGGTCGAGATCGAGGCCGAGCGCCTTGCCGACGTTCCGGATGGCGCTGCGCGGCCGGTAGGTGATCAGTGTCGCGGCGAGCGCGGCCCGATGCCGGCCGTAGTGCCCGTAGATGTACTGGATGACCTCCTCGCGGCGTTCGTGCTCGAAGTCGACGTCGATGTCCGGGGGTTCATTGCGCTCCTTGGAGACGAAGCGCTCGAACAAGAGGTGCATGCGCGCCGGATCCACTTCCGTGATTCCGAGGCAGTAGCAGACTGCCGAGTTTGCCGCGGAACCGCGTCCCTGGCAGAGGATGCCGCGCCCCTTGGCGAAGCGGACGATGTCGTGAACCGTGAGGAAGAAGAACTCGTAGCGGAGTTCGCTGATGAGTTCGAGTTCCTTTTCGATGAGCGCCGAGACATCCGCCGGCACGCCTTCAGGCCAGCGGGTAAGGGCACCGGTCTCGGTCAGCGCCCGCAGGTGCCGGGCGGGGGTCAGTCCCGCCGGCACCAGTTCCCGCGGGTATTCGTAGCGGAGTTCGTCCAGGGAAAACGTGCACCGCTCGGCAACGGTCAGGGTTTCGTCCAGCATCTCCTGTGGATAGATCGCGGCCAGTCCGGCTAGGGATCTCAGGTGTCGTTCGCGGTTCTGATCGATTTGGGTTCCCAGCTTGTCGACGGATTGCCCGAGCCGGATGGCCGTCAGCACGTCGCGCAGCGGCGCCCGTTCGGGAATATGCATGCAGGCACCGTTGCTCGCGACGACCGGGAGGCCGAGACGCGAGGACAGGGTCAGGACGTGGGCGATCTTGTCCAGATCATCGCGTTCGAGAAAGAGTTCAAGCGCGATCCAAAGATTAGGCAATAATTCCTTGACTTGATTGCCTATCAACAGTTTGTTCGAGAAAGAACCCTGACCGGGAACCCACAACGCGAGGCATCCGTCCACGCTGTTGCGCAGATCTTCCAAGCTGAGTGCGTAGTCGCCCTTGGGCGCCCGGCGACGTGCCAAGGTGATGAGTTCCGACAGTTGACCGTAGGCACGTCGGTCGGGTGCCAGCAGAACGAGATGAATATCGCCGGACTCGCTTAAGAGGTGGAACTCGCTGCCGACGATTAGCTTGATGTCGAGATCGCGGGCTGCAAGGTGAGCCTTGACCACGCCCGCCACCGAGCATTCATCGGTAATGGCGATAGCCCGGTAGCCGAGAGCCTGGGCGGTGCGGACCAGTTCCTCGGGATGTGATGCGCCGCGCAGGAAGCTGAAGTTCGAGATGGCGTGCAGTTCGGCATAGCCACCGCCCTGGCAGGGCGCGTTGTCAGGAGAAGTAGCCATGAAGAAACCAGTTCTCGTTCTGTTCGCGGTACAGCCAGCACCTTGCGCCGTGTTTGGAGAGGGCGACGTAGTAGTCCCGAACCAGATGACGGGAGTTCCACCAGCCGGTTTCGATGCGCTCCGGCCCGGACACCAACTCGAACAGCCCGGCATCTACGGGTTTCGGCGGATCGAGCAGCCATAGGGGCCGGGAATGCCCCATCGCGGCTCCGCTTTCGATGGCGCGAACCGCCTTCCGGCAGTGCGCCTGTTCGGTACGCCAAGCGTATTCCGGGCGATGGTCGTCCAAAGCGCGCAAGTCCCGAACCGCATCGTTGCCGAGCTTGGCGGCGAGCAGATCCACGAGTTCGGCATGGGTCGCGGAGCCCTTAGCCGGGGAGCGCGAGGGGTATCCCCTCGCATGGGAGCCCTCAGCCGGGGAGCGCGAGGGGTATCCCCTCGCATGAAAGCTGTGCTCGGTCACGCCCCAAAGGTCGGCAAGGTCAGTTGAGAACGGCGCGACGAAGTCAGCCCGCAAGGAGACGCTCATCACTTCCCCAGGCATGTCCGCGCCGTCGAGTTTCAGCCTGCTTAAGGTCAGGAACGACTGATCGTCCCTACGCGGGTTTGCGAATTCGACGCTCAGCACGACCTCCGGCCCTGTCAACGGCTTCACGGTCCAAGTCAACACCCGGACGCCGAAATGCCGGCGGGCGAGCCAACGCGCAAGTTCAGCAGCGAGTTTTCGCATTGGAAACAGCAGGGCGTCCTTGCCGCGCACGGGTTCCAGGAGATGAATGCTCGAGTGGAACTGCTCCGACGGTTCGATGAAAGCACGAGGGTCGGCCTTGTCTCCGGTCAAGCGGGCGAGATAGTCGAGCAACACGGGGCCGAACCGTTTGCCGAGTTCCCGCCCGGGCAGTCCGAGAAGCTCATCGATCCGGGTGATTCCCATGTTCGCCAGGCGTTCGAGATCCTTCGGCGGAAGGTCGCCGTGAACAAGCGGCACGCCATTAAGAGCGGTCCGAACCGGCTGTTCGACGACGATCCCCATGCCGGCGCGGGCCAGCATCAGGGCGGCCAGGGGCGTCGTCGCGACCGCCCAACTCTGCTCGTGTCCGCAACGCCGGCAATCGGCGGCGACCTTGTCGACAAGTGCCTTCATGCCGCCGAACAGGCGCAGGCTGCCACGCACCTCAAGGAGCAATGCATCCGGCGGAGCAGGGCTCACCCTCGGGGTGTATCGGTAGGCCATCTGGGCAAGCCGGCTCAAGCGTTCGTGTTCCGCCGCCGGATCGCGGTTGAAGTGGTTAAGCGCCGGAAGAATGCTGTTCGCCGTTGCCAACGTACTGCCGAGAGCGATTTCCGCCTGCTGCGCCCCTTCGTTGACTTGCACGACCCGGTTGTCCTCGACCAGCACCGCCGGTTCGGTGGCACTTCCGTCGAGCGTGTCGAGGCGTTCTTCAAGGCCGAACATGGGGAAGTGCAACGCTAGCCAGAGCATGGTCGGCCGTCCGGGATAGGGGGGGCGGGGCGGGGTAGAGAAGAGTCCGCGTCGAAATCGATTTCGATACCCGACAGCGGCCAACCGCCACGTCGCTTGACGAGATCCAGTCGCAGCCCGCCACGACGGGTCGCCGAACGCGAGACCCGCTGGCGCGGCCACAAGCGCAAACGGAGTTCGGCGGGGGACGCGTTGGCCGCGGCGGTCGCGGGTCTGAACAGACTGGCCCAGGTTCTGCCCTGGCGGGCGGCGAACTGCAAGCGTCGAATCTCGGTGAACTTCAACTCGCGCTCGGCCAGCCAGCCCAGCAAGGCGCTGCAGGCACCGGTTTTCAAGACCTGCTCGAATGTCCAGAGCGCATCGGCGTGGTTGTCCGGATGGACCATCAGCACCTTCGAGACATCGATCCCGGCGGCACCGAGGGCGGGTGGATAGGGCACGAAGGGCGGAGCGATCCAGGCGATCAGGCGTTCTTCCGATGTCGAAATAGAAGCCAGTGCGGGTCCGAGGAGGCTCAACTCCCCAACGCCGGGTTCGTCTAGGAGCAGTTCGACCAGCCCCCCTTGCGGCCAGCCTCGGTCGAACAGTGCTTCATCGAGCGCCGGAAACCCCGACTCGATGCCGTCGGCCTTGATGCCGCCGTGAAGCCCGGCCAGTTCACTTGCCCGCCACAGGTTCGGCACTGTGCCAAGGCGGCTTTGGGTCGCTCGAATGCCTGGAATCTGCAACATGGAATGCTGTCTTTATGTACAGGGACTGTCGAGGATAACTGTGCTTTCGTACAGTATCAAGCGCTCCGCAAGCTCACCGAGAAACAGGTAAAGTAGCGCTTTTGCCTGCGCGCCTCCCGCCAAGATAACGACCGTAGGGGACGGGCTTGTCCCGTCCCGGCGCGCCCTTCGGGCGCGCGCAGCCCACAGGAGCAGCGGAAGATTTAATGATTTTCGACAGTACCGACACCTATATCTCCACCGACGAGCTATCCATGGCCGTGGACGCTGCGGTGAAGCTCGAGCGACCGCTCCTGGTCAAGGGGGAGCCCGGCACCGGCAAGACGCTGCTCGCCGAGGAGGTCGCCAAGACCCTGGATCTGCGCCTCATCACCTGGCATATCAAGTCCCAGACCAAGGCCTTGCAGGGTCTCTACGAATACGACGCCGTGTCGCGCCTGCGCGACTCGCAACTCGGCGACGACCGCGTCGGGGAAATCCGCAACTACATCAAGAAGGGCAAGCTCTGGGAAGCGTTCGAGTCCGAGGACCGGATCGTGCTTCTGATCGACGAGATCGACAAGGCGGACATCGAGTTCCCGAACGATCTGCTCCAGGAACTCGACCGGATGGAGTTCTACGTCTACGAACTGAACGAAACCATCGTCGCGAAGCAGCGTCCCATCGTGGTCATCACCTCGAACAACGAGAAGGAACTGCCCGACGCCTTCCTGCGACGCTGCTTCTTCCACTACATCAACTTTCCGGACCGCGAGACGATGGAGCAAATCGTCGAAGTCCACTTCCCGAGCATCAAGCAGCATCTCGTCAAGGAGGCGATGGAGATCTTCTTCGATGTGCGCAAGGTTCCGGGGTTGAAGAAGAAGCCGTCCACCTCGGAGCTCATCGACTGGCTGAAGCTCCTGATGGCCGACGACATCCCCGACGAGATACTGACCAATCGCGACACCACCAAGGCGATCCCGCCGCTCTACGGCGCCCTCGTGAAGAACGAGCAGGATGTCCATCTCCTGGAGCGGCTGGCCTTCATGAACCGGCGCGACCAGCGCGGCTAGGTGGCGAGGGAGCGACCGGGGAGCCGATCTAGGTGTTGATCAACTTCTTCCTGACCCTGCGCCGCTACAAGGTGCCGGTCACGATCCGCGAGCTCATGGACCTGATCGGTGCCCTGGACAAGCGCGTGGTGTACAGCAACGTCGATGACTTCTACCTGCTGTCGCGCACCGCCATGGTCAAGGACGAGAAGAACTACGACAAGTTCGACCGCGCCTTCAGCGCCTACTTCAAGGGCCTCGAGGATTTGCACGGGCTGTTGGAGTCGCTCATCCCGGACGAGTGGCTGCGCCGGGAGTTCGAGCGGGCACTAACGCCCGAGGAGTTGGAACAAATCAAGTCCCTCGGCGGATTGGAGAAGCTCATCGAGGCGTTCCGCAAGGCCCGCGAAGAGGCGGAAGAGGAGAACGGCGAGGACCAGGAAGGCCAGCAAGGCAACGCGGATCGACCCGGCAGCGGTGGTCCCGGGGGGCCGGGCCGCGGCAAGAAGAAGAAAGCCAAGAAGGTCTGGGATCAACGCCAGTACAAGAACCTGGACGACTCGGTGGAGATCGGCACCCGCAACATCAAGATGGCCCTGCGGCGCCTGCGCAAGTTCGCGCGAACCGGCGAAGAGGAGGAGCTGGACATGGACAACACTGTCCGCTCCACCGCCGACAACGGCGGCTTGCTGGACATCCAGATGCGCCCGCTGCGTCGAAACACCGTCAAGGTTCTGCTGCTGCTCGACATCGGCGGCTCGATGGATGCCCACGTCAGGATCTGCGAGGAGCTGTTCTCGGCAACGCGAACCGAGTTCAAGCACCTGGAAAGCTACTACTTCCACAACTTCATCTACGAATCGGTGTGGAAGGACAACCGCCGGCGGATGAACGAGCGGATTCCGACCTGGCAACTGCTCAACAAGTACGCCCGGGACTACAAGGTCGTATTCGTGGGCGACGCCACCATGGCGCCCTACGAAATCACCCATGCCGGGGGCAGCGTCGAGCACTGGAACGACGAGCCGGGCGCGTTGTGGATGAGCCGCTTCATGGATTCCTACGACAAGCTGGTCTGGATCAACCCGACCCCGCGCGAGACCTGGGACTACTCGACCTCGGTCGCCATGACCCGAGAACTGGTGGACGACCAGATGTACCCGCTGACGATCAGCGGACTCGAAGGCGGCATGGGCTACCTGTCGAAGTAGGGGCGGGGCTATCGCGCCCGAGGGGCGCGCCCCCGCCCGAGCGGCGCTGACGCGCACGAAGGGAGTTCCCGTCCGCACAGAGTGCGCCGCGTGACCCCGGTCGAGTCGCGTCAAGCGCCATGCGACCGCACACAACGAATGCCATGCGCTGCTCCCAGAAGAACGCGTTACGGCGGCATCACAGTAGTTTCCGGGTTGTGCGAAGAGGCAGATGGATTAGGTCCATCTGTCCGCGTGTTTTCCAACAAAATAGTCGAATAACTCGCGTTATTCGACGTTATCACCACCGTTTCACGTATTGCAAGCGCTTTCTGCAACTTTCTTCTCGTTGTTCTCGTCCGCTGCCTAGGCACCGCCCCGCAGCCGCGCCACCGCGCCCCGGGACGCCTCCTGGTTGCGCACGTAGTAGGCCGGCATCGACGGCGACTTCCAGCGGCCGGCGACCTGCAGGTCCACCAGCGACGCCCCCTTCTCGACCAGCGACTGCGCCGCGCCGACGCGCAGCGAGTGCCCGGACACCGGCCGCGTGATGCCGGCCTGCTTCGCCCGGCGCTTGATGACGGCGCAGATCGCCGCCGCGCCCAACCGCGTCTCCCCGATGCGGTGGCCGGGCACCGGGCGGAACAGCGGCCCGGATTCGATCCCGGCGGTGTCCATCCATTCTCGCAGCCGCGCCGCCGCCGCTCGGGCAACGTAGCCCACCTCGCCGTCCCCGTGCTGGTCCGTCTTGCTGCGGCGGATGTCGATGTGCGCCGAGCCGTCCTCCTGGAACGACACGTCCCCGGCGTCCAGCGCCGACGCCTCGGCGATGCGCAGCAGCGCGCTGGAGATCACGCCGAGGAGCGCCGCGTCGCGGATCCCGCGGGGGTGGTCGTCGGCCTCGGCGCATTTGCACATCTCGTCGGTGTCCTCCCAGCGCAGCGGGCCGGCCTGGCCGCGTCCCCGCCCGGCGCCCTCGCGGCGGAACCGCTCCAGCCGCCGCGCCGTCAGGGGTCCTGCGGGAGGCTCGGCGATTTCGTATCCGTCCCGGGCCGACTCCAGGGCGGCGCGTTTTACGGCGGCCACCGTCGTCACGCCGCTCTGGGGCGCCAGGCCCCTGTCGTAGAGCACGCCGAGGTACTCCACGAGCACGCGGTCGGTGGGCGGCCGTCCGTCGAGCCACGACTCGTAGCGCCGGAGCGCGCCGGCGTACGCCTTGCGGGTGTTCCCGGACGGCAGATCGTCGAACAGGCGGACCGCCAGGTCGAAGTCCAGGTGCGGCAGGACCTTGTCGGACTTCGCCTCGGCCTCCGGCGACCGGTCGGCTTCGGGCGTTCGGGTCGCTTCGGCAAGGACGAAGACCACGGCGACCGGGCGTTCGGCGGGCGGGACGGGTTCGGGAAGGCGGTGCAGGCGTCGTGACATGGCTCTCATTTGGGGTGTCTCCACTTCGGTGCTTCGGATAACGCGAGTTATGCGAATTGAACCACAGCCCGGTACTCGGCCAGCGAGCCGCGGCGTCCGGGGTTTGTTGACTAAGCTTAGGGGGAGGACCACAATGGGACTCAGACATCTACAGGTGGCCGTGAAGGCTTTGGTTGTGCTCTCGTGTGGGCTTGCCTTGAAGGCATACGCAGTCTGCCCGCCGGGGGATCGCTACGAAGAAGACAATCGTTCCGGGTATTGTTACGACAAATGGACGGGTGAGTATTTCAACAGGTATGAATCGATACGCCCAGGTGACGCGGGACATCCTG
This sequence comes from Gammaproteobacteria bacterium, assembly GCA_028818795.1. Lineage (GTDB taxonomy): Bacteria > Pseudomonadota > Gammaproteobacteria > Pseudomonadales > Azotimanducaceae > VXYL01. Next base: position 9,998 of record JAPPND010000104.1, on the reverse strand, counting down.
AGAGTCGTTACCGATTGAGCGAAACGAGAGTCCTCCAATACTGGGACGCCACCACGGGGGATTGGGAACCCGTCCCAGTCCGGTGGGTGTGGGACCTCTGCACCTTGGACTTGTGGCTCCTCGAAATCGACTGGTGCAAAGGCACCTGGGATTTCAACCCACCTCTAATACCTGGGCACTTTACGAACGACCCTGAGGAGGAGGACGACGACTAATGAACGCTTTTAATGCGGGAGCGGGGGCGCTGATAGCGGCGCTATTCGTTTCGGGCATCTTCAGTGGCGTCGCAGGAGGTGCCCTCGTTGCGGTTTGGGGCGCAGACGCGACGGATGCGACGGGGGCTGTGGTGCTGATAGTTTTCGTCGTTTCCGGAGTGGCGATATTCCGGATGTTACGCAGGCGCACATTGCGACGACCCTCGGAAGGGGCGGAATGAAGCCTGCGGCTGTGTTCATCGGCGTTTTTTGCGCTCTAGGTTTAGTACCGTTACCAAACGATGACGACCCGGAGATGATCCCCTGCGAGGACATATGCGAAGGTATTTTTGACTATTGCGTGTGGGCGGCCCACGAGCAGTAGGGCTCGCATCCGAAGTACCGTCAACAATTAGAGAAGGCCAGCGCGATGTGTCACATGGTTAGAGGGGAGTGCCTCTTCTTCATGTGCCCGCCCTTGGGGGCGTAAGGGTTTTCTCCGGGCGCGGGTGTTCAACGGTAGGGGAGGAGTCCGGGAAGGGGAGGAGTCCGGGACACACGCGAATTGAAGGAGCCCGGGACACACGCGAATCCGTCCTACACGGGGCCCGCCGGAACGTGAAGGAGCCCGGGACACACGCGAATCCGTCCTACACGGGGCCCGCCGGAAGGCACAGGCGGCCAGCAGGAGATGGGAACAATACGCGTTGGCGGTCGCGCGCGGCTGCGGGACGGCTGCCTCCAACCACTCGGCTTGGGCCGACACGGGCGTTCGGAAACAGGCGCTGGCCCGCCTAGCGCAGGTTGGCACGGGACGCGAAGGACGTTGCCCGGTAGGAGTCCGGGACACACGCGGTAGGAGTCCGGGACACACGCGAATCCGTCCTACACGAGGAATCCGGGACACGAGGCACGGCTGGCCCGTCGAGCCGCAGGTCGTCATTGCCCTGGCCGGGCACCGGAGCGGGACGGAAGGACGTTGCCCGCGACCGCGAGCGTCCTTTTCCCGAGTTCCGAAGGGGTGGCCGATGGGTTCGGCGCGCGGCGACCACGGGGCCGGGCCGCCCCGGCCTCAGGCGGGCAGGGGCGTCTCCCGGAACTGCATGGTCCGGTCGGCAAGCCATCGCCGCAGCGCCGGCCCGTCGCCGAAGGCGCGCTGCCGCTTGCGGAGCACCGTCGTCCGGGCCAGCCACCGGCTCACCCCGTCGGGACGGTCCGCCGGCCGCCCGGCGTCCGCCTCCGCCATGGCCCGCACCAGGTCGACGTACTCGGCCAGGGTGAGGTGGGGACGCGGCCGCCGGCGCGGACGTCCGGGCTCCGCGTCGTCCGGGCCCGGTTCGGGGCCGGATGACTCCTCGGAGGATTCCGCTTCGGGCGCTTCGGTCCCGACAGGGCGGGAATCCTCATGCCCGGCCCCCTCCCGGTCGCCTTCGGACGGGCTCTCTGATGCGACGTCCGCCAGATCGAACGTCACCGTTTCGCCGTCGACCCGCGCCTCGACCGCGACGACTGTGCGCGGGGGCGATTCGGCGGGCGCGGACCACCCGTCGAGGCCGGACACGACCGGCCGCAGGTAGTCGGCCAGCGCCTCGGCGCTGTTCACCTGCAGGCGCTCGCGAATGGACGTGTCGCGGATGTCCTCGATGCGCCCGGCCAGTTCCGCCCGCACCGGGTTGAGGTCGACGTACGCCATGGCGGCGATCAGCGCCTCCTCGGTCAAGAGCGCGCCCGAGTAGAAGCGCTGCTCGAAGAAGTGCCCGGTGCAGTCGTCCTCGAGGTTGGCGCGCCGGGCGATGGGCTGCTTGAGGTGCTTCATGAACGAAGCAGGTTGTTGGTAGAGGTCGCGACGGGATTCGTCGAGCAACCTGCATAACTGATAAAATGCTGTTTATGTTAGCTTTATGCGAAAAACGGGACGATCTGGCTCAAGGCGGACCCGTGTGAGACGGAAGCCTTTTGTTGTAACGAATTGTTGTAAACAAAGACCTCAATCGATTAGAATCCCCCCAGCTTTCGACGACAGGGACGGACATTGAAGCTCAACGCGAAGGCCGTACCGAACTTGCCGGCGGGCCGCCACGGCGACGGCCGGGGACTCTACCTCATGGTGCAGAAGCGCGGCACGCGCTCGTGGACGCAGGTGCTCCGGGTCGACGGCAGACGCCTCGATCTCGGGCTCGGCGCGTACCCGGACATGACGCTGAAGGAAGCGCGGCGCATCGCGACGAACAACCGCGCCCTCGCCAAGGGCGGCTTCGATCCGCGGCACGGGAACGGCGTCGCGCTGACGTTCGCCCAGGCCAACGACGAGTACCTGCGGTGGAAACGCTTTCCGCCGCCCGCGGCGAACAACCGGGGGTCGAACCAGCGCTACCGGTGGGACTACACGATGCGCAAGCACGTCCTGCCGCGCATCGGCGCGGTTCCAGTGGCGGACGTGACCGTGCGGCAGGCGGCGGCCATCGCCTCGGCGATGATCGACACGCCGTCGGCGGCGAAGTTCGCACTGTCGTGCATCGAGCGGGTGTGCCAGTGGGCGATCGACAGCGGCCACCGGGAGATGGCAAACCCCGCGAGCGGGCCGAAGCGGCAGATCGACGTACCGCCGCCGACGCACGCGCGGTTCCTGCCTGCGGGGGAGCTCGCCGGCGAGCTGGCGAAGCTCGATGCGTCGGGCTGTTCGCAGGCGGTGAAGCTGGTGGTTCGGTTCACGGCGCTGACGGCGAAACGGCTCTGCGAGGTGCGCCGGGCGATGTGGTCGGAGATCGACCTCGATGCGCGGGTCTGGAAGATCCCCGGACGCCCCAACGCGAAGATCAAGGAGGACCATGCCGTGCCCCTGTCGGACGCCGCGATGCAGGTGCTGCATGGCGCGCTCGTACTGCCACGGTCGCACGGCGTGGTCTTCACCAACCCGGGTTCGGCCGACGGCGTGATTCCGGACTCGACGATCCGGCGGGCGATGCAGCGGGCGGGCGTTGCGATGTCACCACACGGCTTCCGCTCGACGTTCCGCACCTGGGCGCAGGAGCGTGGCGAGAACTGGGAGGCGGCGGAGATCAGCCTGAGCCACCGGGTCGGCGGTTCGGTGGTGGCGAGCTATGCGCGGTCGGACATGCTTGCCCTGAGGCGCGACCTGATGGAGCGATACGCGGTCGCGCTAGGAGTCTGACGACTGACTTCGTCGAGGGACCGCACGACCGGCGGGCGCGCCTACGACCAGCCGCCGTCCGCAAGGCGATGCAGCACGGGGTGGGTTTCAATGCCTTGGGGCGACCGGCTTGCAGCGCCAGCACTGTGGTAGCGCTGCCGCGCGAGTGGAAGAGCCGGGGGCGCTTGAGCTAGGAAGATGAAGAATCGCAGCGCGTGCGCTAGGACGTCGTCAGTCGTCGGCCAGCCACCGAGCCGTCGTCGAAGTGGCGTTGGGGCACGCGCGTAAGCTGCCCATGGTCGACAGTGCCGACGATGGCGTTTGAAGGCGACAACCGAGCGACGTCGTGAAGGTTTCGACTCCTGGAGCCCGCCAGACTTCGAGTCGAAAGTCAGGTCTCGGGTTAGCGGTGCGACGCGGCGAGGGGGGTGTTGCGCCCCAGCGGAAGCTCTCGGTACTGGAGAAACCGTGACTAGAGCATGACATTCCAAGATCCGGCTCAGGATGTTCCCCGCGTGTGGCGGGGTTGGGGCATGGAGGACGTAGCTGATGTCGCGAACGCCGGCGCTCAGCAGGGATGACGATCTCACACGATTACAAACATTCAAATATATGACAAAAAATGGATAAAGTCCTGTTTGTGAATCTTAATAGTTGCACAATAGGCCGGACAATGTCATAGTCGCGTCACCGTGCCAGATGGCACATCACTGAGGGTCATGAAATGACCGTTTCAATCGACAAGGTGGCGGACAAGATCGCTGCTCTCGGAGTACCTGGGCTGGTTCTGGTCGTCGCGATGGCGTTGACTGGATACGCCGGGGCGGCGGCGCTGACGACGGCGCTCGCGGTGCTTGGTGGCCCCATGGGCATGCTCGGCGGAATCACTTTGCTGGGTGTGCTGGCGCTCATCGCCAAGGCATTGGCCGAATTCGGCTTCGAAGCCTTGTTCCGGGCGGTCCTCAACCGCCTCCGCGCAAGGGGGCTGTCGATTACCCAGATCGAGGAGGTCGTCGCCGGCTACTGGTTCGTCTCGTCAGTGTTGCGGGACAAGCTCAGGTCGTACCTCCGTCTCTGGGGAGGTGTGTGAGAGCGGCCTGGGCGTGCGGGGCGGACTTCCCTCGCGGGAAGCGTCCGCCCTGCCACCGCGCAGGAGACCCCGGCGTCGTTCCGGCGCGGGTCCGGCGGCTCGTGGCGGACCGGTTCCGCAGGGGAGCGCGGATTCTGAGGAGTCGAGTACACCGATGCGAGCGGGGTGTCGTTCAGTCTGGGCGGTCCACCCTGCGGGGTGTGCGATCATAGTGTCGTGAGGTGGCGTACGTGAATCACACGGTGGAATCGGTCGCCCGGGAACGCGGCGTCCCTGTCGGCGAACTGCTGCGGCTGGCGGAGGAACTCGGACTGCCGAAGGCGTCGGTGAAGGACCCGCTCTCCATCGACGAACGCAAGGAGATCCTCGGGGCGAGAACCGTGGCGGCGTTCGCAGAGGAGCTGCAAACGCGGCCCGACCGGCTTCTTTCGGAACTTGCCGGCATGGGCGCGGAGAAGGGATCGGTGGACGCCTACCTTTCGATCGATGAACAGCGGTATGCCGCCCGGCGTGTCGACGAGCTTGCCCGGGAGGCAGGTTTGGACGCCGACGCCCTGCTGCGCATGCTGGAGGAAATCGGTCGTCCGAAGTCGTCCGCCGAGTCGCTGGTCACCGCGGGGGAACAGGAACTCCTGTCGGATGTTGTGCGCGCGACCCGGATGGCCGCAACGGTAAGGGGGATCCGCGCCGATCGGGGGCTCAACCGGGCCAATGTCGCCGAGGCGGTTGGCATCTCGGAGCGTCAGCTGGCCCGGATCGAGGCCGGCGAGGTCGATCTGCTTGATCCCAGGCAGTCGGGCCGTCTCGGGCAACTCGCCGCAGCGCTCGACGTCACCGTCAAGGACCTCTACGGGAGCACCGGGGCCGCGCGCGATCTGGAGTCCCGCAAGGATCACGTGCCCGTCAGTGCCCTGGTGTCGCCGCAAGCCCGGTCCGGCTTTGCGCGCATCCGGGAGCGGTACCGGTGGACCATGGCGGAAGTGATGGAGTTGACGCCTTTGATGTTCGTGCTGATTGCCGAGGGCAGTCTGGAGTGGCGTCGGAAGCGGGTCGAGGAAATGCGCGAAGCGCACGACGGCGCGCACGATGAAATGCGCCGGTTTCTCGCGGAGTTCCGCGAGCAGCTTGAGAAGGAAGCGGCTGCGATCCGGGAGCGGGAGCTTCGGCGGAGCGGCCTCTCCGGCGGCACGTCGGGTGCCTTGTCGGGGTACCTACTGGAACTGGCCAGGGGGCTGGGCTACCCAGCTGCGGACGGCGATCCCACGGTCGCGAGGGTTCTCGACAGCCTGCAGGATACCGAGGGGCGGTGCTGCGGGTCGTGCGGCGAACCGATTGGGCTGGAACACATCCATTGCCCCTGGTGCGGAGCGCGCGCCGGCGCCGGTTGAAGACCGGCGGCACCGAACAGGAAAAGGAAACAGGAGGAAGGGATGAATGGCGCGACGCCGCCGTACGACGAGGAACTGAATCCGGTGCTCGAGAAGGCCAGCCGCGAGGAATTGAGCGTGCTGCACGACATTCTCATGGGCAAATTGAGCGAGACGCTGTCGATCGAGGACGCGTACAAGGCGCACTACCCGGACCACGAGAAGTACCCGGACCTGATCGCGAAGGAGATCCGCGACTTCGGGGGCAATTCGATCGCGAACGTCTTCAGGGGCGAGGGACCACCGTACCGGGAGATCGTCTGGGACGTAGCCAAGGCGATCAAGGCGCCGTTCCGCCGGGAGAGTCCCGTCGAGGAGATCGAGGCGTCGATCCTGGCGACCATTCTTTCAAAGGCCTTCGAGAGGATGTCGGACGACGAGAAGGAGGTTCTGCTCGAGCAGATCGGCAGGCCAGACAGGTCGGCTGTCGCGCCGGGTTCGGTCCAGGTGTTCCTTGCGATCTTCAAGGCGGGCGGCTTCGGTTCCTACAGGCTCATGCTGATCGTCGTGAACGCGGTGGTGAAAGGCGTCATCGGGCGCGGGTTGCCGTTGGCGGCAAATGCGGCGTTGGCGAGAGCGATGGGCGTTGTCACCGGACCCGTGGGCTGGGCGGTGACGACAATGCTGACGGTGATTCGGATCGCGGGGCCGTCCTACAAGGTGACCATACCGAGCGTCGCGTACGTTGCCATGTTGCGGAAGATGCAGGACACGCTGCACTGCGGATGCGGCGCTGTGATCAGCATCGGGTTCCGCTTCTGCCCAGAGTGCGGCGAAGAAATCCGGGAACGGTCGCCGCAGCCCCTGGCGGGGTAGACAGCAGGCACAAAGCCCGGCGGACGGAAGCCCCCGCAGATCGGGTGGAAGAGCGTCGAGGAACCGGTCGTTTCGATTCGACCCCGCTGGTTGGCTCTCGGCACTGATGGCCGCTCCGTCGAGGCGCACGGCAGCCGGTTCATCGGGACGCGCATGAAACGGGTGGCGGCAATGCGGGTATCTGAGGGTTCCCGTCGCCGAACGGTCTGCCGGGACGTCCATGAGTCGCGAGTTCCTGAGGGCCGATGCAATACATGGCTCCGTTGTGGAACGGGACGGGGACCACTGGACCGTGGTTCTTTCTTGCGCTCCTGCTCGCGGGCGGAGACGCGAACGAGCCGGACGACAACGGGACGACGGCAATGTACCACTGCGAACATGGAGACGCGGGCGCGGCGCGCGTGTTCGCCGTGGCGGGCGAAGCCGCAGAGGCCCGGACCGACGAGGGCGACACGCCGCTGAACGTGGTGGCGTTGCTGAGAAAACGCTGTTCCACGTTGCGGGCTTGCCTGCCGTGCCGGTCGGGAACTCGGTGGACTCTGCCCTAGGCCGTCGCTGAAGGCAATCCGCCTGCGGAAATCGGAGACAGCTGCTACACAGGGCAACTTCCGACCAGGCAGACGAGTGGCCGTGCAGCGCAAGGACAGGAAGCGGGCCCGCGCTCAACGCCGCTGGGTACGTATCTCGTCCGCGAAGTCGTTGATCCAGAACACGTTGTCGGCTCTCGCCTGCAGTTCAGTGGACACTCCGTAGTCGAACACCGCCAGTTCGACCCTCTTGCCCTGTTCCGATAGGAATTCGACCGCGTCGAGAAGATCCCCGTCGCCGGAGGAAAGCAAGAGCGTGTCATAGCGGTCCCTGTGCACCAGGGCGAGCGTCGCGATAGCCACGTCGACACCTTTTTGTTGCTGGTTCCCGATTCGATGCGAATCGCCATTGGGACAGGAAAGGCCTACCTGTTCGCGGCAGTCGCTGCAGAAGGCGCGGTCGGCTCGGATCGTCTTGAGTTCGTAGAGCTTGGTGATCAACTGGGGACCGCCCGGTGGTGCCGATCGAAGCCAGGTATGGAACGAGTCCTGGGCATCCGTGGGCGGATGGGGGGTCGAATTGAGGTAGTACGCCCGCCAGATTGGTCCCGCATTCTCGAGCTGGAGGCGCAGTTGCTTGTAGTCGAAGCGGTATCCGTGGTCAACACCGCGCTGCGCGTTGAAGAGGTAGCCAGCATCTATCAGCCACAGTCGTCTGTTGGTCTCGTCCATTGCGAATTGGTCTCCTTTGTTCCTGCACGACCCTGGGAATCACCGTGCATCCTCTCCCGAGAATACCCGGTGAGGACCGTCGATCCGGTTCCCATCTGGATTTTAACCGGAGAGCTATCGGCCACGGGTAAACGACCAACGGCCGGTACGCCGGACCAATCCGCTGAGGGTACACACAACGTCCTTGGCCGCAGCTAGGCGGGCAGCGTCCGCGTTGCATAACCAACAGCGTTGGTGTCGCGTCACGGTCCGACGACGGGGGAGGCGGAGTTCGACGATGCCGCTTGGCCGGAGGGCCCCGTCACTACCGGACCGGTCGCACGACGTCGCAGGCACGTCGCCGTCCATGTTCGTCCGGGGCGAGATTCCGGTAGTGACGGGGCGCAGTGGCAGTCCGGAAGCGCAGTCGCGGCGAGGGTTTGCGGCGCATGCTGCTAAACAAATTGTCGGGCCGGTTGCGTGACGCTGACTTCTGGCCGTGCTACGTTGCGCCGCAGTTCGATGTCGCCACAGGCGACGTTGTCGGCCTCCGGGCCGACGTAGCGGGGTGCCTATCGGGCACCGCCGGCAACCGCCCTCGATGCCGTTTCGGACGCGGCAAAGGCGGACTGGGGTGATGCACCAGGAGGCCGGCAGGACACGCGAAGCGCGTGTGGCGGCATGGCAGCGGGCAGCGCGTTCGACGCAGCTGCCGTAGCGGAGGACCAACCTCCGGTTAGCGAAGCGGACCATGCCGCGGCGCGGAGTCTCAGTCGGACATGAAGATCCCTGGTAGGGGTCGAAGGATGCCCGAGGCGGACACGACGCCGAAGAAGGCCGGAGCCGGGTTGCCGCGATCGATCGCGGGGCCGGGCGCGGCCGCCGCAACAACGCGGCACCGTAAAAAGCATCGGACGTTGCGCATGCAAATGCGGGCTCGGGATTGTGATGGTCCCGGATCGTCCAGTACCACTAAGCTCGTTTGATCGGGCGGGGGCATCCGGGGGACGGCTCCCGCTTCCGATCGTCCTGCCGTTGGGGCAGATACCGCCCGCGTCGTCCTGGAACCTCCCGCGAAACACGTCGCCGCACGGCGCCCCGACCGGCCTGGCGGCGTTTAGCAGCTCGCTGACAACGCCGTCGTTGACCGCCCCGGCGGGCCGGTCGGAGACTCGCGGCGTGAACGACCTGAACTGGGACTTCAAACAGCTCGAACGCGCCGCGCTGCGGGAGGGCTCGAGGAACACGCGGCGCGACCGGTCGTACGCGCTGCGCCAGATCGGAGACTTCCTGCACGCGAACTTCCGCGGCCTGCGCGCCCGCAACCTGAAGGAGAAGCACGTCGAGGCGGTGGTGGCCGGCTGGTTAGAGAAGGACCTGGCGCCGGGCACGATGGCGAACCTGATGGCGCACCTGCGCTGGGCGGCGGACAAGCTCGGCAAGAGCGACATCGTGAAGGCGAACGCCTTCTACGGCATCGCCAGGGGATCGGCTGTGGACAACGTGGACAGGAGCCGCCCGCTCGATCCGGAGAAGCTGGCGCTCGTCCGCGATAGGCACGTGCGCATGTCGCTGCGCCTGCAGGACGCCTTCGGGCTGCGGCGGGAGGAGGCGATGAAGTTCCAGCCGCGGTACGCGGACCGCGGCGACCGGATCGTGCTAAAGGCGTCGTGGTGCAAAGGCGGCAGAACGAGGTGGATTCCGGTGCTCGGGGACGGTCAGCGCCGGCTGCTCGACGAGGCGCGGCGGCTCGCCGGCGGCGGATCCCTGATCCCCGCGAACCGCAGCTACAAGCGCCAGAAGAAGGTCTACGAGGGCGAGACGCGCCGCGCGGGCATGCGCCGCATGCATGGACTGCGGCACGGCTACGCGTTACGCCGATACGAGAACCTGACGGGTTGGAAGGCGCCGGTGGCGGGCGGGCTGTCGCGCAGCGAGTTGCAGGGCGAGGACAAGGGGACGGACGAGTGGGCGCGGCTGAAGATCTCAGCCGAACTGGGGCATTCGAGGCTTCAGGTTGTCGCTCGCTATTGTGGGGCGTAAAGTTTTATGTGGAGTTGCCATCGTATTTGTTTTCAGATC
>JAPPND010000051.1 GCA_028818795.1 Gammaproteobacteria bacterium | reverse complement strand
GCGACGAGGCGTACGGCTTCGTGCGGGACACGCTGGACCGGTTCGGCTACCGGGGTCTCGGCAAGCGCGACAAGGGGGTCGTGCTGCGCTTCCTGGTCGCCGTGACCGGCCTGTCGCTCAAGCAGATGGAGCGGCTGGTGCGGCAGTGGCGCGAGACCGGGTCGATCCGGGACCGGCGCGCCGGAAGCCGCGGACGGCCGTTCGCGTGCCGGTACACGGCGGCGGACATCCGGCGGCTGGCGGAGGTCGACGAGGCGTACGACCAGATGTCCGGGCTGGCCACGCGCGAGGTGCTGCGCCGCCAGTTCGAGGTGTTCGGGCAGGCGTTTCCTGCGTCCCCGCGCAAGGGCGCCCCCGGCCGGGGCCGGTTGCGTCCCGGAGAAGGAGACGCGGCGTTAGGCCGCCTGTGGCAGGCCGGGGTCCAACAGCGAGCGCATCCGCTCCGGCCAACCGGCCTGGACCGCGCCGAGCACCACCGCCATCATCACCGCCACCGCCAGGCCCAACCGCGTCGTCATTTTCGCCCGACACCGGTCGCGCACGAAGGGGTTTCTCGAAGCGGAAGCTCCCGTCCACGCGCGCGTTGATCCCCTCCAGCGCGCCGCGCCGGTTGTAGCCCCGCATCCACGACGAGCTGCCCTAGGGCGTCGGCGTGAACATCCGCCGGGCGGCACCTGCCAGATCGACGCGCACCACCCGCCCGTATTCTTCGGCCTTCGAGCGGCGTCGCGCAGGCGCACCGCGCGGCCCTCCGCCGCCGGGGAGCGGTACTTCAGCGTGCCCCGCTCCGCCTCGAAGCTCTGGAACGCCATCGGCCGCTCCGCGCCCGTCGCCGGACAACGGCAGAACACCTCGCCCTTCTCGCTGTGCTGCACGTTGCCGGCGCTGTCCGCCGCCAGCGAGCACAGGATCGGACGCGTCGGATGGTAAAGTCCGGCATCTCCTTCTACTCGCGCCACATCTCGCGCACGTCGACCAGTGGCCACACCTCCAGACCTCCCACAGCTTCCGCTTCAGCGGCCCCCTCCAGGCCCCGGTCGGCGCAGAAGTTCTCGCACCACTCCGCCAGGTCCGACGCCTTCGCGACAGGTCGTCGAGCCCCGCCGACAGCGCCGGCTACCCGGCGACCGGCGTTGGATGGCCCCTGGTCCGCCGCTAGGGAAGATGGGATGGTCGTTTTGAGGGAGCATGATGTTCGATCTGAGGCGCCAAGGGATGGGCATATCCGCCATCGCCCGGCACACGGGACTCGACCGCAAGACCGTGCAGCAAGTGTCTCGAGCAGGGGCCTGCAGGGTCTCCGGTAACGACCCCGGCCGCGCTCCTCGGGCCCTACGAGGACTATCTGTACGAAAGGATAACCGACTGTCCCAAGCTGTCGGCACCCTTGTGGCGGGATCGAACACGCCCTAGGTTCGGACAATCTCGGCGGGCCAGTCGTGCACGACACTGCCGATATCCGCCGAGAGGATCGTCGGCAGCGATCCGTCTTCGTTCAACTTCGCGAGGTCCAGGTCGGTTTGCGGTATCGGGAGCCGAATCTCCGCGTAGTCGGTAGCGAAGGTGCGCGAGCAGCGTGCCGGTATTGACGAACTGGCCGATGTCGGCGCGCTTCTCGCGGACCATGCCGTCGTAGGGTGCTCGGATCACCGTTCGGCTCAAGTCTTCCGTCGCCTTCTCGAGATCCGCTTCGGCGGACTCGAGTCCCGCCACCGCCTCGGCGAGCTGCGGCTTTCTAAGCGTGAGATCCGAAGCCGGCCGGTCCGCCGCCTCCAAACTCCTAAGCCATTCCCAGTCCTTATAGGCGTAACCCGCGAGCGCGTTCTCGGTAGCCACCTTGGTCTTGGCCTGGGCCACGGCCGCGGTGGCGCGCTTCATCGCGGTCTCGTAGTTGCGCGGATCGATGCGGACCAGGACATCGCCCTTGGCGAAGAAACCGCCCGCGACGAATGCCGGCGAGACCTCCACGATGGTGCCGGAAACCTCGGACACCATCGTCGTCCGGGTCCGCGGTGCCACCACGCCTTGGGAGCGCACCGCGAAGGTCACGGGCTCGCGCTTCGCCACGGCGACATCCACCAACAGGGTCGGTGGCAGGGCTGGACTCTGGACGGCGGGCGTACGAGCAGCGAACAACGCCACCGCCGCCAGCGCAGCGACGGAGATCAGAAGGATCGGCAAAGAAATTTTCAACCAGAGCATGGACAGTTGGGGGGTCGCCGTGCCGTCTTCAACGGGCAGGTGCTACTTTCGGTAACGCCAACGCGTGATCTTAGCTCAATTTTAGCGTTGGCGCGGGCGTCCAAAGCAGCCGTCGCGTCAGCTAGCAACCCGACCCTTCGGCACGTAGGGGAATCGATGTCGGGTGGGGGTTGTCTTTGATGCCCTCCTCTTCCACGGGGTTGTTCACATGCCGAGGCGCAGGTCCGCCATACAGGGAGTTCTCCCGCGCAAGCGTATGCGTCAAGCGACCGTGGTCGACATGGAACGCCTCGTCCTGGAACCGGCAGGTAAGCGTCTTGAGAAACGTCCCGGCGCGGGCGTTGAGGTCACAGTTGACCCGATGGTGCCGCGCGGCGTACCTGTCGCGATACTCGTCGACGACGGCAGCGATGCTCGGACCGTGCTCCTCCGGGACGCTTTGCCAGGCGGTCTTGAAGTAGTTCCTTATCACCGGCAGTGTCGTGCCGCTCGCGGCCACGCCGTACCAGGCCATGGCGAGGTAGGTATCCCGCTCTACGCCGAGCCCCTCCTGGTAGAGATACCCCAGCCGCGCTTGAGCCACCTTGAAGCCCTTCCGCGCCGCCGCGTGCAGGTACGGGAACGCCTCGTCGTACCTGCCCTTGGCATACAGGCACGAGCCAATGCCACGGGCGCTGTAGACCTGCTGCATGAACTCGGCCGTGGGAAACGCACCCTCGCGCGGCGGTGCCGCCGTTACGATGACCTCCTCGGGTTCGCGAGCGGTGTCGCGCACGGTGCGCGGACGGTCGGCGTCGGACGCCGCGGCCACTCCAGCCAGTGCGAATAGGACAACGGCGGCGTGGCCACATGACGTACTGACACCCCGTCGCCGGCCCTTCGCCACATTCAACCGGCTCCGCATCAAATCCTCCCCTTGGCCAGGTCCAGGCGTCCGCGTGCCAAATTCAGCCGGAGCACGTCGCTCGCTCCCTCCGCCAAACGCAACGCCCGCACGCGCCGGTATAGCGCTTCCAAGGGATGTCCGCTCCGCAAGGCGCCACCGCCGAGGAGCTGGATACCGGTGTCGACGATCTCACCCACGGCCTCGGTGGCAAAGACCTTCGACGCGATGCCTTCGTTGATGATGTTCTCCCCCGCATCACCGAGGCGCGCCGTACGATACACCATGCTGCGCGCCGCGTAGGCGCGGATGCGCATGTCCGCATAGCGCAGGCGAACGCCCTCCCGGGTTCCCAGCGGCGCACCGCTTCGGTGCGGACTTGAGATGTGATCGGTGACGAAGTCGATGACCCATCGACACAACCCGACGCTTTCGGCCGCCAATGCCAGACGCGTATCGCCGATCTGGCGCATCGCGCGGGGCTTACCCCCGCCCGGTTCGCCGACGATGTGCGTCGCGGGCAGGCGGACATCGCGGAACTCCATGTAGGCGTGGTGGCTGCCGTCGACCGAGGCGAACGTGCGCCGGACGTGGACGCCGGGGGCATCCCGATCGACAACGACCATCGCCGGCCCATGCCCTTCGATCTCGACAAGCACATTGATGAAATCGGCGCTTGCCCCGCCGGTCACGTACGACTTCTGGCCGTTTACCGTCAGCGTATCGCCCTCGAGCACGCCCCAGGTCGCGCGTTCGGCGTCGTCCGGCTCGGTGAATCCGAACGCGGCGCGTTTCTCGCCGGCAAGGAGCGGCGACAGGTATTGGCTGCGCAAGGGTTCCCCGACACCCCCCAGAACGCCGGGGCTCGGTCCGAAGATGCCGGGCAGATGGCAAACGTTGTGGGCACCCAAGGTGTCACGCACGACGGTCAACGCCAAGAGCGTCGCGCCACCACCGAACTCAGCGGGTTGCGCCATCGCGTACACGCCCGCTTCCTTCGAGGCGGTCCGTATCCGGTCGGCACGTTCGCCAGCGTCCAGGTTTGTGTCGTCGCGCAACGGCACCAGCATCTCCCGGGCCAAGCGTTCGACCCGGTCGCGGAGGGCCTCGGTATCCGGCGGAAGAGCGTCGGGCATGCGACGCCCCCTAGAAGAGCGTCGGCATGACTATCAGCGCGAGCACCACGAGAGCCAGTACCACGATGAGCATCAGCGCGTAGAGGATCCACGACTCGCGGCGGGCGTGCCCTCGCACCAGTTCGGCGATGGCCTCGTCGCTGCGGGCCGCCACCGACGACGCCAACCGATACCTTGTGATGCCGTCGCCCCGGCCGGGCAACTTGATGAACAGTTCCGGCGTTCCCTCCAACACCGTTGCCGCATCGTGGATGGCCAGGCCGCTGCTGCGTGCTACCTGCACCACCGCAAGTCCCTTGTTCGGTTCCTTGCGGAAGCAGTCGACCACGGAAAGAATGCGGCCCGCCTTGCCGCGGAAACGGAACTTCCAAGGTGCGAGGAAATCGTTCATGGGCGCTCGCTCAAACTCCGTCTCGCGATCATAACGGCGCGTTTCGGTGCCGGATACCCTTCGACGGTCATGCCCGGATCCTTCGCGTCGAGCGCCGAAGCAAGCGACTCGTAGGGCATCCATGCCGTCGTCCGCTGCTCGCCCATCGTGGTCATCGAAACGTCGACCACCCACGCGTCACCGAAACCTGCGTCAGCGAGCCAGCCGCGTAGCATGGCCACGTCCGGCACCATCCAGACGTTGCGCATCCGTGCGTATCGGTCACGCGGCTTCAAGGGTCCTTGATCCACCACCAGGCACTCGACGACCAAGACCGTGCCGTCGTGGGCGTGCCTGGCAAGCGCCTGCACATGGGCGGCGGGATCGCGGCGATGGTAGACGACGCCCATGGAGAAGATAGCGTCGAAAGGCTCCGTCTCAGGGAACTCCTCCAACCCCACCGGCAGGACGATGTTCCTCCCCCCGCCCCGATCCACGTAGTAGGCGACAGCAGCGTGCTGAAGTGTGTAGAGCAGCGACGGATCGATGCCGACCACGGACCTCGCGCCCGCCTGGAGGATTCGCCAACCGGTGTAGCCGTTGCCGGAACCGACATCCAAGACGCGACAACCGCCCAGATCGACGTGCCCCTGGATGCGCGCCCACTTGAGATCCGATCGCCACTCGCTGTCGATATCGACGCCGAACAGGTGGAAGGGCCCCTTGCGCCACGGGATCAGTTCCCGCAGCGACGCGTCCAGGCGTTGCCGGCTCTGGTTCGCCACGCCGGCCGCAGCGGCGGCCACAACGCGGCCCAGCGACACCTCGTCGGGCCGGATATCCGGCAGGCGCTCCAAGGCGGCCAGCCATCGCGGCAGATCGCCATGCGATGCCCGTTTCACGATGTCGATGGCCCAATCCGCCGACGCACCGCGCCAAGCCGAGAACAAGGACTCGACCGCGCCTACCACGGGTCGGCTATGGGGCGCTATCGGGATCGCCGTCCGGCCAGGCAACGAACGACGCCCAGTTCAGGCATCGGAACCAGACCCGGGCCGCGCCGTAGCCCGCATCCCGGAACCCGGCGAGGTGCGTATCTTCGGTATCGATCCGCATGACGTTTTCGAGAGCGGCGCGCTTCTGGCTGACCTCCAGTTCGCTGTAGCCGTTGGCCCGCTTGAAATCCACGTGGAGTCCGTCGAAGTAGCCGCCCGCGGCAAGCTTCTCGGAAACGATCAGGACGCCGCCGCCCGTCAGGCCGGCTCGGATACGCCGCAACAGCGGCAGCCGGTCCTCGGGAGTGAGGAACTGCAGGACGTAGTTGAGGATCACCACCTGTGCGCGGTCGACTTCGACGTCGCGGACATCGGCCTCCACCCACTCGACGCGGTCGTCGAACTCCCGAACACGGCGCGCCTCAGCAAGCATCGCGGCAGAACTGTCGACGGCGAGTATGCGGCACGGGGTTCCTCCCATGGCACGCAGCACGGCAAGCGTCGACGCGCCCAGCGAACAGCCGAGGTCGTAGCAGCGCCCGCCTTGTGGAAGGTGCCGGGCGGCCAGCAGTCCGGTGAGGGCGACGACGGTCTCGTAACCCGGCACCGAGCGGCGGATCATGTCCGGGAACACGTCGGCGACGGCCTTGTCGAAGGCAAAGTCGACCAGTTGCCGAGGCGTAGCGAACAGCCGGTCGCGCGGCGACGGCGAAGTCGACACGGTGGTAGGCTCTTCGGGTGACGGCATAACGTGGAACATTGTATGGCGACGGAGGTCGCAAAACCGCCCAATCTCGCCAGGGCCGACCTTTACATCAACCGGGAACTGGCGCAGCTCGAGTTCATTCGCCGGGTGCTGGAGCAGGCGAAACGAGACGACGTGCCGCTCCTCGAACGGCTCCGGTTCCTGTGCATCGTCGGAACCATCCTCGACGAGTTCTTCGAGATCCGGGTCTCCGGCCTCAAGCAGCAGGAGGAAGTGGGCGCCACCCAGCGCGGCCCCGACAACCTGTCGCCCACCGAGCAGCTCAAACGCATCGCGCTGGTCGCCCACGACATGGTCGACGAGCAGTACCGCATCCTGAACGACGTGCTGTTTCCGCTGCTCGACGCCGAAGGCATCAGGTTCCTGAAGCGGGCGCAGTGGAACAAGGACCAGGAAGCCTGGCTTCGGGATTTCTTCCACCGCGAACTCGAGCCGATCCTCACCCCCATCGGCCTGGACCCGGCGCATCCATTTCCGCGCATCCTGAACAAGAACCTGACTTTCATCGTGACGCTCGAAGGCAAGGACGCTTTCGGACGGAAAAGCGGCATGGCCGTGGTCCAGGCACCGCGCGCGCTGCCTCGGGTCGTGCGGCTCCCCGAAGACAAGGCCGACAGTCCCAACGCCTTCGTGTTCCTCTCCTCCATCATCCACGCCCACGTCGACGAGCTGTTCCCGGGCATGGAGGCCGTGGGGTGCTATCAGTTCCGGGTGACGCGCAACAGCGATCTGTTCGTCGACGAGGAAGCCGTGGACGACCTGCTGATTGCGCTGGAAGGCGAGCTCTCGTCCCGCCGCTTCGGCGATGCCGTGCGCCTCGAACTCGCCGACGACTGCCCGAAGCACGTCGGCCAGTTCCTCGCCGACGAGTTCTCGGTCGCCGAAGAGGACGTCTACTACTGCAACGGCCCCGTCAACCTGATGCGCATCAACACGATCCCCGACCTCGTGGATCGGCCCGATCTCAAATACCCGGGATTCACGCCCAGCATCCCCAAGCGCATCCAGACCGCACCCGACATCTTCTCGGCGATCAAGAGCGGCGACATCCTGCTGCACCATCCGTTCCACTCGTTCGTGCCGGTGCTCGACTTCCTGCGCAGCGCGGCGGAGGACCCCAACGTCCTGTCGATCCGCCAGACGCTCTACCGAACGGGCACGGACTCCGCCGCCGTCAAGATCCTCCTCGACGCGGCCAGGCGGGGCAAGGAGGTCCTTGTGGTGATCGAGTTGCGCGCCCGTTTCGACGAGGCCGCCAACATCGAACTCGCCAACCATCTGCAGGAAGCCGGCGCGCAGGTGGTGTACGGCATCGTCGGGCACAAGACCCACGCCAAGATGATCCTCGTCATCCGGCGCGAAGACGGCGAACTGCGCCGCTATGCCCATCTCGGCACCGGCAACTACCACGCCCGCACCGCTCGCGGCTACACGGATTTCGGCCTGCTCACGGCGGACGTGGATCTAGCCGCCGACGTGCAGCGGATGTTCCACCAGCTAACCACCATGGGTCGCAGTGGACGCTTGAACAAGCTGGTGCAATCGCCGTTCACGCTCCACGAGACCATCCTGCGCCATATCGACACCGAGATCGAAAACGCGGCCGCAGGTAAGCCGGCCGGCATCACCGCGAAGATGAACCAGTTGATCGAACCGGACGTGATCAAGGGCCTGTACCGGGCCTCCCAGGCGGGCGTGGGCATACAGCTTGTAGTGCGTGGCATCTGCTCCCTCAAGCCGGGAATCGAGGGCGTGTCGGAAAACATCACCGTGCGATCCATCATCGGCCGCTTCCTGGAACACACGCGAATCTTCCTGTTCGAGAACGCCGGCGATGCGCGCATCTACCTGTCGAGCGCCGACTGGATGGGCCGCAACTTCTTCTCCCGCGTCGAGACGTGCTTCCCCATCGAGGCCGAGGAGAACCGGCTGGCGGTCGTCGAGCATGGCCTCGAGCCCTATCTCCGCGACAACGTCCAGGCCTGGGTGCTGCAGGCGGATGGCAGCTATGACCCGCCGGAGTCCGGAGAAGACCGCCACTGCGCCCAAGAGGAATTGCTGGAGCTCTTGACGCGGTAGGCATACAGGTTTCGCCCGGTTGTATATACTTCTGTATACACGACGAAGGAGCTTGCCATGCATACTCTTAGGGTCCACAAGGCCGGAAACTCGCTGAACCTGCGTCTCCCCAAGGAGGCCGCCAATGCGTTGCGCGTCAGCGAAGGCGACACCGTCTACCTGACGGAGACAACCAATGGGGACTATCGCATCACCGCTTTCGACCCAGAGTTCGAGCGCCAGATGGCGCTTGCCGAAAAAGGCATGAGGCAGTACCGCAATGCACTGCGCGAACTAGCGAAGTAGTGGCCCCGACATGGTTGAGTCAGGCCGCTGTATTGGCGATGCACGAACGACTCCTCGCGGAACATGGCGGGGCGGCGGGAATTCGCGACTCCGGCTTGCTTGATTCGGCATTGGCACGCCCAAAACAACTCCATGCCTACAGCGAGCCCGATACATGCGACATGGCGGCGGCGTACGCGGCGGGCATCATCCGCAATCACCCCTTTGTGGATGGCAACAAGCGCACGGGCTTCATGTCCGCGTACCTGTTCCTGGCGCTCAACGGATTGCGAACGACGGCTACCGAGGTGGACGTCGTGCGGGTCGTGACCCTTCTCGCCGCAAACGGAATCGATGAGTCTGCATTCGCCGACTGGTTGCGAGACAACAGCGAGGTGGCCGCCTAGCCGACCCGCTGCACCCCCCCGCCATTCGCCCGCTTGGGGACCGGCGAAGAACCGCACTGCGTCGACGTCGCGGTGGCGTGTACACCGCGGGACGGGCAAACCGTTTCCCTACAACGCGGCAACGCTCAGTTTCAACGGTATGACCGAGAGGTATTCGGACGCCTGCTCTAAGTCGAGCTTCGTCAGCGGATGTTCGGCAAGCCACTTCCGCGGAAACGTGATCCGGATCTCCCCCGCGCCGGTTGGTGCGACCCAGAATGCCGGCAGGGTGTTTTCCGTACGACCCCGATGCAGTACCACCGCGAGACGCAGCAGCACGCACAGGGCGATGAGGCCCGGGGATCCCTCGAGTTCCTCGATGGGGAATTTGCGCCGGTGCGAACGAACGATCATCGAAAGATTGTGCTGTTCGGGACGGGAAAATCCTGGCAGGTCCATGTTGTCGAGCAGGTAGCCGCCGTGCTTGTGGTACTGGCTGTGGGCGATGTCCATGCCGATCTCGTGCAAGAGGGCTGCCCAACGCAAGAGACGGGCGGCCGCGGCCCCGGAGAGAGAACCCGGCGTGCCGTTTAGGCCGCCATTGGGGGAGGAAGCACCCAAGCCGCTCCCCATGCGCGGCTTGACGGCCAGGTTCTCCGCGAGATCCCAAGAGACCTGTTCGAGTATTCGGGCGACGGTGCCAGCGACCCGCCGCGCATGGTGCGCATCGACGTGGTAGCGCGTTCAACGTTCCTTCCATGGTGGCTTGGCCAGTAGGTTGGAGCGCCGCACACCGCTCGACAAGCACAATGTGTACGGTTCTCGATTGCCAGAAATGCGAGATTTGCAGTTGCCAGATACCTTTGGAGGAGAAGCGTTGCGGCGCGGCAGGCACCCGGTTTCAACGCCGCTCGTCTTTAGCTCCACGCGAGGAAACGGCGATCCAGCTATGTAGCAAAATAAATCCCAACATCGAATGTCGCGATTTATTCTTGTCATCTCCTTGTCGCGGCGCTAGGTTCAGAATCACAGCAACATAGGAGTTAATTCAATGCGCCATCGAAACGCCCTCGCGGGTTTGCTCCTGGCCACAGCCGCCTCGTTCGGCGGCAAGCAGGCTGTGGCGACATGCGAGTTCGTCGTTCCGACGAACGAGTGGGTCGTGGCCGCACACGCGACCTACGCCTGCCAAACGATCATTCCCGGACTTCTCCAGATGACCACCACTCTCCGGTCGCCCGGCCGAGGGCGACCGGAGAGTCGACCCAGCGGAATGAGGAATGAGAAATGAACCGGATCATGCGCGCCGTGCTTGCCGGAGTTCTAGTTAGCGTCGGTGGCTGCGCCACGATTGAGGAAGTCGACAAGCAGGAGATTACGGATTATTTTGACAAGCTCGACCACAACATCCGCCAGTACCAGACCGAAGTGCTGTTCCCCGCGCTCGCCGCTGCAAGCGAAGACCAGCGGCGACGATACCGGGAGATCATCGACAGCCGCCTTCTTACCTGCGGCGACGAGCCGACCGGACGAGTTCAGCTGAAACGTTGGGACGATTGTGTCGACGAGGTCAACGCCAAGGCGGCAGACGTGATCGGCGTCGAGACCCTAGAGAGCTACGTCATCGGAAAGGACGAGAGTGGAAAGACCTGACTTGCCCGGGTCTGGGAAGCGTCCCGGCGGGTCGCATGGTCCCGCGCTGCACAAGCACCCAAGTCATCACTTTGTCGCCAAACATCGGCCCGGGGAACAGCAACTCGCGCCCGGAAGTCGACATATCCCTGGCGCACACGCCAAGCCTGAACCGGAAGTGGCACCCCGGTGGGATTGCCCGTTCTCAACGGCTCTACGGGCATAGTCCACACGGTCGCCTGTTGCCCTCTGTTACGTTGGCGCAGACTCCTAGACTGCCGTTACAGTCAGCTTCAACGGAACGACCGAGAGGTAATCGGATTCCTGTTCCAGGTCGAGCTTGGTCAGCGGGTGCTCGGCAAGCCACTTCCGCGGAAACGTGATCCGGATCTCCCCCGCGCCGGTTGGTGCGACCCAGAATGCCGGCAGGGTGTTTTCCGTACGACCCCGATGCAGTACCACCGCGAGACGCAGCAGCACGCACAGGGCGATGAGGCCCGGGGATCCCTCGAGTTCCTCGATGGGGAATTTGCGCCGGTGCGAACGAACGATCATCGAAAGATTGTGCTGTTCGGGACGGGAAAATCCTGGCAGGTCCATGTTGTCGAGCAGGTAGCCGCCGTGCTTGTGGTACTGGCTGTGGGCGATGTCCATGCCGATCTCGTGCAAGAGGGCTGCCCAACGCAAGAGACGGGCGGCCGCGGCCCCGGAGAGAGAGCCCGGCGTGCCGTTTAGGCCGCCACTGGGGGAGGATGCTCCCAAGCCGTTCGGGCCACGCTGGCCGGCCAGGTTCTCCGCGAGATCCCAGGAGACCTGTTCGAGTATTCGGGCGACAGTGCCGGCGACCCGCCGTGCGTGGCGCGCATCGACATGGTAACGCTGCATGAGATCGGCCACCGTCGCTTCCCGAATGTCCTGGGCATGGACCCTGCCCAGAAGATCGTGCAGCAGCCCTTCGCGCAGTGCGCCGTCGGACACCGTCATGCTGTCGATGTCGAGCGCATCCACGACGGCGGCGGTAATCGCCAGACCGCCCGGGAAGACCGGTGCCCTTTCGGCATCGATGGCTTCGAGTCCGACGCTGTTAATGTCGCCCTTTTCCAGCAAGTAGCGCTTCAATGTCCCGAGACCCTCATGCGTGATACCCCGCTCGCCCGTCAACTCGAGGATGGCGTCGTGGATGGCGAGGATCGAACCGGATGCCCCGATGACCGTGTCCCATCCCCGCGCCCGGTAGATCTCTTCAAGTACTTCGAGTTCCTGGCGGGCGGCGTTTTCCGCGTCCCGGAACCGATGTTCCAGGAGCTTGCGGTCGCCGAAGAACGCCTCGGACATCGACACGCAGCCCATGTAGAGGCTTTCCATCAGGTGCGGCTGAAACTGGCGGCCGAGGATGAGCTCCGTGCTGCCGCCGCCGATGTCCACCACCAAGCGGGATTCGGCGTTGTCCTCGATGGGTTCGAGGGAGTGCGAAACGCCGAGATAGATCAGGCGCGCCTCCTCGCGACCGCTGATGATCTCGACGCGGTGGCCCAGCGCGCGCTCGGCGGCCTCGATGAAGTCCTGGCTGTTGCGTGCCTTGCGCAGCGTGTTCGTGCCAACGACGCGGACATTGCCCGGGGGAAGGTCGCGGATACGCTGGCCAAGCCGCTCGAGGCAGGCGATGGCCCGGGCGGCGACCGACGCGGACAACGTGTTGTCGACCTTCAGCCCTTCCGCGAGTCGCACCATTTCCTTGTGCCGGTCCACCACCTGCAGGCGATCACCGTGGTCGTAGGCGACGATGAGGTGGAAGCTGTTGGAGCCTAGGTCCAACGCGGCATAGGGTTTTTCGGCTTCCCTGCCTCCCGGGGCGATGTCGTAATGCTCCGCCACGGACGGCATTCTACCGTAGCGCCCCAAAGCCAGGGCCGGCGCTTAGCATTCGCTGTGCGCCGCCTCCGCCTCCGGCCCAGCCACGCCGACCTGCCCATGGAACAAACGCCACGGTCGCAAGCTCCCTTTGGCGTTTGTTCCATGCGAGGGGACGCGACCGCTTCGCGGTCGCCCCGAGATTTCGCTCCGCGAAATCTCTTTGCCCGGGAACGCACCTTCGCGCTCTTGCCCTCAAACCCGCCATAATCCGTTTCCTGGGATCACGGACTGGGACGATGGACTTCGACAGCCGCGCCTATCGCGACACAATGGGGCAGTACTGCACGGGCGTCGTGATCGTCACGGGCAACGAGGACGGCACCCTGGTGGGATTCGCCGCCCAATCCTTCGTGTCGCTGTCGCTGGATCCGCCGCTCATCGCCATCTGCCCCGCCAAGACGAGCACGAGTTGGCCTCGCATACGGGCCACCGGACATTTCTGCATCAATGTGCTGGCGGACGACCAGGAAGCCGTCAGCGAAGAGTTCGCCCAGTCCGGACGCGCCGCCGACGTGCCATGGAACACGAACACGACGTCGGCACCCATCCTTGGCGGCGCAATCGCCTACGTCGAGTGCGCGCTCGATGCCGAACACGATGCCGGCGACCACACGGTCGCCGTGGGGCGGGTCGTGGCGTTCGAGACGCTGAGGCAAGACGCCCGACCGTTGATTTACTTCCGCGGCGAGTACGGCCTGTAGGGGACACCCTTGTGGTGTCCCGTCCTCGAAACCTTTCCCGCCAGAAAGGAACGGGCGAGGGCGAGCGAGTCAGTTGGCGGAGCGTACGAAGACGGCCTGTTCGATGCGCTCGAAGGCGTTCTGGTAGACCATCGGGTCGAGCACCTGCACATCGCGCCGGTCGGTCTGGCCCGTCACGGACGAGGTGCTCCGGACTTCCACGAAGCTGAGCCGGACGCGGGTGGCCTCGCCGACCCGTTCGATGTAGGCGGTGGCCCGAGTCTGGACCACGCTCGCGTCGTCGATGAGCAGGTCAAGGAGTTTGAAACCGCCCTGCACGGCACTCTCCGCGCTGATGAAGCCGGTTTCCAGATCCGCGCTGGTCGGTGTGTAGCCCATGTCCTGGAACACGGACATCACGCTTGAAAACACTAGCTGCTTGTCCTGCTCGTACTCCCTCGACTGCAAGGTCTGCAGTTCGAGGGGCGTCGGTTCCGGCGGCATGGCGACGCAGCCGCCGGTTACGGCCGCCGCTGCCAAAACGAGGGCAGCCAGGCAGGGCGTGCGGTTCATCGGTGTTCTCCTCCAGCGCGCTGCCTAGAACGTGGCGGCGCGGCTGTTGAAGTCGGTGACCACGTCGTTGGCGTCGAACTTGATGATCAGCGTGATCATGCGCGACGCGGTCTCGAATCCGGTGGACGAGGAGGCGCCGAGCCCGCCTCCGACGCCACGTGCGCCCGGGAACAGCATGATGTTCCACAGGCCCGAACGGCTCGACGACTGGGACACCCGTGCCGCCCGCTGGTACGACCAGACCTCCTGGCCCTCGCCGTCGCGGGTGGTCACGTTCGGCGCACCGAACGTCTCGATCACGTCGGCCTTCGTGGTCAGGCCGACCTCAAGGTTCATCTGCACATTGCCCTGGGTGAGGGCGGCATCGCGTTCGGTCACCGGCTGGCCCTGCGGCGCCATGCAGCCCGTCAGCACCAAGCCGAGACCCACTGCACTGGCGGCGCGAACAAGAGTCATCGTAGCATTCATTCCTCTTCTCCTGCTGTACTTCGAGCTGCGGGCGACCGGAGTCGGGCAGCGACGCGGCAACCATAGCCACGCTTGCCTGAACGGAACATGAACGGAACACCTTGCGCCTAGCGCATTCGCGCTTGGCCAAGGCTAGAGCGTTGCTACGCCAGCGCCTCCACCGGTATGGACGCCCCGTGGACGGAGGCGGCGGCTGAAGACGCCAGGAACAGCACGACGTTGGCGATGTGTTCCGGGGGCACCCAGTTCGAGAACTTGGCCTTTGGCATATCCGCCCGGTTGGTCGGCGTGTCGATGATGCTCGGCAGAATGCAGTTGACGTTGACGCCCTTGGCCTTCAGTTCGTCGGCCAGGGTCTCGGTCAAGCGAATCACGACGCTCTTCGACGCCACGTAGGCACCCATCGCGGCGGCACCGCGCAACGCGCCGCGGGCGCCGATGTTGACGATCTTGCCCGAACCCCGGGCGACCATGCCCGGCACCACCGCCCGGGTCATGTTGAGCACCGTGCGGGCGTTCAAGTTCATCATGAAGTCCCAGGTGTCGTCGGAGGTCTCGGCGATGGTGTCGCCCATCGTGAAACCACCGGCGATATTGGCGAGGATGTCGATTTCGCCGATCTCGGCGACCGCGCCGCGAGCACCTTCCGGATCGATCAGGTCCGCGACCAGCGTTCGGTAGGGCGCCTCGTATTCGACGATGTCGACGCCCGTGACGTCTGCTCCGGCGTCGTGGAACGCCTGGGCCACGACGCGTCCAACCACCCCTGCGGCACCGGTAACGACCGCGCGTTTGTCTAGGAATTCGCTCATGGTGCGAGTGCCTCCAAGGTCCCCCAATCCACTTCGCCGAACCGGCCGTCCCGATTCACGGGTTGAATACAGACGTGGCTCGCGCCGGCTTCGAAGTGCTCATCAACGCGTTGGCGTACGGCCTCGGCATCGCCCCAGGCGAAGGTGGCATCGATGAAGGCGTCTGAGCCGTCCCCTGCGATATCTTCTTCGCTGAGCCCCATGCGCAGCCAGTTGTTCCGGTAGTTGGGCAATGCCTGGTAGGTACGGGCCGTCGCCCGGGCCAATCCTCGCGCCTTGTCCGGGTCCGTCTCCATGACCACCTTCTGCTCAACGCAGAGCCACTTGTCGGGACCGAGAATCTCCCGCGCGATGCGGGTGTGCATGGGCGACGTGAAATAGGGATGCGCGCCGTGGGTGGCATCGCGAGCCAGGTCCAGCATTTTCGGTCCGAGGGCGGCGATCACCGTCGGCGGCACCGCGTCGGGTTCGATGCTCGTATAGGGCGAAACCGCCATTTTCTCGAGATAGGTTCGCATCGTGGCGACCGGTTTGCCGTAGGTGAGTCCGCGCAGGCCCTCGACCAGGGGCTTGTGGGAGACGCCGAGCCCGAGCAGGAAGCGATTGCCGGACTGCTCCGCCAAGGTCTTCTGCGCCTGCACGGTGACGCCGGGCTCCCGGTGATAGATGTTGGCGATGCCCGTCGCAACGACTAGCCGGTCGGTGTTCGCGAGCAGCCAGGCCGCATGGGCGAACGGGTTGCGGCCCATGGTCTCCGGAATCCACAGCGCGCCGTAGCCGAGTTGCTCGATACGACGCGCCGCGGCAGCTGCGTCCCTGGCAGTCAGCCGGTCGGTGAAGAACCAGACTCCGAACTTGCCGAGTTCCAACTTAGCGCCCTTTGAAATCCCCAGGACGCCGCTCCGCCACGGCGCGAATGCCCTCCTCGGCATCTTCGGTGGCTCGCAACCACTGCTGTTCCGCGAGTTCGTGGTCGGTCGCCCGGGCGATTTCCTCGGCAAGACCATGGCGAACCGTGGCGCGCACGGAACCGATGGCAAGCGGCGCGTTCTCCGCGATCTCCGCCGCGAGCGCGCCCGCAGCGCTGCGCACTTCGTCGAGAGGCACCAGTTGATCGATAAGACCCAGGGAGTGCGCTTCCTCGCCCTTTATTCGCCGTCCGGTGAGGAACATGAGGTTGGCGGCCTGCTTGCCGATGAGATTGGGCAGCGTCACCGTCAGCCCGAAACCCGGATGGATGCCGAGCTTGACGAAGTTGGCCGAGAACCGAGCCTCCGGGGCGCCAACCCGAAAGTCGGCGGACAGCGCCAGGCCGAACCCGCCGCCGATGGCCGCGCCCTGCACCGCCGCGACCACCGGCGTTTTCGCGGAGAACAACCGCACGCCCTCCCGGTAGAGCATGCCCGTGGTATTCCGGAAGCCATCCTCGGAGAACTCCTCGTGGCCGGACCGCTCCTCCCGGCCCGAGCCGAAGTTCGCGCCGGCGCAGAACGACTTGCCGTTGGAGGCGAGCACGATGGCTCGACATTCCGGATCGTCGTCGCATTCGGCGTAGGCATCGGCGATCTGCGAGATCAGGTAGCGATCGAAGAAGTTGTGCGGCGGCCGGTCGATCTCCACCGTGGCGACGTGACCGTCCACACCCACGTTGATGTCCGCGTAGTTGCCGGACATGATCTCCCCCTCGTGCGAAAAGGACACGCATGGTAGCAGACACGCAACTCGGCAACGGGCCTTAGGGCCCCGGCGATGCCTGAAATTCCCGACCTCACGGTCTACGTCGAACACCTCGACGATCGCGTGGTGGGGCGCTCCCTGGACGGCATCCGGTTCGCCAGTCCGTTCCTGTTGCGATCGGTCTCTCCCGCCGTGGACGAGGTCGTCGGCCGGGAGGTCGTCGACGTGCGCCGGCTCGCCAAGCAGATCGTCCTGGAACTCGCCGGGGATTTTTTCGTCGTGATGCATCTCATGATCGCCGGTCGCCTGCGCTGGTACGACGAACACAAACCCATCCCCAAGCGCAACGGCCTCGCGGCCTTCGACTTCGACAACGGATCCCTCGTCTTCACCGAGGCGAGCCGGAAACGGCGGGCATCGCTGCGGCTGGTGCGGGGTCGTGGCGAGCTTGCCGCGCTAGACCCCGGGGGCCTCGAAGTGCTGGACATCGAGTTCGAGGCGTTCTTCGAACGTCTGCAATCGACGCCCCATACCGTTAAGCGGGCGCTCACCGACCAACGGGTGTTCGCGGGCATCGGCAATGCCTACAGCGACGAGATCCTCTTCGAGGCGGGAATGTCCCCCTTCAAGCTCGGTAGGAACATGACGGCGGAAGAAGCCCGCAAGCTATTCGACACCGGCCGCGACGTCCTCACGCGCTGGGCGGACACGCTGCGCAAGGAGACGGGCGGAAAGTTCCCGGCCAAGGTCACCGCGTTCCATCCGCAGATGGCCGTCCACGGCAAGTACCGCGAGCCGTGCGTGGTTTGCGGCGCGCCCGTGCAGCGCATCGTCAAGTCGGAGAACGAGTCCAACTACTGCGCCCGGTGCCAGACCGGCGGCCGGTTGCTGGCGGACCGTTCGCTGTCGCGGCTGCTGAAGGACACCTATCCGAAGCGGATCGAGGATCTCGAGGGGTCACCGTAAACACTCACGGGGGACGGGCTTGTCCCCGTTGGCGCACCATGGCTCCAAGACGGGCGACCGCGCGCCCTTCGGGCGCGATAGGGTCGCCCCTACGGAGGCAGGCGCAACGCCGTGGACGACAGGTCGTTGCGGAACTCGGACTCGGGCACGCCACTGCTGATGTCCGCAAGCGCAGCCGGCAACGCCAAGTCGGAAAGCGTCGCGAACACGCCAGCGTCGAGCCGTCCGTACACCAGGAAACGACAACCGAGCGTCGCGAGTTCCTCGACCGCGGCGTCGCGCACTTCCACGCCGCCGTAGTAGCGGGGTTCGGCCACGCGCTTCATGGTGTCGGTTCCGACGACGAAAACGACACCGCCGAGGGTGCGAGCCTTGTCGACAAAGGTCGGCGCATTGGTCAATAGCACTTCTCCGGCTTCGAATTGCTCGAGGCGCGAGTTGAGCTCGCGGTAGTCCAGGGGCGGCTTGTCCACGTTGGCAATGGAAAGCTCATACCCCACCCGCCGACCAAGGCGGCGCTCGGCATCCGCCCGCATGCGCCGGTGCCCGTCGTGGACCGGGTTGAACGCCCCGGGCAATACCGCATCGAAGACGACGTCGCGGACACGCCCACGCTTGCCGAGCATCAACTCGGCGAGCGCCTCGTCGCCCTGCGCGTGGGTTCCGGGGACTCTCGGCGCGTCGCCGACATCCAGCGCCTGGCCAAGGGCTTCGACGGCTACTGCGGCGAGCTCCCGCTCCTGTTCCGGGCGGTCGCCCGCGGATCCTTCGAAATCCAAGCGCCAAGTTCGCGTGCTCATTGCATCCTGGAAGGCAAGATGGGCGCGGAGCGCCCCGCGCTTGGGTCGAGTCGTCGCCAAAGACGCCGTGACCGCGAACCCGAAGTCGCCGCCTAGCTCCACCGCTCGCAGGAAGGCGCGCATGGCAATGGATCTCGCGGTCTCGTCGCTGCATGCCTGCGCGGGCGCCATGCCGAGCCACTCGTGCAACGACCGGACTGCATAGGGGACGATCGCCTCCAGGACCGTTGCCGATGCACCACCCACGCCGAGCAGACTCGACAGCAAGCCCGACCCGCCTCCCGTTACCGCGAACACGCCACTGCGTGGCGCCTGGTGGATCGCGGCGATGAGCGCGTCAAGCGCCTGGTTCATCGGCGAGGAAGTCGCGGAGAATCGAGAGGAACTCGTCTAGGCGGTCGTGGTGGACCCAATGCCCGGCATTCTCCACGCCCACGGACCGCGCGTCCCGAAAATACTCGAGGCGACCGTCTTCCTCCGGGTCCGACGCCCAGGACTCGGCACCATGGACCAACAGCGTCGGGCAGGTGATGCGCCGATAGAGACCGACGGTCTGCCGAGCGGAGAGTCCCAACGGCGACCAGGCCCGCATGTAGTTGTCGAACTTCCAACTGTATGTGCCGTCTTCGTTCTGGTTGCTGCCGTGGATGGTGAGGTGCCGGGCCTGGTCTTCGGTGAGGTGCGGGTTGGCCTGGTACATCCGTTGGAACGCGTCTTCGAGCGTCGCGTAGCGCCTCGGGATTCGACCGGACAGTTGGCGCAGGTTGTCCACCCAGCCGAGCAGCCGCTCATGCCCGGGTGTCGAGTCGTCGGCGGCAGCGGGCGACATGCCCATGCCCTCGATGGAGACGAGCTTCTTGACCCTTTCAGGGTACAGGCCCGTGAACGCGAGCGACACGGACCCTCCCATGGAGTGGCCGATCACCACGACGTCGTCGAGGCGAGCCTGGCGCACGAGCTGGGCTATGTCGTAGACGTAGTCGATGGTCGTGTAGGCACCGCCCACTAGCCATTGGGAATCCCCGTGGCCGCGCAGATCCGGCGCGATGATGTGGTAGTCGGACTTCAATTCGTGCGCCACCCAGTCCCAGTTGCGGCAGTGGTCGCGCCCGCCGTGCACCAGGAGCATGGCCGGCGCATCCTCGTTGCCCCAATCCACGTAGTGCAGGCGCAGGCGCTGCGAGAAGTAGATGTGCGACGTGGGTCCTCCTTTCAGAACCGGGGGCATCGATCCTTCGGGTCGTTCCTCACTCGTTGCGGTGGACCTCAGGGCTTTCACAGGGGCGCTCGATCTGTTGTATGCTCAACGTTGCGACCATAGCAAAGCCGTCGGGGTGGGGTTCACGCCGTTCGACGGGATCTAAGCGTATGGCCAGCTTGAGTTTGGGAGGAGCAATTATGACGCTTTCACACATGATCGACGGCACACTTTCTGGTTTGAGGAGCTCTCGTGTAGGGGGCGCGGTTCTCGCCGGCTTCTTGGTCGTAGGGTTGGCTGGCTGCGAACAAGCAGCGGAAGAAGAGACGATGCCCGCTACCGAGGTCGAAGAGGCCGAGGTTCCCGCGACCGAGGTCGAAGCAGCCCCGACGGTGGCGGCCACCGAAATCACCGAGGCCGAACCGGCTGAAGGTGGCGAAGAGGCGGTCGAAGGCGAAGCCGCCGAAGGCGAAGCTGCCGAGGGCGAAGCTGCCGAAGCCGCCGAGGGCGAAGCCGAAGGTGAAGCCGCCGAGGCCGAAGGCGACGCCGAAGCCCCTGCCGAAGGGGGCTAGCGCACCCATCAAGTTTGTCCTTTACGGCTGCCGCCCGGCCTCGCCGGTCGGCAGCCCCGAGGCGACTCGCCCGATCCGGGCAAAGGGCTGAACAAGCTCCGTACTAGTCCGTGCCTTCCAAAAAATACCGTCGCGCGGTCTACCCACATCCGCCGCCAACGATTTCGTCTTCGGCTCAACGGGCACCCGCAACCTGAGCTGCCTGGCCGCCACCATGACGGCGGCATGTTCGGCAACATCGACGTCACCTGGAAGGAGGTCTGGCGACTGTCCGCCGCCCGCTGGGAAGGTCTACAAGCACGTCGCGTTGGACTGGAACCCGGATTCGCGATCACCGATCCAGTCGTGACCATCGATGCCAAGAGGGCATCGAAATCGTGCCGATGTTAGCCAACGCGTCTTCCACGCTTGGTCCGCGGCGCGCCGGTCCCCAGATTAAACAGGAGCGCGGTGGGCGAAGGGTCGAAGAAGCAACTCGGCGCCGATTGAATTGGGCGATGTTCGATCAGGCGGTGCTCGCCGGTCCTCCGCGCATCGGCCATGGGCCCGAATTCGAATGGGCCGATGTTCGGCTATGCTGCACTCCGTTCAGGTGGCCATGAGGACCAGGGGATTCCGAATGACCAAGATCATCGCGATACCACTGTTCGTTGCCCTGCTGTTGGCGACACATATCTACGCGGCCGAACCATCGACCGGTGCCACGCTCGGCGCGAAAACCCCGCACATCGCCGAGAAGCACCCCGAGGCGCTAACGGACGGCAGGTCGTCGAGCCGATTATCCAAGAGATGTGCGCGTTGCCCGCGAGTGACGTTCACGGTCGGGCCCGTTTGATGAATGAAGCCAGCCACGCCGAGGAGGCCGCGCTTGACGCGGCAACCGACGCACTTCTCGGCCGCCTCACTGCCGACGGATCCAGCCGTGTCCAAGCGCTCGTTCAATCCGAAATCAAGAACCGGAGTTCGGTGGCGATTGATTGGGAAGGCATTGCCACCGATCTGCCGCAAGTCATGGAGGGAATCGCCGAGGGAGCGTGTGACCGCTACGAGGTGATGGTCGGGATCGAAGCGGTACTCGCCAAGGGAAGGGTTGATTCGCTGTGACCTCGATCACAGACATATAACTCCATCGTCTAAGACGCGCCACGCCAAAGAACTACAATACGCAGATCGTAGAACCGCATACCGGTTGCCGTGCCGCGCCAACGCCTAAGCCACTTGAAGCAGCTCGAGGCCGAGAGCATCCACATCTTCCGTGAGGTGGCGGCCGAGTTCGAGCGTCCCGTGCTGCTCTACTCCATCGGCAAGGACTCGTCGGTGCTGCTGCATTTGGCGCGCAAGGCCTTCTACCCGGGCAAGCTGCCATTCCCGATGCTGCATATCGACACCACCTAGAAATTCCGGGACATGATCGCCTTCCGCGACCGGGTCGCCCAGGAACAGAACCTGGACTTGATCGTCCACACGAACGAGGCGGGCGTTTCTGCCGGAGTGACGCCGTTCACCTACGGCAGCAAGAAGTACACCGACATCATGAAGACCCAGGCGCTTCGCGATGCCGTGGACCAACACGGTTTCGACGCTTGTTTCGGCGGTGCCCGCAGAGACGAGGAGAAGTCGCGGGCAAAGGAACGGGTGTATTCGCTGCGCGACACGAACCACCGCTGGGACCCCAAGAACCAGCGCCCGGAGCTGTGGAATCTCTACAACGGCGCTATCAATCCGGGCGAGGAAGTCCGTGTCTTTCCGCTCTCGAACTGGACCGAACTCGACGTCTGGCAGTACATCTACCAGGAGGGCATCGAGATCGTGCCCCTCTATTTCGCGGCGACGCGTCCCATCGTCGAACGCAACGGCATGCTGATCATGGTGGACGACGACCGGATGCCGCTAGCGGAAGGCGAAGAACCCGCAATGCGCTCCGTACGGTTCCGCACCCTGGGTTGCTACCCGCTCTCGGGCGCCATCGAGTCGACCGCCGCGAAGTCCCGAGATCATCCAGGAGATGCTGCTTGCCACCCACTCGGAGCGGCAGGGACGGCTCATCGACCACGACGTGGCCGGGTCGATGGAGCAGAAGAAGCGCGAAGGCTACTTCTGATGGACGGAGCCGGCGATTCGACGAGATCCGCAACGACTTCCTCGACTTCGCCTCCCGGCTCGCCGCGGACGAGTTGCAGTTCATCCCCATCTCGGCCTTGCACGGGGACAACGTCGTCCACCCGTCGGCCAGCATGCCTTGGTACCGCGGGGCGACGTTGATGCATCTCCTCGAGACCATTCAGGTCGCCGTCGACAATGGCGCCGAGCGGTTTCGCCTCCCCGTGCAGTTCGTCAACCGGCCCGACGCCGCATTCCGGGGCTACAGCGGCACGATCATCGGCGGCACCGTTCGTCCCGGCGACCCGGTCGCCGTGCTTCCCTCGGGCAAGTCGACGACCGTGGCGCGCATCGTCACCATGGACGGCGACCTCGACGAAGCCTTCGCGCCGATGGCGGTAACCCTGACACTCGCCGACGAACTGGACGTCAGCCGGGGCGAGGTGATCGCGGCCCCGCGGGAGTTGCCCCATACTGCGGAGCGGTTCGATGCCGACCTCGTGTGGATGGCCGAGGATGACCTGGTGCCGGGCAAGACCTACATCGTCAAGCAGGGCACCCGGCGCGTGACTGGGCGGGTCCAGACGGTACGCTTCCGGGTCGATGTGGACACCTTGAGACACGAACCGGCCTCGACGCTCAGGCTGAACGAGATCGGCCGTGGCGAGCTCGTGCTCACCGAACCCGTGGTGTTCGAGGCCTACGGCACCAACCGCAGTCTCGGGAGTCTCATCCTCATCGATCGGATCACCAACGCCACCGTCGGGGCCGGCATGGTGCTGCCGCCCGGCGGGTCGGTACACGGGGCAGCCTGGGACGAGACCCCGCACGGCGAACTGCATGCCCCGGTAAGCCGAGTGGAGCTACGGGAGCGCGAGACCCGGCTCGGCCAACGCCCGGCAACCGTGCTCCTGACGGGACTCGCGAAGTCGGGCAAGACCGTCGTCGCCCATGCGGTCGAACGGAAGCTGTTCGACGCCGGCCACCTGGCAACCGTCCTCGACGGCCAGAGCTTCCGCCTCGGCATGAGCCGGGACCTCGGGTTCTCCGCCGCGGCACGTTCCGAGAACGTGAGGCGGGCGGCGGAGACGGCCCGGTTGATGAACGATGCCGGATTGATCTGCCTGACCGCGTTCGTGGCGCCCGAGGAAGCCGTTCGGGAGCGTGCCCGGGAAGCCATCGGCGGGGACCGCTTCCTCGAGGTCTACCTGACCGCGCCCCTCGATGTGTTGAAGGAACGCGACGAATACGGGCTCTACGATGCCGCCGAAGAGGGGGAGGCGAACGTGCCCGGCATCAACGCGGACTTCGAGGAACCCGAATCGCCGGACTTGGTCTTGGCAACGGATTCATTGAACGTCGACGCCTGCGCCGACGAGATCATCGCGCTATTGCGCCGCAAGCGCCATATCCCGTAAGTCCGCACGACCAAACCAAGGAGATCGTTTTTGACCCTGCAAACAGATGTCGTCATTGTCGGCGCGGGCCCCTGCGGCATCTTCCAGATCTTCGAACTCGGCCTGCTCGGTATCAAGGCGCATATTGTCGACGCCCTGCCGGAACCCGGCGGCCAGTGCGCGGAGCTCTATCCCGACAAGCCGATCTTCGACATCCCGGCGATCCCGGTGTGCAACGCCCAGGAACTCGTCGACCGGTTGATGGAACAGATCAAGCCCTTCGACGCGGTGTTCCACCTCGAAAGCCAGGTCACCGAGCTCGAAGTACTCGACGATGAGCGCTTTCGCATCGCGACCAGCCGCGGCGAGGAGATCGAGACGCGCGCCGTGGTGGTCGCCGGCGGCGTCGGTTCCTTCCAGCCGATGCCACTACGGGTCGCCGGCATCGACTCGTACCTCGACAGCCAGGTGTTCTACCGGGTCCGCGACCCGTCAGCGCACCACGGCAAGGACCTGCTCGTGCTCGGTGGCGGCGACTCGGCGTTCGACTGGACCGTGGAACTAGCCCCCCACGCCAAGTCGTTGACCCTCGTCCACCGCAGCGATCGTTTCCGTGCGGCACCGGCCACCGTGGCCAAGATGCGCGAACTGGAGTCGGCCGGGAAGGTCAAGTTCATGATCGGCAATTGCGTCGACTTCGAGGCCGAGAACGGCACTCTGGAACGCGTTCACATCCGCCACACCGACGAATCCGTCACCAAGGTCGACATCGACCACGCCCTGGTGTTCTTCGGGCTGTCGCCCAAGCTCGGCCCCATCGCCGAGTGGGGGCTCGATCTCAACAAGAACCAGATCAATACGGACACCGAGCGCTTCGAGACCAATGTCCCCGGGGTGTACGCCATCGGCGACATCGCCAACTACCCGGGCAAGAAGAAGCTCATCCTGTCGGGATTCCACGAAGCGGCGCTGGCCGCGTTCGCCATCAAGGCCCGGTTGAACCCCAACGAGAAGGTCCACCTGCAGTACACGACGACCAGCCCGATCATGCACCAACGGCTAGGGGTGGAAGTGCCCCGGAACTGACGAACGACGAGGTATTGACGGCATCCGTTACGGCGGGCACCTCGGCGGCAGGCATCGTGCGGCTCGACTCCGCCACCGGCTGCCCGATCTTGCCTAGAAAATGCGGGGCCGTGGCGTTGTAAAGGCCCAGTCCGGCGATCAGCGCGAGCACAAGGAAGACGTAGCGGTTCTGGCTGCGGAGCCCGTCGATCTTTGCGTCGACGGCCTCGAACTTGCCGTCCATCCCCGCGAACTTGCCCTCCATCCCCACGAACTTGCCCTCCATCTCCGCGAACTTGCCCTCCATCTCCGCGAACCGGACGTCGAACTTGCCCTCCATCTCCGCGAACCTGGCATCCACCTCCGCGAACCTAACCTCGAACTTGGCGTCCAACGCATCGATCTTCCCGCCGAGCTCCGAGACCGCGTTGTCGAGGTCGGTCTTCGTGGCGAGCCCTTCGGTGAGTTCGTCGTTGAGGGCCCGGGACATCGCTTCAGCCTGCCCCGGCTCGATGCCGACGTTCTTGAGCCGATTGGCATACCTCAGGGTGTCGATCACCGTGGCCTTCATGTCGTTCGGTCCGTACTGCCTAAACTACCACCATGCACGACCAATTTCGGGGTGTCTGTAGGAAATCTCCGGAGTGCCTGTAGGAAATCGCCCATTCGTTCGGATTTTTCGGCGCTGGCAACCCATTGACCCGCCGCCCGCAAACCGACATTCTCAACCGCTCAAGGATTTGGGAGGGTCGATGGCTGACAGACCATTGCCAGCGGTGTCGCACTTGAAGATTCCCGACGACGGCGACCCGTACCTCGAAGGATGCCGTTGCGGCTCGTGCGGAGCGACGTTCCTCGGTACACGGGACAACTGTTCGAAGTGCGGCGCACGGGGCAAGATGCAGACCATTCGGTTGGCGAACCGGGGTGAGTTGTACTCCTACTGCATCGTGCACCGGTCGTTCCCCGGCATCGATGTGCCGTACGTTTCCGCGATCGTCGACCTCGAAGGCGGCGGGACCGTCAAGGGCAACCTGATCGACGTCGAGCCGGATCCGTCGAAAATCGACTTCGGCATGCCCGTGGATGTTGTCTACGACGACGCCCTGGGCCGGAAGGATGCCGAAGGAAACTCCTATCTCTCCTACTTCTTCAAACCACGGACCAAAATTTAAGCCCCTAGGAGCACCCAACATGGCAGATGCATACGTAGTCGGTGTGGACATGATCAAGTTCGGACGGTTTCCGGAGAAATCCGTCCCTCAACTCGGTTCGGAGGCGGCGCTCATGGCGCTCGACGACTGCGGACTGACCATCCAGGACATGCAGGCGTTGTACTGCGGCAATCTCGGCCAGGCCAGCGGCATGGTCGGGCAGCGCATCCTGCAGGAGATCGGTCAGACCGGCATTCCCGTCGTCAACGTGGCCAATGCCTGCGCGACCGGCGCCACGGCGTTCCGGGAAGCCTGGGCGTCGGTCAAGGCGGACCTTTACGACGTCGTGCTGGCCGTCGGCGTCGAACAGATGGGCCGAGGACTCTTGGGTGGCGGCGGCGGCAGCCGCGGAATCTCGAAGGAAGGTCTCCTCGGATCCGGCACCATGCCCTCGGTTTTCGCCGAAGCCGGCATGGAGCACACCCGTCAGTACGGCACGACCTTCGAGCAGTTCGCCAAGGTGTCGGTGAAGAACCATCACCACTCGACGATGAACCCGAAGGCCATGTACCAGATCGAGACGCCGCTCGAGACGGTGATGAATTCCGAAATGATCTCCTACCCCAACACCAAGCTGATGTGCTCGGTGAACGTCGACGGCTCCGCGGCCGCGGTGATCGCGTCCGCGAAGAAGGCTCGCGAACTGGGGCTGATGGACCGCGCCATCAAGGTCCGTGCATCCGTCCTCACCTCCGATCCCTGGCAGGAGCGCGACCTGGTCATGCCCGACGTCAACACCTGCACCCGCAAGGCGGCTGCGGCGGCCTACGAGATGGCGGGCCTCGGTCCAGATGACATCGACCTGATCGAACTGCACGACTGCTTCGCTACCGCCGAGATCCTGCACTACGAGAACCTCGGCCTTTGCGAGGACGGCGAAGCCGGTCGGTTGATCGACGACGGCGAGGTGGCGCTCGGCGGACGCATTCCCGTCAACGTCTCCGGCGGATTGCTGTCCAAGGGCCACCCGCTGGGCGCGACGGGCATTGCCAACATCTACGAGGTGTCCACCCACCTGCGCGGAGCGGCAGGCCAGCGACAGGTTGACGGGGCACGGATCGGGATGACCCACGTGATCGGCCTCGGCAGCGCTTGCGGGATCCACATTCTCGAGAAGGCGGCGTAGGGGACGGGTTCGTCCCGTCCCGTGGCGTAGGGGACGGGCTTGTCCCGTCCCGTGTCCAAGACCGGCCCTGTCCCGCGCCGACAAGGCCAAATCGCTGGCCACCTTTCGCGCACCTTGACGTGCGGTAGCCGATCGGGTTCATGATGCCGCCATGAAGATCGGCGTGGTCAGCGACACCCACAACAATCTCGGGAACGTCCGCGAGATCGTTCGCCTATTCAATGCCGCCGGCGTCGACCGCGTTGTACATACGGGTGACATCACCAAGGCCAAGACGCTGGATGTGCTGGCCGGACTCGACGCGCCTCTCTACGGCGTGTACGGCAACAACGACGTCGAACGGGAGTCGCTCGATGCGCGCGCTGCCCGGTACGGTTTCGTGTTTCGCGATCCCCCACTGGAACTCGACTGGGCCAGTCGACGCATCGTCGTGGTGCATGATCCGCGAGACCTGGGCCAGCTAGGCGTGGACGGCCATGACCTCGCGCTGCACGGTCATACGCACATGGCTCGCTGCGAACACCAACAGGGCCTCCTCGTCTTCAATCCAGGCGAATGCGCCGGCCACATGAAGGGCTACAACGCGGTGGGCGTGGTCGACCTTGGTACTCTCAAGACCACCCTCCTGAAATTCTGAATCGGGCCGCCACCGGCGCCGCTGATGAAGATCCTCATGGTCAACGACAACGACCCGGACGCGGTCGTCGGTGGCAGCGAACGCTACATCGCCGATCTGACCCAGGCGCTTGAGACGGACGGCCACGATGTTCATTGGTTCGTATTGGCCGGCGACTCGGCGAGGAGGTCTAGCGCCAACGTCGCGAAACACACCACCCTCGCGGGCACCGTGTTTCACCCTAGGCCGGGCAAGCGCGTCTTCCGGCCTGGACCGGCGAACCGGTGGGTTTCGATCCTCCGGCGTGTGACCTTCTACCCGGCGCTCAGTCGCGAACTGGCCGACTGCCTGACCCGTGTCGGACCCGATGTGGTCCACCTGCACAACAACTACCGCTACCCGTTCACGATCCTAGCCGCGATGCGGGGCCATCGGGTCGTCCAGACGGTGCACGACTACTGCGCCATCTATCCCACGGCCCATTGTGCGCAGGAGCGCTCGTGCGCCGGCCGGTCGGTTTTCGCGGCGCTGCGTCACGGCTGCCTGACCTGGAAACTACTGGCCACCGAGGCGTGCCTGCTTTACGGCCGCCGGTTTCTCGACCGGCGCGTCGTCGACGCATTCATCGCCCCAAGCCGGAACCTGGCGACGAACCTCGAGCGCATGGGCCATGCGAACGTGTCCCATGTCCCGAATCTACGCTTGCTACCGCATGCCGAAACGGCACCCGCCCCGGAAGGCCAAGTCGCGCTCTACGTCGGCGGCCTAGTCGAGCACAAGGGGGTCGCCACGCTGTTGGCCGCCTTTGCGCGCCTTGCCGGCGAGTTGCCGCAAGCGTCATTGTGGCTTGTCGGGGACGGCCTTGCGGTCGACGATCTCAAGGCCGCAGCCGTGGAATACGGGCTTTGCCAAGTGCGGTTCCTCGGTCAGCGTTCGCCGGACGAACTCGTCGGCATCTACCGGCAAGCCCGGCTTGTCGTGCTGCCGAGCCTTTGGTTGGAGAACGCGCCGCTGGTCGCGATCGAGGCATCGGCCTACGGGCGGGCCGTCGTTGCTAGCCGTGTCGGGGGCTTGCCGGAATTGGTGGAAGACGGGCGGACCGGCTTCCTGTTCGACCGCGGTGACATCGACGGCCTAGCCGACAGGCTTCGCCTCTTGCTGACCGATCAGGCCCTCGCTGGAGACCAGGGCGCGGCTGGCCACGACCGCCTCGCGGAACTCCGATCGCCCGGCAAACACCTCGAACGGCTCCTGCCGGTCTACGACAAGGCACGCCATTGAACACCCGGCGAGGAGCACCGCAACGCCTGGTCCGGGTCTGCCGAGTGGCGCTCAACATCCGATGCGCCGTGCGCGCGGCCGGGGGATGGAAAAGCCTTGGTCGACAACTGAGACGGGCACGAGGTCATGGCTTGCGCCACGTCTACGGCACCTTGATCGGTCTGGTTGCCACCGGGGGGCGACGTCGCGACCGTTGGTATCGGCGGTGGCTGAATAGAAGCGAATCGCACCTCGAATCCGATGGCCCCTCCCGGCTTGCCGTGATCGCCTCGGCACATGACCTCGAACGGCTCACCGGCGACTGCCCGGGGGTTGTCTTTCTCGGCCCGGGCTCGCGACTGCGCGACAACGCACTGGTTGTGATGGCCGAGGCCCTAGCCAGCGGGGCGGAGATCGTCTATGGCGACGCGGATCAGGTCGACGCCTCGGGGCAGCGCTGTCGACCGTCCTACAAACCCGACTTCTCGCTCGATTTGTTTCTCTATCAAGACTACCTGTCAGATTGCTTCGGGGTTTCCCGCGACTTCCTCGACCGGGCAACTCCGTGGAACTTCGACGACCCGCACGGGACGCTGCTCGATTGGTTGCCCTGTGCGTCCCGGATCGTGCATCTGCCAATGGTCCTCTCCCACGGGCTCGACCCGCGGCGGGACCCCGTAGCCCCACCGGCATTCCTCGCTCCGTTCCTGCGCGAGCGTTACGGCAACGGTGCCGGTGTGGAGTCCCTCCCGGCCGGGTGCCGGACGCCGATGCGGTGGCGGTGCCGGTTCGGCCCAACGACGAACACGAGCATCTCGGTGGTCATTCCTACCCGCGATCGCCTCGACCTTCTCGAGGCGTGCGTTGAAAGTCTCTACACAACCAACAGCGGAACGCGCCTCGAAGTCCTAGTCGTCGACAACGGTTCATCCGAACGCGCCACCCACGAGTGGTTTGGCAAGGCCCAACGACGCCACGCCTCCCTGCGCGTATTGAGCCACGACGGCGACTTCAACTGGTCGCGACTGAACAATCTCGGCATAGCCGCAGGCATGGGCGATGTGTTCGTGTTCCTGAACAACGACACCTTGGCAATCGAGGACGGTTGGCTGAACCGCCTCGCGGAGTACGCGTTGCGGGCCGACACCGGCGCCGTGGGTCCGCTCCTGCTGTTCGCGGACGGCAGCGTTCAGCACGCCGGCCTGGTGGTCGGATACGGCGATCACGCAGACCCGATCTACCGGGGAACGGCGCCCGACTTCAACGATCACGCCTTCGTATCGCCACGGCTGCCACGCAATGTCGCGGCGGTGACCGGCGCCTGCCTGGCGACGAGCCGAAAGGCCCTTGAGACTATCGGTACCTTCGACGAAAGCCTGGCCCTGGCGGGCGACGTGGAGTTCTGTCTACGCGCCCATGCCGCCGGATTGGTCAACGTCTACGCGGGCGATGTCGTGCTCCACCACTACGAGTCGGCAACGATCGGGCGACGCGCGCACGGCAGCGACGGGCACCGCCTTGGGGGCATCGTCCAAGCCACGCTACCCCGGGATCCGTTCTACAACCCGAACCTGACTTCGGTCGCCGGGGTCGGCCGCGGCGCGCCGGCTTTCGCACTGCTCCACGAAGACACGAGCGAACGTCCGCCTCGAGACCCGTGCGAGCCGCCCGGAACGCGCGGCCCCTAGGAGTCGTTCCAGAGTTCGACAAACGCTCGGATCCGCTCGGCATTTGCACCGAGATCGTGCAGGCCGACCCGCGAAGCCGACCGCAAGTCGACGACGGTCTCGTTGTCGTCGCGACGAACACGGATCGCCACGTCGTCCTGAAAGCCGAACCAGAACGTCGTGGCCGTCGCCTCGATGAGTCCGGTACCGGCGTTCTCGCTGACGACGTCCCAGCCGAGTGCCCGGGCGACGTCGACGGCCTTGCCGAAACTCACATCGGCACCACCCGATTCCCGAACGCCGACCAAATCCGGATAGCCTTCCGCCTGCACCTGCGCTTCCGTCTCGGTGTAGTCCAGCAGGTTCGCACCCGGGGCGCTCTCTGCCGCAACCTGCTCGAACACCGGCGGATCGTCCCGATCCGTCGTCACGTCGTTGGTCATCGGCAACGAAAGGGCCACGTAGTAGGGCGCGGTCACGACCAGCACCACAACGCTCGCCGCGAGGCCGATCAACGCCGGCATCCTATCGGCCCTCCGGCGGCGCGTGTAGACGAAAATCAATGTTGCGACACCGAGTACCAAGACGATCGTCGCGAGCACGATGCCGCTGAACACGAGCGCCGAACCGATGGCTAGATCCAACAGCCCGAAACGGTGTCCCAAGGCCCCGACCGGGAGCGCGGCCAACGCGATCAGGCCAACGAAGAGCACGAACTTCGCCAACATCCCCGACTTTGCCGCTTGCGCCATCATCGTCTCCCCGGCTTGAAGCCTAGTGGTGTCGCTCAGGACGGATTGAATCCATGAAGTGTGCGACCGTGCGCGGAATTGTGCCACCGTCATGGGGAAGTTCGTCGACGACGACGGCCGTGCCCTCGTCGATTTCGAGATGGCCGTGGCACATCGAGGTCTCCCTGCAGGGTCTCCCGCGCATCGGCGCCGACCTCGGCTGTAGCTCCGGCGTTGCACTCAAGTAGAATGCGCCTTCCCCACATCCGACCCGAAGGCAGCGTGTCCACGATCTTCGTCACCGGCGGCGCCGGTTTCATCGGCTCGAACTTCGTCCGGCACTGGCTTGCCCATCACGCAAACGACCGGGTCGTGAACTACGACCTGCTCGCCTATGCCGCGAACTCCACAAGCCTCGACGATGTGGCCGCCAGCGAGGGCAGTCGCTACGTGTTCGTGCAGGGCGACATACGCGATCGCGAACGGGTTCTTTCAACCCTGCGTGGGCATGCCGTGGATGCGGTCGTGAATTTCGCCGCCGAGTCCCACAACAGCCGCGCGGTCGCCCAGCCGGTAGCCTTTTTCGAAACCAACGTCGTAGGCACCGTCCAACTCATGACGGCGGCGCTCGAAGCGGGTGTCAGCCGTTTCCACCACGTCTCGACCTGCGAGGTCTACGGGGACCTCCCGCTCGATGCGGACGATGCGTTCCGGGAGTCGTCGCCGTTGGTGCCGAAGACCCCGTACAGCGCGTCGAAGGCCGCCGCCGACCTGGCGGTCAACGCGTTCGCCGAGACCTTCGGCCTGCCGGTGACGATCTCGAACTGCGCGAACAACTACGGTCCCTACCAGTTCCCCGAAAAGGTGATCCCGCACTTCGTGGTGAGCGTCCTAAACGGCAAGCCGATGACCCTCTACCGCAGCAGTCGCAACCGGCGCGAGTGGCTGCATGTGGATGATCACTGCCGGGCCATCGAGACCATCATCGAGCGAGGCCGGCTCGGCGAGACATACAACGTCGGCAGCGGGGTCGAGGTGGACATCGAGGGCATCGCCGACCGGGTTCTCGACATCCTCAACGGGGACCGCGCGTTGAAAACCTACGTGCCGGACCGTCCCGGCCACGACCGGCGCTACCTCCTCGACTCGTCGAAGATCCGCGCCGAATTGGGATGGCGGCCTCGCATCGACTTCGAGGAGGGCTTTAGGGCCACCGTCCACTGGTACCGCGACAACGCCGACTGGTGGCGGGGGCTCCTCGACCGGTTGGATATCGACGAGACGGGGTGGCAGGATTCCACGGACTTCGAATCCCGGCCCGAGTCTTCGCTCTCGCAAGCCGGGGCCACCGCTTAACACCAGTCAATACCGAAAAGAACCACCATGCCCGCCCAGTCGATGGAAGAGTTGGTCGCGCTCTGCAAGCGTCGCGGATTCGTCTACCAGGCGAGCGAGATCTACGGCGGCCTGCAGGGCGTCTACGACTACGGTCCGCTCGGGGTTGAACTCAAGAACAATCTCAAAGCGGCCTGGTGGCGTTCGATGGTGTACGAACGTGACGACGTGGAGGGGCTTGATTCGGCGATCCTGACCAATGCCAAGGTGCTGCGCTATTCAGGCCACGAGGTGACTTTCGCCGATCCCCTGGTGGACTGCCGCAAATGCAAGTCCCGGTGGCGTGCCGATCACCTCGAAGGCGAGACCTGCCCGCGTTGCGGATCCCGTGACCTGACCGATCCGCGGCCCTTCAACCTGATGTTCAGGACCAATGTCGGCCCGGTGGAGGACGGCTCCTCGTTCGCCTACCTGCGACCCGAAACCGCCCAGTCGATCTTTACGAACTTCAAGAACGTACTTGACTCCACCTCCGCGAAACTGCCTTTCGGGATCGCGCAGATCGGCAAGGCGTTCCGCAACGAAATCACACCGCGCAACTTCATCTTCCGGGTCCGGGAGTTCGAACAGATGGAGCTCGAGTTCTTTGTCGAGCCCGGCACCGACGACGAATGGCACGACCAATGGGTGCACGAACGCCTCGCCTGGTGGCAGGACCAAGGCATAAACGGCAACAACCTCGAACTCCTGCGCGTGCCCGAGGAGGAACTGGCGCACTACTCCAAGGCCACGGTCGACCTCATGTACCGTTTCCCGCACGGCGTCGAGGAGCTTGAAGGTATCGCCAATCGAACCGACTTCGACCTAGGTGCCCATACCAGGAACCAACGCGATCTGGACATCACTGCCACCGTGCCTACCAACGATGAATCCAACACTCGGCTTGCCGTGCAGCGTCAGGAGGACAAGCGCTGGACCGTGCCATTCGTCATCGAACCGTCCGCCGGCGTCGACCGGGGCATTCTGGCCGTCCTGAACGAGGCGTACACCGTCGAGACCTTGGCCAACGGCAGCCAGCGCACGGTGCTGTCGCTGCAACCCCACCTCGCACCCGTCAAGGCGGCGGTTCTGCCCCTCAAACGCAACCACGACGGTATCGTCGGTCGGGCGCGCGCCCTCAAGGCCGATCTCATGAAGCTTGGCCTCGGTCGGGTTGTGTTCGAAAATACCGGCAACATCGGCAAGGGCTACCGTCGTCACGACGAAGTGGGCACTCCGCTTTGCATCACCGTCGACTTTCAGACGCTCGACGACGAGACGGTGACCGTTCGAGATCGAGACACCATGCAGCAGGAACGCGTGAATACCACCGTCCTGGCTGACACCTTAAGGAAACGCATCGCATGACCCGTGCCGTCATTTCGACGATCGGCAAGGACCGGCCCGGCATCGTCAACGCCATTGCCGAGATCGTCAACGACCTGAACCTGTCCATCGAGGACAGTCGCATGACCGTTCTCGGCGGCGAGTTCGCTGTGCTGATGTCGGTTGCCGGGGGCACGTTGCCCTTGCAGCGCCTGGAAACCAAGCTCGCCAAACTGGCAGAGAAGCTGGATCTGGCCTTCCTGTTCCGCCGCACTGCGGAACGCGAGAAC
The DNA here is from genome assembly GCA_028818795.1 of Gammaproteobacteria bacterium. Lineage (GTDB taxonomy): Bacteria > Pseudomonadota > Gammaproteobacteria > Pseudomonadales > Azotimanducaceae > VXYL01. The sequence goes on along the minus strand of JAPPND010000051.1, from coordinate 11,064 downwards.
GTCGAGGGGCGAGTCCCGTACACCGTGAGCGTCACCGCCATGGATCATCCCGGTATCGTGCATCGGGTCGCCAGTTTCTTCTCGTCGCAGAACATCAACATCTACAACCTGGATACCGTGACCGAGCGTGCGCCGCACACGGGGACGCCGATTTTCTCTCTGGTGATGGAAGTGGAAGTGCCACCGGAGATCCGAATCGTCGAACTTCGGGACAGCTTCTTCTACTTCTGTGACGACCACGACCTCGATGGCGAGCTGAGGCCCTCCTAACAAACCCGCCCAACCCCGCTCAAGACATGACTCAGCCCGATGTCGAAACCACTCACCGTCGAGTCGCGCTCCCGCAGCGGGAATCACGCAACAGGCATCCTGGGGGCGTCCTTTGGTTCACCGGACTCTCCGGGGCCGGCAAGTCAACGCTCGCTTTCGCCTTGGAAGAGTGCCTCTTCAACGAGGGCTACCAGGTTTACGTGCTCGATGGCGACAACCTGAGGGGAGGCTTGAGTTCCGATCTCCGCTTCACGCACATCGACCGTACCGAGAACATCCGTCGCGCCGGCCAAGTCGCGGCTCTTTTCGCCGATGCCGGACTCATTTGCATCGCGGCGTTCATTTCACCCTACCGCAGCGACCGCGCCATCGCCTCAACGAACGCCAAGCGCTTTCACGAAATCTACATCCGGGCTGACTTGACCACCTGCGAGAGTCGTGATCCGAAGGGTCTTTACAGGCTTGCCCGAGCAGGCGAGATCGAGAACTTCACCGGAATAGACGACGTCTACGAGGCACCGGACAATCCCGCCTTCGTTGTGGACACGACCGAACTCACCATCGAACAGTCCCTTGCTTCGCTATCGGGTTTCGTCGCGGCGCACTTTTCCCTACGAGCCTCTGACGGTTGAAGGCGGTTCAATCCCGCGACCGTGAATATCACCGTGGAATCCGGTGTTGCCGCGTACCGTCCAAGCCCAACGAAAGACGGCGAGCTCCGACAGGCTGGCGCGCATGATGCTGTACGAAGCCGCGGTCGCCAGCGATCGCTCCCTGACCATCTCGCGTAGCGATCGATCCTCAATCAATCGGGCGATCGTCGATGTCATTTCCTCAAACGACGTGGTGTCCACAAGGAACGCGTTCTCGCCGTCCACAACGTACTCGTCGGTGCCGCCACGAGCCGGTAGCACGGTCGCGCAGCCGCACGCCATCGCCTCGAGCCCGCTCCTCCCGAAGGCCTGGTAGTCCGACAGATCGATGAAGATGTCGGACTGGCGCAGCAGGCCGGCCACGTCGCGACGCGTGAGTATCCCGCGGTTCTCGAAGTCGAAATCCAGGTTGAGTTCCGCGTCACTGCGGACGAGATCGTCGAGCGCGTCGGATTCGCAACCGAACAGCAAAATGCGAAGCGCGTCGAATCCATGCGCGAGATTCCTGAGCACGCGGAGCGTTCGCAAAGGCGCCCTTCGAGGTGTCGTTGGACGAATCATCGCGCTCAACGTGATCGGACCGCCACAGGGGCGATCCGTGACATAGAAGACATCGTGGTCAAGGCTCGGCGCGACCCGGAAGACCGCAACGCCGTGCCGTTCGCGAACCGTTCGACAGATCCAATCCGTCTTGGCCATCAATACCATGTTCGGCACCCGCGTGTAGGAGTCCAAGGCGGTGGCGCGCGCTACCGGGTCATTCGGAAAGAACCACGGCTCGTAGTCCTGAACGTAGTAGACGTAGGCCTTTTCCGGCCATCGTGCCGCCACCGGTGCGATGAGCGCAGGCGTCGACCAGAGGGTCGCGACGATCACGTCGAAGTGCTCCGCGGTGGACAGTAGTTCTGCATCGGAGGCGAACACGATGCGGCTCGCCGGCTCGAGTACATCCGCGTAGAAGCGACTCATCGACTCGGCGTGACGAGCGTCGACGGCGACTCGCGCATCCACGCCAAGGCAACGCATCCCGGCGACCTCCTGGACTACGGAATTCGCTCCCCCGCTACCGCCTCTGACGGGGAGTACGAACAGCACTCGCATGGCATCGTGCCTGACTCCGGGCGCTTGCCACGACGGACTCCCAATTGCCAACCGGGGAGATGGCGCGAAGAACGACGACAACCTGGAACGAATTCCCGCAAGCGCGGGGCTTTCCTTGAGGTCTGCTGTTCCTTCTTCAATCTGCTTCTTGCCGTGTTTGCGCCAGAGGGCTTTCCTTCCCTCCTCGGCCAAACGATCCCGCGCCCGGGTGCCGAAGCTTCTCGACTTGGCGTGGTACACGAAACAGTGATCGGCGATTGCCAGCTCAAAGCCTGCCTCTCGAGCCCGGATGCAGTAGTCGTTTTCCTCGCCGTACCCCTGCGGGAATGCGTCCTCGTCGAGGTATCCGATCGCCTTGACGACTTTCCGCCGCATCAACAGGCAGAAACCATTGAGGAATTCGACACGCGGAAACGCCTGTTCCGATATGCGATGGACCAACTCGCCGTATTCGTCGACGTTGTAGCCAACGGGAAGATCGTTGATTGCCCATCCCCCACTATCGGCGAAGCGTTCGGGCACCGACTGCCAACTCGCGGCATTCGAAAGTGGGCCGACGATTCCCAGCCGTTCATCGGTCTGCAGACATTCGAGCAGGCACTCGACCCACAGTCGGGGCACGACCGTATCGCTGTTGAGCAAGGCCACGTAGGGCGCCGTAGTAGCTCTCAACCCCCGGTTCGCCGCTCGTGTATAGCCCAACGGTCCATCGGTCTCGATCAACTCGATGACCGAGTGGCGCCCCGCGGTGTCGCGAAGCCACTTCGTGGTCTCGGGACCGGAACCGTCGTTGACTACGATCAAGGCGAAATCGATCGCCGTACGCGACAGCACCGATTCCAGGCACCGCCTCACGTCCTCCAACGCATTGTGAACACAGACCACAATGTCGACACGCCTAGCCGGCAGGCTCGGGCGAACCGCGCGGCGACGATCGGAAGTGCCCGCACGGATTGTTTGCGTTTTCGACGAAACGCGCCCGGCAAGGTCGCCGCTCGGTGCCTCCTTCGGATCATCCGGCATTGGAATGACGGGACATGTTGCCACGTCTGCGTACGAACCCGAACGGTATCGTGCAACCAGCGCGGCAGCCGAGTCGGCCGCGGTCGCCGGCACCTTGCCACGCACGAGCCGCCGCGCCGCCGAGACTACGCAGTTCCCCAATCGCCATCGCCATGAGCCCATGATTCCTTCGAATATCGTCACCAGCGAATCGACGTGTGCCGACAGCTCGTCGACCTGCTGCGCTCGCCGTTTCAGTTCCAGCGCCCTTTCGAGCAACCGCACCGTCATCTCCGCAGGGCGGCGCGCCGGGCGGTCGAGCACTTCGTCAACGGATGTCGCCGTCGTCGGCGCCAGTTCGGCAAGCTTGCTCGGAATATCGTCGCGCGACGTGGCGAATTCACCGATGAGCTGTTCCTTGGCTCGGAAGCGCGCGCTTTCCAGGCGCAGCTGTTCGCCCAAGTCATTCGGCACCCTGCGGAATGACAGCACGCAAAGCGCGGAGACGATCGCCCGGCCTAGCCGCCATCGGCGCGAGTTGAGCAAACCGGCGATGTCCGAATGCATTGCTGATGCCAAGAGCGAGAGTGCCGACGCCTGGTCCTTCCGATCGCTCAGTTCGCGGTCCCAGCGAGCAGCCAAATCGCGTACCAACGATTGCCGACCGGCAACTTCCTCCGACGCGCGATGCAGCTTCGCCGCAAGCGCCGCATGATCCTTCTCGGCGCTGACACGGGCTTGTTCGATGCTTGCGCCCTTCTCTTCGAGCTGCGCATTGGCGTTCTCAAGAAGCGTGCGCTCCAACCGCAGATCGTCGGTCTCCCGGTTCAGGGCAGCATTGGATTGCTCAAGGGATGATCGTGCCAACTCCAACTCGGCACTTGAACGCTCTAGCAGATCCCTCTCCCGTGTCAATTGTTCACTTTCTTCTTGAAGCACGGCGTTGGCGCGTTCCAGACCCTCCGAGGCCCGGATCTGCGCCTCCAGGTCTTCGCGCAGGGTCGCAATGGCATCGGACAGGGCATCACACTCTCGTCTCCTGGAAGCCAGGTCCTCGCATAGCCCCGCGTGGGCATTCGCCAAGGCCTCCGAATCGCGTGCCCGCGCGGCCAGATCTTCGCGCAACGCCGCGTTCGCGGCCGCTAGGGCATCCGAGTCGCTAGCCCGCGCGGCCAGGTCCTCGCGCAACGCCGCGTTGGCATCCGCCAAGGCCTCCGAATCGCGCGCCCGCGCGGCCAGGTCCTCGCGCAACGCCGCGTTGGCATCCGCTAGTGCCTCCGAGTCGCGTGCCCGCGCGGCCAGATCCTCGCGCAATGCCGCATTCATTTCTTTTGCATCGACCTGCGCAGCTTCCAACTGCGCTTTCGCTCGCCCGAGGACCGAGAGCTCGTGCCTAAGACTGGAGGCGTTCTCTTCGAGATTCGCCTTGGCCTCCTGCAGCACTGCCCGATCCTTTTCCAAGTCGAAGTTGGTGCTACGTAGTGTCGATCGCTCGTCCTCCAGGCTCGTCGCTGTCTTGCGTGCGTTATCGAGTTCCGACGCCAGATGTTCGGCTTGCTGCACGCTTCGGGTAATCGCTGACCTAGCCTCGATCTCCGCGCGTCGTAGCTGTCTCGTTTCCTGCTCGGCAGCAGCTAGTCTCTCCGACACTTCCGCCAACGACGAACGGGCATGTTCGAGCTCCAAGTCTCTCAGCTTGAGCCGTGTTGCTTCTCCTTCCGGCACGCGCCGTTGGCGCGCAAGACGCGCACGCGCGATGCGATCTTCGACATCGATTGTCTTTTCGTAACGTCTCAGCTTGTCTATCGCGGAACGAGACAGGTCCGGCAGCGAGTCCTGCAACGTGTCCGGATCGCCGCGAAAACCATCGTAGAGTTTCAACTGATGCGCGGTGGCGACCGACCGGAGTGATCGTTCCGACTTGCGGTGCCGATAGAGCCCATCATCCAGGAACCGGCTCAGCTCATCGGCAGAAGGAATGCGCAGGCCGTAGCCGCCCTGTTCGAGGAGCACGGAGTGAAGCTGCTCGACGACAACGGAGGCGTTCTTCATCAGATCCTCGTAGTGGACGAAAACGCGTGGAAGCCCCGCCGAGGCATTGAGCATATGCAGATTGTAGGTTTCCCAAAGTGCCAACCCCGTCCCTATCGGAATCCCGTTGCGCGTCCGTAGCGAGTGGGCGACCTCGAGGGGATTGCGTAGCACGTGAATGCAGAACGGACTCTCGAGCACTTGCCGCCAAATTGGGAATAGAAGACATAGCCGGGGTTCCTTGATGAACCAGGGCCGATGGGCATCCATGTTCAATACGATGTCAGCGGCCGCGTCGACGTGCGTCGACCGGGTCTCGGCCGAGAGCGCGTCAAGATCGAAGTCTGCGACACAGTCCCAGTCGCACGACGAATCGAACAACATATCGTCGTTCAGATCGCGTACATCGCGACGCTCCCAGAAACCCTTTACGTTTTGTTCGCTACGCCCGGTACCGACGTGCTCCCCGCCGAAGTACACTCCCATCAGGTTCAGGATCCGAGCGACGGCGGACGTACCGGACCGATGCATTCCCAGTACGAATATCTGCATGTCTCGACTTCCTAGGCCAGGTTGACCCGTCTATCGCGAGGTGATCCAATCTCAAGCGGTGTCGTCGATGTCAGAGCGCTGCTGAGACCGTCCGATTCGGCAAGACTATCACGGGGTCACGGACCGTTGACTTTCAGCCCGCTCGTAGCACACCACGCCCACAACGATAGGAAACGGTTGGGATACGGGCGTTGTTCGCGCGATCCAAACGCGGACGCGGCATGGCGGTGACCGAACCGACCGAGTCATCGCTCGGCGACTACGACTTTCTCGATATCGGCTCATCCAAGGGCGGGTCGATCGACTTTGCGAAAAATCAACTAGGTGGCAAACGCGGGCTGGGCGTCGACATCAACCCCGCCAACATCGAACACCTGCGCCGACGCGGTTACGACTGCCTCCTCGGCGACATCACCGAGATGACTTTTCCCGCGAAATCGGTGCGGTTCGCGGTCATGAACCACGTTCTCGAACACTTGCCCCTGCACAAGGTGTACAAGGCAGTTCACTGCGCCAAGACCGTGGCGACCGACTTCATCTACATCCGGGGACCGTACTTCGACTCGGATGCGTATCTGCGGCGTCACGGCCTCAAGTTCTACTGGTCGGACTGGCACGGACACACGTGCCACGTAACCACTTCACTGCTTCGGGCGGTTTTGCGGCGCCTGCAACTAGAGGACTTCCTGATCCTGGGGAGAACGCCGGTGAACGATTCCCTGGACGACTCCATACATCCGCTCGACTCGCCGATTGACCAGCATCAATACGATCCACGGGAACACCCGCCCAAACCTACGGTGGGTTTCGACCCGCCACTTCATCGCGAGGTTGTCTGCTTGGTTCGACTGCGCGACGTTCCTTATTGGAACGACGTCGTTGGGGTACACCGAGGGTGCCGGGTCATCAGCGGCACGCTTCCGGCGGCGTGACCTACCCGAGGTTCGCAACCTGGATTGGCGAGGCCTTGGCTCCGCCGCCGAGGTATTGCTCCAGGCTCGCTCGCCAGACTGGGGGTGCAACGCCCAGGAAGGTGCGTAGCTTGGCGGCACATAGGCGCGAACTGGGCGGCCGTGGCGCTTTCGATGGCCACTCGTTCGTGGCGATGCCGCGCACACGCGGCAGTGCTGCCAAGATTCCCGCGTCCATCGCCATCACAACGATCTCGCGTGCAAACCCGCACCAGGATACGGCGGGCACCGTCGAGAAGTGGTAGGTACCCCAGGCATCCTCGAGATCCTCCCGGCGCTCGGCGATCGAGCGCACCGTCGCCGCGATAGCGTCCGCCGGTGACGGCGCGCCGACCTGATCGTCCACCACCCTCAGTTCGGTGCGCTCCCGGGCAAGCCGCAGGATCGTATCCACGAAGCTGCGGCCAATCCGCCCGAACACCCAACTGACACGCAGGATCAGGTGCCGGTCCGTGGCCGCACGCAGCCGGTCTTCCCCCTCGAGCTTGGAAGCGCCGTAGACGTTGAGGGGGTTGGGAATATCGTCCTCGACATAGGCTTCGTGCTTGGTGCCATCGAAGACGTAGTCCGTGGAAAAGTGGATCACGCCCACGCCTCGGGAATCGCACGCCTCGCCGAGCCACCCCACGGCATCGGCGTTCACCCGGTATGCGAGATCGGGCTCGTCCTCGGCCTGATCCACGGCGGTGTAGGCGGCGCAGTTGACCAGCAAGTCGGGTTCGTGGTCGTCCAAACACCTAGTGATCGCGTCTCGTTCCGCTATGTCCAGATCGCCTCGGGTGAGCCCCACGACCCGAAACTCGGCGTCGGCCAAGCGGACCATTTCGGTGCCTACCTGCCCGTCGGCGCCGGTGACCAGGATCTTCATCGTGCTAGCAGGTACTCGTCCAGTGTCGGGTTGTTCGAATCGGCGGCGGAAACGATCGGGTCGGCCACCGGCCAGGGGATGGCGAGGGACGGGTCGTTCCAGAGGACGCCGCGGGAGTCGTCGCCGCGGTAGTGGGCCGTGCACTTGTACTCGAAGTCCGCGACTTCGGAGAGCACGCAGAATCCGTGCGCGTAGCCCGGTGGAATGAACAACTGGGCGTGGTCCGCGTCGTCGAGGATGACGCCAACGTGCTGGCGGAAAGTCGACGATGCCGGGCGGATGTCGACGGCCACGTCGAATGCGCGGCCCCGGGATACCCGGACGAGCTTGCCCTGGGGTTCGCGCTCCTGGAAGTGCAGGCCCCGCAACACCCCGCGCCACGACCGGGAATGATTGTCCTGGACGAAGTCGCAGCCAAGCGCGCGGAATTCGCGATAGCGCGCCTGGCTGTACGTCTCGAGCAGGAACCCGCGGTCGTCTTCGAACACGTCCGGACGAACGACGACCACCCCGGGCAGAATCGTCTCTTCAACGCGCACGGCTTCTATCCCGATTTCCGCGGCAAAACGCTCCCACTCGAGTCAAGTTTCGATGCCGTATTGTCGTCATCACTCGTCCGGCAAGGTGCCGCCGCTAGCGTTCGGCCATCGCGAGTTCCCGAAGGTAGTTGCCGTAGTCCCTCGGCGCCAGCGCGTCCGCCAGCGCGATCAGATCGGCAGCCGATATCCAGCCCATCCGCCAGGCCACCTCCTCGGGGCAGGCGATCTTGAATCCCTGCCGGCGTTCGATGGTCTGTACAAACAGGCTCGCCTCCAAGAGCGATTCCGGCGTCCCCGTATCCAGCCACGCCATTCCGCGACCGAATTGCACGACATCGAGCCGACCGCGATCCAGGTAGACCCGGTTCAAGTCGGTGATCTCGAGTTCGCCGCGCGGCGACGGGTGCAAGGACTCGGCGACGGCGACCACCTCGTTGTCGTAGACGTAGAGGCCGGTGACGGCCAGATTCGACTTCGCCCTGGCAGGTTTCTCCTCGAGACTCACCGGTCGCCCTGCCGTGTCGACTTCGAGAACGCCGAACTGCCGGGGATCCTTGACGGGATAGGTGAACAGGGTCGCGCCGCGGTTGTCGCGGATGGCCTGCTGGGACAGGCGGGACAGTTCGCTGCCGAAGAAGATGTTGTCGCCGAGAATCAGCGCCACGGCGTCGCCGCCAATGAAGTCGCGACCGACGATGAAGGCGTGCGCCGTGCCGTGCGGTTCATCCTGCACGGCGTAGGACAGTCGCATTCCCCATTGCGAACCGTCGCCGAGCAGATCAAGAAGCCGTGGCGTGTCCTTCGGCGTGGACACGATGAGGATGTCCCGTATGCCGCCGAGCATGAGGGTGGTCAGCGGATAGTAGACCATCGGTTTGTCGTAGATCGGCAGAAGCTGCTTGCAGACGGCAAGCGTGATGGGGTGAAGCCTGAGATTGCGACCGCCGGCGAGGACGATGCCTTTGGTTGCAGGGGCGTTCATGTCGGCGACAATACTAGCCCATCCGGTGAACCCGACGATGCCGCGGCGAACGCCAAGCCAACGCTTCCGCATCCATGTCCGCACCAAACGCGCAACCCCTAGCGCCCGCCCGCGTCGACTTCGATGGCGAGCGGCCGGTCTCGCGCGCCTTTGGCGACGTCTACTACGACGCCGACGGTCCTGCCGAGGTGGTGCGCGTATTCCTAGCGCCGGCCGCATTCGAATCGCGCACGGCGGACCCGGCGGGGAGGTTCACGGTTGGCGAACTCGGCTTCGGGACCGGCCTCAACTTCGTCGTGGCCGCGCGCCTCGCCCGAAGCCGCCTGCATTTCATTTCGGTGGAACGCTATCCGCTAACGGTCGACGACGTGGCCCGGTCGCTCGCTCCCTGGACGACGGCATTCCCCTTGGCGCGGGATCTCGTCGCACACTACCCGCCGCTCGTCCCGGGCTGGCACCGTCGGCTGTTCGACGAGGGCCGCATCCAGCTGTCGGTCTACTTCGGCGACGTCCGCGATGCGTTGGCAGAGCTGGCGGGGCAACAACGCCGCGGCGTCGATGCGTGGCTCCTGGACGGTTTCGCCCCGCGCAGGAACGCCGCGATGTGGCGACGCGAACTGTTCGGAGCCATGGCCCGGCTGTCGGCACGCCGGGCGAGTGTCACGACGTTCACCGCCGCCGGCGACGTCCGGCGGGACCTGGCAAGTTCGGGTTTCGAAGTCCACCGCGTCGACCAGCGGCCACACAAGCGGCACACCACCGCCGGGGTTTTCGCCGGCAGGGGCCGTGACTTCGTCCCGCCAACCGGCGCGGTCGTCCTCGGCGCCGGCCTCGCCGGCACCGCAACGGCGCGCGCACTCGCCGACAAAGGCATCGCAGCCGCAATCGCCGACGACGGTGAAGGCATCGCCGCAGGCGCTTCGGGCATTCCGGCGGCGGTATTGCGTCCGCGCCTGTCGCACGTGGCTTCTACGCTCGCGAGTTTCCGCATACACGCATTCGGATTCGCGGCACAACGCTGCCGCGGGTTGCCCGGCGTAAGGACGAGCGGCGCCCTGCAGTTGCCCGGACCCGACAACGACCCGGACAAGCTGGGACGAATCGCCCAGGTGACGCCACCCGCCATCGCCGAATACCTCGATCCCGGCGCCGCATCGGACCGCGCCGGGCGGGTGATTCGCGAGCCCGTACTGTTCTTCCCCGACGGCCTGACCGTCGACGTTCGTCGCTTGTCGGAGGCGTTGTGCCATCACCGCGGAATCGAAATCACCGCGGCAAGCCCGGAGCACCCACTGTCCGTCGTTAGGGCCACCGGCTTCAACATCGACGGTTTCGACACCCTGGAGGTGACGGGGCTCGCCGGCCAGATGGACCGTTTCGGATGCACCTATCCGCCCCTATTGCCGATCGTCGGCGACGGCACCATCGTGCCCGCCGCAGGGAGCGTATGGGCCGGCGCGACATACGAGTACCGGCCCTGGACGACGCGGGACGCAACGTCGGCAAACGCCCAGCGCCTCCAACGCGTGTTCGGCAGCGCCCCAGGCAGGTCGATCGAGCGTTTCCGGGGCATCCGCGCCGTCACATCGGACCGCTTGCCGGTGATCGGTCTGGACGGAGGATCCTGGTTCAATCTCGGCCACGGCTCGCACGGCACGACCACGGCGATTCTCGGCGCGGAGATCGTCGCCAGCGCCATCGCCGGCGAGGTGACCCCGGTGACGATCGATCTACTCGAACTGGTTCGTCCGGGCCGGTTCCGCGAGCGCCAGGAACGCCGACCGAACCCGTTCAAGACGCCGTAGGGGGCGGGCTTGTCCAGTTGCAGCCTGGCATTTGGCGCGGGCGACTACAAGGGTCTAGCGGGCGACCACAAGGGTCGCCCCTACACGTTTGTTCCTGGCGAGCGCCCGTAGTCCCGCGGACAACGAACCGCGCATCTCGATGCGGGCGCGTCAGGGGCGGCCTACGAGCCCTCCAGCGGGTCGAACAGCCGTACGCTCATCACTTCGTCGATACCCGCGATGCGCCCGAGCAGCGCCTCGCTCGGCTTCGTGTCGAGGTCGATCAGGTTGTAGGCGACGTGTTCGCGGCT
>JAPPND010000130.1 GCA_028818795.1 Gammaproteobacteria bacterium | reverse complement strand
GATCGACCGGGTCCCACCACGAGCAGGTAGTCGTACATGCCGATCAATAGAGTACGCCCGGCAGCCACGTCGCCAGTTCGGGCACGGCGACCAGCACCAGCATGAGCGCGACTTGCAGAACGATGAACGGCACGACGCCGCGATAGATGTCGAGCGTTGCGATTCCCGCGGGCGCGACCCCGCGCAGGTAGAAGAGCGCGAACCCGAACGGCGGCGTCAGGAACGATGTCTGCAGGTTGACGGCGATCAACACGCCGAGCCAGACCGGATCGAGTCCCATGGCGAGCAACACCGGCGCCACGATGGGAACGACCACGTAGGTGATCTCGATGAAGTCGAGGATGAAACCGAGCAGGAAGATCGCCAGCATGACGATGATCGTGGCACCCCAGACGCCGCCGGGCATCTCGGCGAACAAACCCTGCACCAGTTCGTCGCCGCCGTAGCCGCGGAAGACCAGCGAGAATACCGAGGCACCGATCAGGATGAAGAAGACCATCGAGGTCGTTTTCACCGTCGAGATGCAAATGTCCCTGCACACGGCGACTTTGAGCGACCGGTAGGCCGCGGCGAGGACGATGGCGCCCATCGCCCCCACGCCGGCGGCCTCCGTCGGCGTGGCGAGTCCGCCGAGTATCGAACCGAGCACCGCAACAATGAGGATCAGCGGCGGCAAGAGGCCCCGAAGCAGCGGTCGTAGCGAGCCCCGGCCGCGCCGCTCGGGTGCTTTCCCCGGGGCGCGTCTCGGTGCGAGCAGCGCGGTGACGGCGAGGTACACCACGTACAACCCGACCAGGACCAATCCCGGCAGCAGTGCCCCGGCGAACAGGTCGCCGACGGAAACGGTCTTCGGCGAGAAGGCGCCTAGACTCAGTTGGGCCTGCTGGTATGCGCCCGAGAGCACATCCCCAAGAAGTACCAGCGCAATGGACGGCGGGATGATTTGTCCCAGCGTACCGGTCGCGCAAATCGTCCCGGTGGCCAGCTTGGGATCGTAGCCGTGGCGGAGCATCGTCGGCAGCGCCAGCAACCCCATGGTGACGACCGTGGCGCCCACGATGCCCGTGCTGGCGGCCATCAGCATGCCGACCAGCGTGACGGCAATGCCCAATCCGCCTCGAATGCCGCCCATGACGGCAGACAGGCTCTCGAGCAGGGTCTCGGCGATGCGTGTTCGCTCCAGCGTGACGCCCATGAGCACGAACAGGGGTACGGCGATCAGGGTGTGGTTGGTGACGATCCCGTAGAGCCGGCTGGGCAGGAAACCCAAGTCCCGAAGATCGAAGATGCCGAATGCGGCCCCCACGAGGGCGAACAGCAACGCCACGCCGGCCAGCGTCGCCGCTACCGAGTAGCCGGCAAGCAATGCCACGAACACCGCAGCGAACAGGATGAGGGGCAGGAACTCAACCACGGAGGATGCGCAACTCCCGCCAGCCGAGGACGCCCGCCTGCAGGAACAGGAGCGAGGCCGAGACGGGAATCAGGGTCTTCAGCAGGAACACGGCGGGAACGCCGGCCACCTCCGAGGATCCCTCCAGGACGATCCAGGCGCTGATCGTGTAGTCCCAGCTGAACAGGACGATCGCGACACACAGCGGCATCAAGAGCAGGGTGTGGCCAAGCCCGTTCACCAACGCCTGGGTTCGCTCGGATAGCCGCGAGTAGATGATGTCGACGCGTACATGGGCGTCGTGCTGTAGCGCGTACGACAAGCCGATGAGAAACGCCGTGCCGTGCAGGTAGACGACGCTCTCCTGCAGGAAGATCGTGCCGATTTCGAAGGCGTAGCGGAGCGTCACCACGACACAGGTGATGCCGACCATGCCGAGGTTGAGCCACGCGACCGCCCCGCCGATGGCGTCGACGATCTTGTCGATCCGGTCGATCATCTTTCGACGATTCCGGCCACTCCGAACTCGGCCACGGCCCCGGCGAACAGCGCGAATCCCACCCAGACGTTGTTCCCGAACGCCTTGAAGCAGGCGTCGCGTTCGCGGTTCTTGATCAGCCGCTGCTGGAAAACGAACAAGCCCAGGGCCACGGCCACGCCGAAGTACCAACCGTGGGCGAATCCGGCGACTACGCCGAGGCCGACCAGCATGCCGATGGTCGCCAACTGCAACGCGCCGATCACGGCACGGTCGGCGTTGCCGAACAGGATGGCCGTGGACTTGATCCCGACGATGAGGTCGTCGTCGCGGTCCACCATGGCGTAGAGGGTGTCGTAGGCGATGATCCACAGGAGGCTTGCGCCGAACAAGAGCCAAGCGATGACGTTCGTGGCGCCGTTGACCGCGGCGAATGCCATCGGGATTCCCCAACTGAAGGCCACGCCCAACGCGGCTTGAGGCCAGTGCGTCCATCGTTTCAGGAACGGGTACGCGGCCGCAATGCCCGCGCCGGCCAGGGCGAGCCAGCGGGCGGAAACGTTTAGGGTCAGGACAACGACCAGGCACAGCGCGGCGAGCACCACCAGCAGCAGCAGCGCTTCGCCGAGGGACACCTCGCCCTTCGGAAGCGGACGGTCGCGCGTTCGTTCGACATGCCCGTCCACCTTCCGATCGGCGATGTCGTTGATTACGCATCCGGCTGAACGCGCCAGGAACGTCCCGGCGACGAACGCGGCCAGGATGCCGATCGGCGGCAGACCCTCGGCGGCAATCCACAGCGCCGCGAGGGTGGGCCACAACAAGAGGAGCGTGCCCACCGGCCGATCCACGCGCATCAACCGTGCGATGGCGTGGATCTTGCCGACGGCGCTCACTCCCATTGACGAATGGACGAACGCCTTGAGCGGGCCTAGGCCGCCGCTTGTTCGCGCGGTTCGTCGGCGCGCACGTCGGCCAGTTCCTCGCCCTCGGTGCGGGCCACGAGGGCGGTAACCGTGAGGTCGCCGGTTACGTTGACGGACGTTCGGCACATGTCGAGGATCCGATCCACCGCGACATAAAGACCGATGGCTTCCAGTGGCAGGCCCAGCACCGACAGGATCAGCGTGATGGCCACTAAACTCGCCGCCGGAATCCCCGCCACGCCGATGGACGTCAGCAGCGCAAGCAAGACGACAAGGAATTGGTCGACCACCGTCAGGTCAGCCCCGAACGCTTGAGCGATGAAGATCACGACCACGCATTCGAAGAGCGCGGTGCCATCCATGTTCACCGTTGCACCGAGCGGCAGCACGAAGCTCGTGGTGCCTTCCGAAATGCCGGCCCGGCTGGCGCTGCGGAGCGTCACCGGCAGAGTGGCCGACGACGATGCCGTCGAGAAGGCCATCAACTGGGCCGGCATGATGCGCCCGTAGTAGGCGTAGGGACGTAGCCGCCCCACGAACCGCAGGAGCAGCGGAAACGTCACGAAGAAGTGCGTTCCCAGCGCCAACAGGACGGTGAGCGTGAACCAGGCGAGCGCCTCCACGAGCGTCGCCAGCGGCACCGTCAGCAACGCCTTGCCCACCAGCGCGAACACGCCGTACGGGGCGAACTTGAGGATCCAGGTCGTGATCATGATCATCACGTTGTGGATGGCGGTCCAGAAGTTCGTCAGTGTGTCGCTGGCCGCCCCCTTGAGCCGCGCCATGAAGTACCCGAACACGACGCTGAAGAAGATCAGCGCGAGAAGCTCCATGTTCGCCGCGGCCGCGAAGACGTTGTCGGGAATCGCCCGGGAGATCACCTCCACCAGGTCGCCGGCGTCGCGCCCCTCGACCCGCTCCAGCTGGGCCGAGACGTCGGGCATGTTCTCGCTCAACGCCTTGACCGCCTCGCCGCCGCCGGGGTTGATCACGTTGACGAAGACCAGGCCCGTTGTGACCGCCAGCAAACCGGTGGCGACGTAGAAGCCGACGGTCTTGCCGCCGACCCGACCGAAGTTCTCGCGCCCCGCCATGTTGCGCACGCCCATGATGATCGACGCCACGATCAAGGGCACGACGATCATCTTCAGCGCGTTGATGAACAGCCCGCCGAAGAAGCCGAAGATCTCGGTGAGCGGAGCGCCGAAGATCATTGTCGACTCGTTGGCCACGAGACCGACGACGACGGCGAGTGCCAAGGCGATGAGAATCTGCCAGTGCAGGGCGATCCTGCCCGATGGACTGCTGGGTGTGGTGTCTTGGTCGCTCATGTGGTCATGCCCCCCTTTGAATGACTTGCCCCGGGTCGACATCGACCCGAACCGTTGCGACTACAACACTGGCCGTTGAATTCCTCAACCGATCTCGATCATCTCGAAGTCTTCCTTGCCGACGCCGCACTCCGGGCAGATGAAATCCTCGGGAATGTCTTCCCAGGGTGTGCCGGGGGGGATGCCGTCCTCGTCAAACCCCTCCGCCTCATCGTAGATCCATCCGCAGACGATGCACTGCCACTTCCTCATTCGGTCCTCTCACCGTGCGCATGCCAGCTCGGCCAGCTTGGTGAAGCCTAACAGACGCCAGCCCCGCGGAGCCCTAAGCCCGCGCGAGGCCGGCGGCGTGTGGGGGCAGCTTGGGCCCCGGGCAAAACGAGGGGGTGATTTCATGCAAGTGTTCTTTGATTCGCCCGCCATGGTGGTATGTTCCGGCACACCGTTCCCGCCCGAGTAGCGACAAATGGCCCCGTCGCGAAATCAACGCTTGCCTGTGGAGACCTTCCACCTGCCGGTCGAGGAGATGCGTTCCGGGGCGTACTCCGACAA
>JAPPND010000020.1 GCA_028818795.1 Gammaproteobacteria bacterium | reverse complement strand
GCCGGGTGGGTCAGATGATGCGAGCGGGAACGGATCCGTTTGCTTGATCGTGCCACCGCGGGGCCGGGTCGCGAACGTGCGAGGAACAACGGGACCGTAGGACGGGCTTGTCCCGTCCCGTGGTTCGGCAAGTCCGGCACGGGCGACCGCGCGCCGTCGCCCGCGCCGAGCTGGTGCAAGGTGTCAGCCGGATGCCACGAGAATGCGGTAGCATTCTCGATCGCGCCCGCAGGGCGCGCCGGGACGCCACAAGGGCGTCCCCTACGGGCCGAAAAGGCGGGCGACGCCGCGCGGTCGGCGTGTGGCCCGAATCAGTTTCGAAACGATGCGGTCAAGCAAACGAAAGGTGCCGCTGACATCCGCTTCGGCCGAGTTCGCCGCCGCGACGTAGGCATGGCCGATTCTCGGTGCGATCCATAGCAGCGCGAACCAGGAAGTGTTGGATCCGCCGTGCGTGATTGCCTCGCCTTTCGCCCAGAACCGCGTCGCGACGCTCCAGCCGGCTGCATAACGCCCGGACACCGGCGAGATCAACCGGTCCAGACCTTCGCGGTCAAGGATGGCCGGCGGTCCCTCGGTCAACCAAAGCGATATGAACTTTGCCCAGTCTTCGATCGTGACATGCACGGTGCCCGCCGGGCCCATCGCGGCTGCATTGTCGAGCTGATTGGGTACCCAGTCGCCCCGGTCGGGATCACGTTGGTGCCCCCAGGGCTGGTCGACCTCACCGGACGTGCCCGGCGGCCCGAAGCCGGCGCTTGCCATGCCGAGCGGCTCGAAAAGCCGTTCTTGCATCAACGTTTCCCACGTCTTGCCGGTGATTCTCTCCGCCATGGCACCTGCAACGACGTAGGCCAGGTTCGAGTAAAGATGCTCTCCCGCAGTCGCAGCAGGCGGATCAGCAAGGTTGTCGCGCAGGATCCCGTGACGTCGCCCGATGAGGTCTGCGTCTCGATGTGCATGCCAATCGGCCGCATCGCATCTGACGCCGCCGGTCATGGTGACAAGCTGCCACAGCGTCACGCCGCGGTACTCCGGGTGGATTTGGTCGCGAACGTCCGGGAAGACTTCCACGATGGTCGTGTTCCAGCCGTCGGCAAACACGCCGTCGCGGACCAGGACGGCGAGCAAGGTTGACGTCATGGCCTTGGTGTTCGAACCGATATGTATGGAGTCCGTGGTCAGAAGCGGCTGCGGATCTCCCGCCTTGCGCACACCTGCGGCAGCGATCGCCCGAACACCCCGGCGGTCGACGATTGCCGCAATCAACCCGGGCGATGCGCCGCTCCGTATGGGCTTGGCGAGAAAGTGACCCATGGATGTCGGCCTGATCGTGGATGAGGACCAGTATCGCATCCCGCTTCCGAGGCAAACGACGCAACGGCGCTATAATCGGCCCCTGTCTCACCCATTCGAACCCTCAAGCGAGAGCCCAATGCGATAAGCCGAGCAGCCCGAGCGTTTCACGCCCCCTGCATAAGAGGCCTATCGCCCATGTCCACCATCATCTGCCGGAGACTGACCTTCGGCTATCCCGGTTCCGAAGCGAACGTCTTCGAAGACTTCGATCTCGTCATCGACACCCGCTGGCGGTGTGCCCTGACGGGTCGCAATGGTCGCGGCAAAACCACGCTTCTCCGCCTCCTTCACGGTGAACTTGCTCCGGACAAGGGCGGTATCGAGCGAGCAGGCCCCACCGCCTACTTCCCACCTCGGGTGGCGGATTCCGATCAGCGTGTCCGAGATGTCGTCAAGGACGCTGCCGGCCCGTTCCGTCAATGGGAGTCGGCGATGTCCGATGCGCTCGCCGACGGCGGCGAGGCCGCCCTTGCACGCTACGGTCAGACTCTCCACGAGTACGAGGAGGCAGGTGGCTACACCGTCGATGCGGGTATCGAAGCCGAACTTTCCGCCCTTTACGTCGACGAGCGATCCTGGGACAGACCGTTCTCGAGTCTCTCAGGCGGTGAGCAGACGCGATGCCTGTTGGCGAGCCTCTTCGTATCGGACCCGTCTTCCACCGCCGGACCGGCGGGCAGGAACGGTGCGTGGCCTTTTGTTCTGATCGACGAGCCAACCAATCACCTGGATGCGAACGGTCGACAGCGTGTTGCCGAATACCTGCGATCCAAGCCCGGCTTTCTGCTGGTCTCCCACGACCGGGCGTTCCTGGACGCCTGTTGCGACCACGTCGTAGCGCTGAACCGCGACACCGTCGAAGTCGAGCGGGCTTCGTTCTCCGACTGGCGCCAGCGCTTCCGCCAGCGCCTTGAACGTCAGCGGGCCACGAACGTGGCATTGAAGCAGGACATCGCACGGCTCGGGCAAGTCGCCGCGGACCGGCGTGACTGGGCATTGAAGCGAGAGAGCGAAAAAGGCGCGTCCAGACGCGCCAGGCGCCAGATGAAACGGGCGCTGGTCACGGAACGCCGGGTCGAACGTGCTGCCGATGACCGGCGCCGCACACTCGTCGATGTGGAGAAGGAACGGCAACTCAAACTGCCCGACTCGCCTCGAGTCGCCGGATCGCTCGTGGTTGCCAACGACCTTAGCGCGTGGCGCGGCGATAAGCGGGTGTTCGCCAAGCAGTCGTTCACGATTGAGCCGGGCGATCGGGTCGCCGTCGTCGGGCCCAACGGCAGCGGCAAAACGAGCCTGCTCGACATGATCGGCGGGGCATCCTTTCGCCACACCGGCACGCTCTCGCGACCGGGCTACGTCAGGGTCGCGAGGACGTTTCAGCATCCCCAATGGACGTCGGGTTTGTTGCGGGACCGACTACGCGATGCGGGTCTCGACGAGTCGCGCTTCCGCCAGATCATGGCCACTCTGGGCGTACGTGGTCGCGTACTCGACGGGCGGATCGAGGACTTCAGTCACGGGCAACAGAAGAAGGTCGATCTTGCGCGCACGTTTCTCATCGAGGCCGACCTGCTGCTCTGGGACGAACCACTAAACTTCATCGACATCGATGCCCGCGAACAGATCGAGGACGTGTTGCTGCGCGACCAACCAACCGTAGTCTTTGTCGAACATGACAGGGCATTCGTGGAACGCGTCGCGACGCAGGTGATCCGGCTACCGCCGTAGGGGACGGGCTTGTCCCGTCCCGTGCCGATCTCACCAAGGCTGTTCGGTGCGCGAACGCGGGCGAGGGCGCGCCCTTCGGGCGCGATAGCCTCGCCCCTACGGGCCGCCTCAGCAACGCGAGTCAGGGGTGTGCCGCGAGCACCGCGTCCCACACCACCTCCGAGGCGACGACGCCCAGCCCGGTGGTCGACCATTGGGGCACCTCGACTTCGCCCGTCGATACCATCCACAGTGCATCGCCATCATCCCGGGTATGGAAGGGCTGGATTGCGCGCGCCATCGAGCTGTGGACCTGGCGTCCCAACTGAATGAGGTCATGGCCACGGACGGTCTGGTTGGTGATAACGACGGTGATCGTCGTGTTGCCGGGCCGTGGCTCCTGGGCCGTGCGTGCGGCGGCGGCCTGACGCTCGATCTCCGCCATGTATGTCATCCGTGCGCCGCTTTCGGGGTTCACATGGCCACGGACGATGTTGCCATTGCGGTCGAACACCGCACCGATTGCATTCAGCACCACGCAGGCAAAGAACTTGACACCACCGATCTCGCGGTACGCGGCACCCTGACCGGCTGGCTCGCCACGGTCGAAACTGAACCCATTGCCGACCGTTACGGAGATTCCCGCGCCGCGGGCACCGAGCGGAAACCGATTCGGCAGCGCGTTCTTCAACGCCGCCCGACCGAGGCGCTTGTCCGGGTAGATACGGTTGTTTCGAGTGCCGAAGTCGAACACGATGCCGCCGCTGACCAGCGGGATCGAGTCCCATTCGGCCTTGTCGCCGCCCCTCGCAAGGAGTTCCGCCGCGACACCGCTCGCGGCTTCGAGTCCAGGCAAGGATCCACCGGCGAGGCTGATCGCGTGGACGTAGCCGTAATCCCCCACCACGCCCGGCGAACCGCCCCGGACGTCCAACGCCATGCCGGCGCCGTTCGGAAAATGCAGAACGGTCACGCCGGTCGGCCCATCCGGATACTCCGCGATGCCGATGTGGAATGCCGGGAAATCGTAGGCCAGGACACGCTCGCCGGGATCAGTGCTGATGGGAAGGTCGGGATCGTCGTTGGTCCTCACGGTCGTCTGTGCTTGGATGCTGCTGGCGAGCACGACCGCCAAGACGGCGCGCGCGATGTCACGGTGCGTCAAGCACGTTCTCCACGGTTGGATCGCCCCGACGATAGCAAACTTGCCGGGACGGATTCCGCCCCGGGCCCCGGGGCGTCGACGTGCTGGATTACGGATCGTAGGGGACGGGCTTGTCCCGTCCCGTTGCCAAATGAGCCGACATGTCCGGCACGGGCGACCTCGACCTGCTGAACGTGTCGACGGAGTTCTCCTGCCCGATCGTTAAGGCCGGCGAGTTCTCGGAGCAATTCCAGCCCGCATGACCGAGGTGCGCGGTCGTTGCGATCGGCAAATCCAACGGGTCATCATGTAGGGACTTGGGACAGGCATCGCTCATGCTTCTTCTTGTCGCCGGCCTCTTTGTGTTCGTTGCGGTTCACTTGATACCGACCGTCGCGCCCCTGCGCGGCGCGCTGATCGGGCGTCTGGGTGCAGGTGCCTATCGCGGCCTGTTTTCGCTGGTCGCATTGGCAGGCCTGGTGCTCATCGTGT
>JAPPND010000242.1 GCA_028818795.1 Gammaproteobacteria bacterium | reverse complement strand
CCGCCTTGAGCTTCCTCGGCATCGTCGGCATCATCGTCCACTATCTCTGGCACTACACGAGCTATGCAAAGCATGACCCGGATCGACTGCAATCCGAGGAATACCGATCCCAAATGCAGCAACTACAGATTGCCGCGAAGGGCCTGCCCGAGCCACTGCCCGCCCATGTTCTTGAAGACCCAATCCCGAACCCCATACACCCAGACGACGGGATGATCGACGATTCGCGAACAGAACCGACGAACCAACAGGAAGACGATCTGCCAACAGAACCGACAAACCGGAGCTGATCTGATGAAATCGTACCTATTCACCTATAGCCCAATGTGTGCTGATTGGCATGCGCAGGCAATCCTGAACGAAACGAACGCCGTAACGACGTGGGTCCAACCATTTCCGAACGCCGCAATCGTCATCTCTAGCCTCGATGCGAAGGATCTCGGGGCGGTTCTCCGTTCCCGTCTCGGAGCAACTTGGTTCGTGGTTACCGAAATCCACGGTGCCACCATCGATGGGCTTCTTCCGGGCAACCTCTGGCAGTTCATTAACTCTGCGCCCGCGACCGCGTTGCCCACCTTTTCGCAATACCTCCCCGCTGCCTTACGGGAGTCACAAGAAGCGGCATCACAAACCTGAGAGTTGCAGCACTCCGGCGGCCCGATCTAGGTTGAAATCTGTGCGACCGACGCACAGATTTCAACCCATGGACTACACTCCAACAGACGCGTTTCACAGCGCACGGGATTGGCAGCAACAATGGTCGCAGACGATGCACAAGACGCCGGAATAGTGCCGCTCAAGGGCGCGATCACCAACCTCAACTGGTTCGACGCGCAACGCAAGCACTACGAGACCCCGGATCAGATCGCGCGACGGTTCAAGCTTCCGGACGATGATGCCATGCGCGCCTTCTGCCGCGGCGCCGCCTCGATGCTGGACCGCCGCACGGTACAGTTCGTCCGTCGCCTTCCATGCGCACCCGATGACACCTGGGGCTTTCTGGCGGATACGAACAAGGCCCGGCAGTGGTTGTTCGGCGTCGAGTGGGAATTCCGCTCCGGTGGCGACTTTCGGCTTCCGGAGGCCGGCGCCGGAGTCGGCGCAGAAGGACATATCGCCGAAATGCGTTCTGGCGAAGTGTTGGAGCTGGAGGTGGAAGGCGGCAGCACCGTCCGGTTCGAAGCCCTGGACGTCAGCGGCAGCGCCCGAGCCCGACGCGACATTCCGAACTACGCGGGCGCGGTCATGGAGTTCCGGGTGACGAACCGAGTGCCGGAAACGGCGGGTGCGCCGGAGCGCCTGCGCGATACAACCGCAGAGCAGATCGCCCAGCCCGGCGGCACGGGCACGCACTGCGTCGGGGTGGTCGCCGCCTGGCACCGCGCCGCGAGCCTGCTTCAGAAGCTGGCATTCAAGGAAGCGAACCTGTTCTGGCCCGCCGAGCAGGCGATCGGACTGAACCTCGAAGCCCTGGTAGCAGCCTACGCGAAGCTGATGTCCGCGTACTACAAGGCTTGACCCAGGGCTGGGCTCCCCCAAGGCGGCGCGGTCGGAGGCGCAAACTCCACTGGCGGTTCGTATCGAACGCCTCGGCGAGCGTGCCGGCGTCGAGCACGTTCTTGGCCCAAGCCTCGAGGTCGCGAACCGACGCTTGGCCTACACGTTCGACGGTTTCGGGCGACAGGACGCCGAAACGGCCCCGAAGTAGCCTCCTGCAGCAACGCCCGCTGCCCTTCCACGCGGGGCCCTCGCAAGTGCCCATGCTAATTGTGCGTAGGAGACGGCCCGACATGGCCCTTCCATCGTAGTTGGAACCCATTTCGGCGTGAGATCCGAAGGGGACGAGGCGGGGGCCACGATGCAAACCCGTCCAAGTCCCGAATCGATGCGCCTCGCCGTGCGACGGTTCAACGACAGACCGCACGGGAAACCCGGTCACCGTATCCGCACGCATCGCATCTGGGTCATGCAGTCTTGGTGATGCTCCCCGGTGTCGGCAGGCTACGCCGACGCGCTGCGAACTCCGCGACGGCCTGCAAGCCTTCCTTGAGTGCCGTGTCCCCGGACATGGCGAGATCGTATTGCCGCACCACCCGCTGCACCTCCAAATAGCTCTTCGGCGAGCACTTGGAGCGCCTGCACTTGCCGGTCGGTCAGCCCGTGCTCTTTGTACCATTCGAGGCACTCGTCCGAGAAACGATCATCATCCGTCGCGGAACCGGAGAACGCTCGAACGTCGCGCTCGAGGCACTCGGCGATGTACCCGATGTAGGACTCCTGATACTCGAAGTGGCCACCGCTCATTTTCGAACCCTTCCGTTAGTGAACCCCGTGCCGGCAGTCGAGCGTCGCGCAAGTCACACGCGGCTGGATATGGTACGCAAACGAAGTCCAGCCAAAGTTACGCCATCCACGCTGGACCAAACAACGCACAAAGCGACCGAAGTCGCCAATGACCCTGAACGCAGAGGGTTCAGCCGTTACTGTCCTACCTCGCTCAACTCGCATTCAAACAGGACCTTGGCGCAACCAAATGCCGCGCAGGCGCCATGCAGTGCGGCATGGTACACGCCGGATGACGCCTCTCGTCGCTTGTTTCAACTCGATGTTGAGCGACCGCAGCCTCAAGGGCCCATTGTTCCACAGCTGGCCCGCAGTCATTCAGGCAGCCATCGGTTGCTTGTAATAGTCATCCCAAAAGTTGTCATCAAATTTGTTGACAACAATCCTGTTGAACAACTATTGTCACGCCGCAGCGACCGAACGGAAACGACCAATGAGATCATCACCGGGAAGATGGGTACAAGGCGACGATTTCTTCGGTCGGCAGGCCGAACTTGCCTTGCTTGCCGAACGGGTCAGGGACGGCAATCACGTGCTGTTGACCGGCCAGCGGCGCATGGGCAAGACCAGCTTGGCGCGCGAATTGGGCCGGCGTCTGGAGCTCGACGGCTGGCTGTTCTTCTTTGTCGACATCGAAGAAGCGGTTCATCCGCAGGATGTCGTAGCGCTCATCGCGCAACGACTGCACTCGGTTCGTACGCTCGCGAATCGCTTCGCGTCGACTATGGCCCGCTTGGCCGCCAACGTTGACGAGGTCAGCGCATACAAGTTCCGCCTCAAGGTTCGTGCCAGCCTAGACGATGGCAACTGGCGCCGTCACGGCAAAGAACTATTCGAGACGTGCGCCAACGAACCGAAACCGGTCCTCATCGTCCTCGACGAACTCCCGATCTTCCTGCTCAGCCTTCTCCGCCGTGACCGCGGACGCGAACGCGTGGACGAGTTCCTCACATGGTTGCGCGCCGTGCAGCAGAATGTCGCCGGTCGCGGTCTGACTTTCATCGCCTCCGGGAGCATCGGCCTCATCCCGCTCGCCACCCGTATCGGGCTACCGGACCGCATCAACCACCTCCACACCTTCCGTCTGCAACCGTGGAACCGCGACACGAGCGCCGGTTGCCTCGCGCGACTGGCCGCGAGCCATCGATTGCGCGTCGAGGCCGGTGTCGCCGACGCCGTGGTCGAGAAACTCGGCATCGGCATTCCCCACCACGTGCAGTCGTTCTTCGCCCACCTGCGCGAGGACGCCATGATCAAAGGTCGCGCAGAGATCCGCCTCGAGGCTGTCGACCGGGTCTACCGAGATTCCCTGCTCGCGCCTTGGGGCCAAATCGACCTAATGCACTACGACACACGGCTCCGCGACGCCTTCGACGAACGGGGCCACCGCATTGCGCTAGAGATTCTCACCGAAGCGGCACCCAGGGCATCTTGACCGCCACCGCCCGCGACCGCTTCGAGGCACATCTCGCCGCACTGGGCGACGAAACCCCAGGCCGAATCACGACCGTCCTCGACGTCCTCGTCCACGACGGCTACCTGGTGCCGCGCGACGACGGCCACGTGTTTCAGTCCCGGTTGCTGCGCGACTGGTGGATTGCCCGGTTCGGGCGTGGGCACGAGCCGTTCAAAGAACGCGACGCGGCCATTGCGGGCGTCGAACGATGACTTCCCCGATGGGGGCCGTCCGCAAATTCAATCCCGGCACCGGGCAGACCGACGACGAAGTCATCCGCCAGTTCGTCGTTCGCGAGAGCGAATTGGAGATTCTCCTCGATGTCCTGCGCAGCAATATCGACGCGGCATGTTGCCAAAGCACCCTCGTCGTCGCGCCCCGGGGCGCCGGCAAGACCATGCTCCTCGCCCGAACCGCTGCGGAACTGCGCTCGAATCCGGAGTACTCGCAGCACCTGCTGCCCGTCCGGTTCATGGAAGAGAGCCACGAGGCCTACGACATCGGCGAGTTTTGGCTGGAGGTGCTGTTCCATCTCATCCTCGAGATTGAGTCCACCGCTCCCGATCTCGCGCACGAGCTGCGTCGGTCGCGCGACGATCTCTGCGCACGCTGGCGCCCCGATCTCGCCCCCCAGGCGTTCGGCACCCTGCTCGATGCCGCCGGCCGCCTCGACCGCCGGCTCGTGTTGATCGTCGAGAACCTTCAGAACCTGTGCCGAGACGCCGACGACGAGTTCGGCTGGTCGCTACGCGCCGTGCTGCAGAACGAGCCCCGCATCATGCTGCTCGGCTCGGCAACCACCCGGTTTCCGGAACTCCGCAAGGCCGACGAGCCCTTCTTCGAACTGTTCCGCTTCGTAGACCTCAAGCCGCTCGACTCGGCTGCGTGCCTGCGCCTATGGGGCACCGTGAGCGGCGACGGCGCGTCGGAACGGACGATCCGGCCGCTGGAGATCTTCACCGGCGGCAGCCCCCGGCTTCTCGTCATCGTCGCCGAGTTCGCCCTCCACCGTTCCCTGCCCCGCTTGATGGAGGAACTCGTCACCCTCATCGACAACCACACCGAATATTTCCGGGGCCACCTCGAGCAGCTGCCCCGGGGCGAAAAGCGCGTCTACGTGGCCATCATCGATCTCTGGCAGCCCTCGGGCACGGGGGAAATCGCACAACGGGCGCGCATGGACGTTCGTCCGACATCTACCTGCATCGGCCGGCTGCTTGAGCGCGGGCTGATCTCGTCGCAGGGCACCGGACGGCGCAAGCGGTACGTCGCCACCGAGCGGCTCTACAGCATCTACTACAAGCTACGCCGCGAACGCGACGAAGCCGCAGTCGTCCGCAACCTCATCCGCTTCATGGTGGCGTTCTACTCCCCCGACCATCTGCTGGGGATGTCGGACGACTTTGTCCACGGCGCTTCCGAGTCCGTCGCCATCTACCAAGGCATCGCCCGCGCACTCCGCGACGAACACACGTTCGTCGGCGTCTTCGAATCAGGCTTCCTCGCGCCGGTGACCAAGGCCGTCGAAGAAGGTCGGCACGAACAAGCGCTGCTCGCGTGTGAACGCCTACTCACGGGCGAAGCGCTGCCACCAGCCACCACCTGCAAGGTGCTCGCCATCAAGGCCAACTGTCTCGACGAGGTCGGGAACCACCGCGCAGAACTCGCGGTATACGAGGAGTTGATCCAACGCTTCGGCGGCGAAGAAGACCCTGTTGTCCAGGAACTCGTCTGGAACGCGAAGGCCAATCGATGCGCGGCACTCAACGAACTAGGCGATGCCGCTGCGGCAATCGGCGCGTGCGACCGGATTATCGAACGGTTCTGCGAACCTGAGAACCCAGCTGCCGAAACCAGGCTTGCGATGGCCCTGGCAAACAAGGCAGATGCGCTACGCGACGACGGGCAGTTTGCCACTCTAGTCGACACTCTCGACGGGATCGTTGCCCGTTTCGGCGACCGCGAAGAGAAGGACCTCAAGCTCCTGGCCATCGTCGCGCTCGTCAATAAGGGAACCGCCCTCGACCTTATGGACGACACTACCAGCGCCGTCGCCACCTACGATGCCGCCTGGCGGCGCTACGGCGATTGCGAGATACCGGAAGCCCAGGTACGGCTCGCCAGCGCTCTGTTCAACAGGGGCCTCGGCCTCGGAAAGATGGACGATCACAAGGGCGCGATCGACGCGTACGAGACACTCGACCGCACTTACGGCGACAGCCCGGACCCGGAGATCCAATACTGGGTCGCCCAAGGCCTCGTCAACCTCGGCGCTACGCTCAGCCGGGACGCCGACGACTCCCCTCGCGCCATCCGCATTTTCGACCAAGTCGTCGATCGTTTCGCCGCGACCGACGAGCCCAACATTCGACGGCAGGTGGCGACTGCGCTCTTGAACCGTGGTGTCGCGCAACTACGGCTCGGCGACCTCGAATCCGCCATCGCCACCTGGGACGACGTCGTCGTCCGCTTCTCGCCCGGTCCCGATGAACAAACGCGCGTCCTCGCCGTTTCCGCGATGATCCGTAAGGCCGGTGCCCTTGACGTTGCCCAGTCTCATGACGAATCCCAAGCCGCGTTGAACCAAGTCTTCACGAGCTTCGCCGACGTTGAGGGCCTCCGCGTCCACCTTGGCCGTGCCCTAGTCACCCGCGCCGCGCTTGAAATCGCCCACGACCGTCCGCACGCCGCGCTCGCCACCTGTGATCAGCTAGAACGTGAGTTCGCGACCGTGGACGACGAAGCCTTCGTCTGGCGCGCTCGTTGCTACGCCGCGCGCGCCCTTCTGACGCTCGGCGATCTGGACGCGGCGCACGCGAGGTTCGAGTTGGCGTACCAAGTGTTCCACCCCGACATGCGCGCCATCGGCGACATGATTCTCCTCGTGTCCGAAGCACTCGGCGCAGGGTTCCGGCCAAAATACCTAGTCGACCTGCTATCGGCCGACCAGGACAAGGCCGATACGCTGACGCCCCTGATCGTCGCGGTGCGCCAAGAGGGCGGGGAGGACGTCCGCGCCGCGGAGGAAGTTCTCGAGGTCGCTGCGGACATTCGGGCCTCATGGCTCGATGAGGCGCAAGGCAATAGCGAAAAGCCAGCCAACAACCCGGTTTGAGCTGGACGTATGGAGTTGACCTATCGGGAGGCGAATGGCAACAACCGGCAATCGAACAAGCCGCCTCGATTCAACGCGAGGTGGACCCCGAAGGGAATCTCGGTTCGGGCGCGTCCACGATGCCCTCCAAGACAAAGCCCTCCGCCAATCCGATGAGTGTGTCGACCTGCCGGGCAGTCGGGTGGTTGTTTCACGGGAGCCGTGAGATAAGGTGCACACGTCGACCGTCCTTCAGGCGGCGGTCCGCCATGAGCCAAGCAAGGAGAAGGAGATGAGAAACAGGCTGGCTGCGGGTGCGCCACCTCCGCCACCGCCTCCAACAGCGACCAAAATAAGGGAGGACATCAAGCGGCAGGCCCAACGCGACGCGACGAGGGCGACCAACGCGGTCAAGCGGGGTCTGCGAGAAGCCCTACGGGATGTGCCGCCACCCAAGCCACGGACGGACAAGAATCGAAGGGAATCGGCACGGGGTTGAGCTTACAACATCCCATGATCGGACGGCCCGCATGGCGGGTCGTTTCGTTGTTCGTGTCTGGTCCGTCCCAAGGGCCGGCGTCCAGCCGTAGCCCTAGCTCCAGCCTCCCGGCAAACGCTCCCAGGCCCGCAAGGGGCAAGGAGGCGTTGAAAGTGGTCGTGGGGGAGACCGCCACGTTTGTCGATGTCGTGGATTGGTATGGCGGGCTGTGACCTACTATCCATAGCCGTCCGGCAGCGCTCGAGTAGACCGATGTCCCTGCGTCGTCAACGATGCTGGATGTTCCAAGGTGGGGCGTAGCGCGAAATCAAATCGGCTTCCAAGGCCTCGATTTCGACGCCGTTGTCCATCCTGCAAAGCCATAGCGTCACGGCGGCAGTCGCGGCCGTAATCAGCGCGTTCAGGTGGCAGTTGGTAGCCTGACCATCGCGAAAGCAGTTCTTAGGATGGATCTTCCCGTAGCCTTGGTTGATCCGCTTCTTCATCGCGTCCTTGCAGCGTCCGATGTATTTCAGATCAGAGCCCGCGTAGTAGGTGTAGACACCACGGGCGGCAAGGGCTGCCGGGTCCGCAATGGAGAACGTGGAATACGCCAGGTCCCCGTATGCGTTCAAGAACTGCCTGTAGAAAGGGTCTCCCGAGGTCTTCAGCTGATGTAGCACCTCGCCCAATGGCGAGTCCAGGTGCTGCGAGTAGTTGGCGTGGCACACCGGGGCCAAGCCTAGATAGCGGCGATGACCGAGGGTCTCTCGGAGAGTCTTGTTGTTCTTCCGGGCGAACACATTCTCGTGCTGGTCATTGACGAAATCCAATACGACATGGACAAACTCGTAGGACTTGCCGTCCAGCTGTAGAACTCGAACCGGTGGCATGTTGGCGAAGCGAAGCCCGCAATCAGACAAGTGAGAACGATCAATCCACCCTATCGGACCCAGCGGCGACAGTCCAACTGCGGAACTGGGCTCACGAGTTCGCGGCGGGGGTCGTGTCAGATGCGGGCGACGCCGTCACTGTTAACTTGGGCCAGAGCGAGTTCGCGAACCTCGCGCACCAGCCCGGCGGAAACGGCTCTCGTAGGCGTTGAGAAACAGTCTGTAGGGATATACAGTATCCCAAGTGGTCACCAAACCACACTAGAAGTCCGATCAACGACGATGCCCTCGATCCGACAACAGCACACCGGCACCGAAGAGAGCGTCAGGCGGATGGTGCGCCGCACTAGCTACGGCTACAGCCTCCATCGACGCAAACGATGTGGCCAACTCAACCTCGTGTTCAGGCCGCGACACAAGGTAGTCTTGGCCCGCGTCGGCTTTTCGCGCTGTCTCGACAGCCGCAAGGGGTGGCTCCCCTCCAAGCTGCTCGACTACTGGGGTTACAAAGTCAGCAAGAAACGAGGCCAAGACCCTAGAAACGTCCGCGACATCGCTGACCAGGCCCGGCAGGTTTGCGTCTGGGAAGGCGATACGGCGGACGTAGACTCGCTCGGACAACGCCTCGTTCGATCTCTCGACGGAGGCGCCCTGTGACCCGCCCGACGGTACTGGATGTGTTCGCCGGCGTCGGCGGATTGGGGCTAGGGTTCGAGCAAGCCGGATTCGATGTCGTTGCGGCAATCGAGATCGATCCGGTCCATGCGGCTACGCACGCTTTCAATTTCCCGGAGTGCCCGACTCTGTGTGCCGACGCGACCGAGATCAGCGGAACCGACATCCGCTGCGGACTGTCGGCGCCCATCGACGTCATCGTCGGAGGGGCACCCTGTCAGGGATTCTCCATGATCGGCAAGCGGGCTCTCGATGACCCGAGGAACCAACTCATCAAGCACTTCCTTCGCCTCGTCGTCGAGCTCAAGCCCTCCGTCTTCGTCCTCGAGAACGTCCGAGGACTCACCGTCGGCAAGCACCGCCAGCTTCTCGACGAGTTGACCGCCGAATTCCAAGTAGCGGGCTATTCGGTGACACTCCCGTGGCAGGTTCTCAACGCCCGCCACTTTGGAGTGCCCCAGGACCGGCAACGCCTCTTCCTCTTGGGTGCAAAAGGCGGGTCGATCCTGCGTTACCCGATGCCTCAGATCCTTGCTCCTCCAACCACATGCCGGGAGGCGCTGCAAGACCTACCTGACGCAGAGGACTTTGACGAGCTTGTTTCCTCGGACACGGTATGCGTCAGTGGGCCGCTCTCGGATTTGAGCGCCTACGCGAGAGAGATGCGGTGTTTGAGCAACGACGCTTGGCACTTCGGCTACGTTCGCGAGTGGGATCCGCAACTCTTTACGGCGAGTTTGCGCACGGCGCATACGGACATTTCGCGACGACGGTTCCACAAAACCCGACCGGACGCCGTCGAGCCCATATCCCGGTTCTACAAGCTAGCCGCGAACGGCGTCTCGAACACTCTCCGGGCGGGCACCGACGCCGCACGGGGCGCGTTCACCAGCCCCAGGCCGATTCACTATCGCTACGACCGCTGCGTCACCGTACGAGAAATGGCACGTCTTCACGGGTTCCCGGACTGGTTCCGGTTTCACGTCACGAAGTGGCATGGTGCCCGGCAGATCGGCAACTCGGTTCCCCCACCTTTGGCGAGAGCAGTCGCCGCATCCGTCCTCGAATCGCTCGGCGTGGAACCCAGCCGCCCGACGGGCTCGATTCCGCTTGGCCCGACCAATCTCCTCAGCATGGATATGACCGAGGCGGCCGCACACTGGAGTGTGGAGGTCCCCATCGCCAAACGAGACCGCAAGAGCGGTGCAACCAAACGCAAGCAGGAGGATGTCGAGCGCGATCTGGCCCGAGCCACCGCATGAGCTACAACAGCATAATCGAGCGCGTCTTCCTCAACCGGTTTCAGCCTGGCGACGTCGAAGTCGAATTCGTCCGGGAAGACCTGGTCGACGTGGCAATAGACCTGGGCGTTCCCCTTCCCAAGAACCTCGGCGATGTGCTCTACACGTTTCGCTACCGTCGTCCGCTGCCGAAGGCCATCTTGGAGACCGCTCCCCCCGGCAAGGAGTGGACGATTCGCGGTGCCGGGCAGTCCGTGTACACGTTTCGACTCGTCACCGTCAATCGCATAGTTCCGAATCCCGCCCTGATGACAATCAAGATTCCCGATGCCACCCCGGAGATCGTCTCCGCTCACGCGATGTCCGACGAGCAAGCGCTCTTAGCGAAGATCCGGTACAACCGGCTCTTGGACTTGTTCTTGGGCGTCTCCGCGTACTCCCTGCAGAACCACCTGCGAACAACCGTCCGTGAAATCGGCCAAATCGAGGTGGACGAGATCTATGTCGCCGTGGATAGCACTGGCCGGCAGTTCGTGTTGCCCGTCCAGGCGAAAGGCGGGAGCGATCAGTTGTCCGTCGTTCAGTCGGAGCAGGACTTGCTCTGGTGCCGTGAGCGGCTACCGGACCTGATCTGTCGTCCCATCCTCACCCAGTTCGCCCAAGACGACCTGATCGCCATGTTCGAGGTTGCACTGGATCAGGATGAGATCAAGGTCGTGCAGGAGAAGCACTACCGGCTCGTTCCGGCGTCCGACGTCACGTCTGAGGATCTGTTGCGGTACCGGAACTCAACATAGACGGACATCGCGAGTCAGCATTTGGCATCCAGAGTCGCCCCGTACCAGCGGGGCGAAGTCCGTGTTCTGGCGTGGAGGTCGGCCGAACGATGTCCGGCTTCAGTACAAGCAAGATGGCCCCGTGTGGGACTAGCCACTTCCTCGCTAGTCAATCTGCTTGATCTCGCACGATCTCACAACCGCCAGCGACCGCGCCGAGACACACGAGGGACAATACCGAACGAGGCCGGCTCATTGCCACATAGTGCGAGACGGGATCACGCCTCGAGTGCCGGGGGTCGGGAAGGTCGGCAACTATCACCGCGTCGTTCTCGAGTCCCTTGAACTCGTCAATTCGCGCGAATCCAACTGTATCGCGTGGCACCGCTCGCATTGAGAACTCGTCCAAGCGGCGTATCTCGTGAGGTGACTCACTCCCCACTGCGGATACGGACGACTCGTCGAAGTCGAACGGCGAGAGCACCGTAACCGAACCGGGTGCGAGACCCCCGTGGTCCACGAGCTCCGCGATCTCCGACGCAATCGTCCCCGCAGACTCCGACGCACTAGCCACATTGTGCATGCGTATTTCCGGACCCGCCCCCGCACCCTTTACGCCGAGGTCGGCGCCCAAGAGATCCTGCACGCAATCCAGGATGTTGTGTGTGTTTCGGCAGTTGGTCCTCAGTGGCATCCGCACAGGCTTGCTATCGAGCAACCGCTGCTCCGCCTGGGGGTCGCCAGCGGGGAAAAAGGACTGATTCACGTCCTGAAACCAGCTCCAGCGGCCCCCACCTAAGCCGCCGTCCAGAACGCTATCGATCACATCGATAGACACCGGGTCCAGCAGATCCTGACCTTCGTCCACGATCAGGGCATCAAAGCCAGCCAAGCCCGCCCGGCGGCAGTCTAGGCGAACGCCATCCGCCAACGAGACCGTGACGCCGGGTACGATGAGTCGCGAACTCAGGTGGTGTCTGAGCCAAGGGGACCGGCACACCAAGGCCACTTGCATCCCCGAGTGCGCCCATCGTCGCGCGAGGTGTTCGGCAAGGAACGTCTTGCCGGTGCCGGCACCGCCGTAGCACAACGCTCGTGGGTTCGCATCCGCGACATCGGCCATCCGCATTTGGTCCTCGGTGAGTCGCTCGATGCGCTGTTGCGTGTCTTCGACTTGGCGGATGAGAGCGGGCCGGTGCGCTGTCGCCTCGGGACGCAGCACGTTTTGCAACCGCCGGAGCGAATCACGCTCAGGTCGCCGCGTCGTTGCGTCCCGACCCTGCCAGTAGGCGAAAAGCCCTCGCAGCCAAGTGCCCATGTCGCGACTTCGCCGGACATCGGCGACCATCGGCTCGTCCCACTCAACCCCGCGTCCACGCCACTCGCAATCCGGAAACACGACGCCGTAGCCCATCGTGAAGGACTCGCAGATGTCCGGCGGCAGTCCGGTCCGGATGGTCGCCGCGAGTCCATGCAAGGCCGTCTCGGCTTGGCGGAACGGACCCTCGTTCGACTCGGCGACTCGCCCGGTGCGGTCACGGTAACGCCATATCCCGCCTTCGCACGAGACCCTGCCACCCTTTACTTCGAGCACGAAGATGCCATCCGTCGAGCAAATCACGAAGTCGATTTCCGGGAACCGCTTGCCCGGATGCCGCGTCGGCCTCAACGAGTGGTACGCGGTGACGGTGTCGTCCAAGGCAATCCGGAGCCTGTCGAATATGCGCTTTTCCGCCTGGCTTCCCGTCTCGAACGGAACCGGCGGGACCATACGCATCGGACTAGTGCCTCAAGCTCCCACGCACCTTCGACTCGGCTTTGGGGTCGAGACGCGACTCGGCCAAGTACCTCAAGAGTCTTGCAAGGTCGACTCGCGAATCGACCTTCGGCTCGCCCGCCATTTCGACACGCGCCGCACCGCCGGCGACCACCAGCCGGTACTCCCCTCGGCCGAGACTGACTCGGGTGTGTATGCAGTCCCACTTTTGGCGACGCGCGAGGTCCAGCGCAACGCTTGAGTTTTGGTCGAGCACGAGAAGCTCGCGCAGGGTTCGGACGCGAGGCGGCGATTCGCCGAGCGATAGTTCCGTCCCCGCCATGCGGTGAGCCATTCGGGCCATGCGGTAGGAAACAGCCTCCGCTAGTCCCGGCATGGCGCGGAGTCGAAGGGGCAGCCTAAGCCAGCCGTCCCGCGCGCCGAATAGAACAGCGGCCATGAGCGAGTCCGGCTCGCGTAGCGCGTCGTGTTCGAAGTCGAGCAGGTCCGCACAGTCGCCACGTAGGAAGAACAACGTCATGGCCCGAGCCGTCGGAGTCGGATGGCGTTCGAACAATTCGCTCGTCGTATCACTGGCGAGCCCTCTCAACGACGAGAGACTGGCGATTAGCGTCCCGATGCCAACCTGAGACCGAGAATCCAGGTTGGACCGTGCCTCAGCCAACCATCGAAGCAGGACTTCCTCGGCATCCCCTAGTCGTCCTTCACGGCGCCATTCGAGGAGCTTCTCGACAGCGCCCCAGAAAACGTACGCGCACGCGTCTTGGTATTTTGCAGAACCGCCGTCTGGTCGCGAGGAAGGCAGGCATCCTGTGGTCATCCAATCTCGAATTGCATCCAGCCCGATCGCATCCGGAACGTTGTCCGGGAGCGGCTTGGACGGCCCTTCGGGATCAAACGCCGACCTGCAACATTCCACGGCCAAATCACCAAGGTTCCCGAAATGCTGCATCATCGCCATGGCACCGCCTGCAGCAAGAGGTGTTTGGACTACAGCCACCCGTTCTACCGGGCCTCCAGGCGGTGGCCAACGGGTTCGCCGACCCCTTGTGAACATGGTCTTGTTCGACCTTCCCTTGAAGTCCTTGATGGGTACATTGCCGTAATCCCGGGCATCCGCTTCACAAGACCGCTTGTCATCGGTCGATGGGTACACGATTGATGTGATGCGAGAAGTGGGCAACGGCGCCGGTATGAGGAGAGAGTCCTCGAAACCGTTTAGCTGGCGCGGGAAGTCTATCGCCGCCGTCCCATCCGCACGACATGCGAAGATTCGTCCCGACAGGCCAATCAGCGAGACCTCGATGAGCACCGGCTTGAGATGTCGGGCTTCAGCCGTGGACTGGGTGATGGCTTGCAGGGGTGCTCCTCCCAGGAACAGCGGAATCCAGCCGGGGAAGCTGCCCAATGTGTCCTCGTAGTGCTTGCCGTCGAAACCCGATGGCGGAAGCAGGAGACCGGCCGAAAGCATGTAGAACAGGTTCAGGTGGTTTGTGGCCAGCAGACCCGTAGCCGGCACGTGCCCTCGAGGCGGTCGGTCTTGGCCGCCGAACATATCCTCCCTCGTCATCGAAAGACCTCTCGCTGCAGCAAGTTCGAGTCACTTGGCAGGATCTCTTCGATCCGGTTGCTCCCGTTCTGCTTCTGGAACATGAACACGCGCTCTCTCGCCCTTGCGACCATGACGTAGAACAGGCGTTTGGCGATGTCCCGATCATCCCGGCGATGGTAGTGCTCGTCGATGTCCGCCAGGACCACCGAATCGAACTCCAAGCCCTTGCAGGCTTGGGCATTGATGACGAGGATGCCGCCTTCGTCGAACGCTACGGCTGCACGTTCACCCATATAGTACGTGTTAACCGAAGGCATACCGTTGTCCAGTTTTGCGTCTGATGTTCGAAGTGCATCGAAGTAACGTTCGCGGACGGTATTGCTCGGTGCGATCACGCCGATGAGTTGGCGCGGATCCCGATCGGCGAAACGCAGAATGCGGGTTGCCACCTTCTCAATGTCCTCTGGTCGATACGAGAAGAGCTGAGGGACTGCCCCCCGGCTCTCTGGCGGGAGATCCGGTGGCGGGGAAGCTGGATCGCCCGTATAGAACTCCCTTGCCAGTCGCGCGACGGGATATCGGTTGCGGTAGTTCGCTCTCAGTTCGATGACGTCCTCGGTGTCGATGTCAAGAATGTTCTGGATGTCCTGCCGGTTGCTATTTGCTTCCGTGATCTGCTGATTCTGATCGGCAACGACGAAGAAACGAGCGAAGCCGAGGTTTACAAGGCTCGCGTAGAACTCGCTCGGCATGTCTTGGCCTTCATCGATGACCAGATAGGGGAAGTCAGC
The DNA here is from genome assembly GCA_028818795.1 of Gammaproteobacteria bacterium. GTDB lineage: Bacteria > Pseudomonadota > Gammaproteobacteria > Pseudomonadales > Azotimanducaceae > VXYL01. The sequence goes on along the minus strand of JAPPND010000242.1, from coordinate 31,836 downwards.
ACCGACCTCGGGCAGTGCGTGGACGATTTCATTAACGCCATCCCAGTCAATGGCCCGATAGCCTCTGTGGTCAGGTGGATGGCGCGGAACCGTCTCCTTCGCCGTTTCCCGAAACATCTCCCGAAACCATTTGTCCCAGGTGCGGCTATTGAGCCCATCGCCGAACAACTGGCCGCTCGCCCGGTCCAAGAGATGGTTGAAGACCAGAAACAGGTAATCGTCGTCGTCTCTCGAATGCCGCCGGGCGCGGATCAGCGCCAGTACCGACTTGCCCGTTCCCGGTCCGCCGACAATCAGGTGCCGGCCCTCTTTCGGGAATGCGCGTGCCGCCTCCTGCTCCTTGCTGAGATCCTGAATTCCCGGGAGTTCGAACTTCCTTTTGGCCATCTGCGGTTTGGTCTAGGTGTCCAGCAGACTCGGAAAGTCCGCGCCGCCTTTGATATATGCTCGATCTAGGAGGACGTTCTCGTATAGGCAGCTCGTCTCCGGCACCAGCGCACAAGCGTGGCACGCCGCTCGATTGAGCAACCCCGGACCGTGGCCCTCTTGCTCTCCGCAGACCGGGTCGAGCGAACACCACTGCGCCGACTCGTAGGTCGTGGCGAGCAAACGTAGAAAGCGCTCCGGCGCCGCCAGTTCCATGACGCCACCCAACGAGCCCCGCTCGTCCGCAACCGCAACGTAGATCAGTATGCCGGCCATCGGCTCGGCACCGCTCGCGCAATAGATGCGTTCCTTCAATGACGCCGCAGGATAGCCGGCCGACGCTTCGATCTGCCGAATCATCAGGTGTGCAAGCGTATGGCAAAGGAGAAACCGGGACGAGATGTCGACATCGGTGCGCAGCGGTGCGGAGGGAAAACGTTGCTTGTAGGCAGCTGTGCGTTCGACCGCCGAGGGGTTCGCTTCCCAACGCCGCAGCAACGACTCGTCAAGCGTGAAGAACAATCCCTCGCCGTAGAGTTCGATAGCGGGAAGCCAATCGCCCTCGCCCGTGATGTCCGGCGGCGTCGCCGACTCGCCGTTGACGCGTCGGAATCCCGTCAGGACCATGATCTCCTTCAGCTTGTCGACCGCCACCAATTGGTCGACGGTAGCCGCGGCACGACGCAGGAAGTCGTCATCGAGCGTCTGAGTGAGCTTCCGCCAAGCGGGCGTGTGGTGATCCGTGACGAAGTCCTCGTCCTCTTTCAGGTCGGGAATGGGTTCCGTAAGCGCCAAGTATTCACCAACCAGAAGATCCCGCGACGTTATCGCCTTGCCAAAGAGCGGGTAACCCTCCTCGATCTGCTGCATGGCACGCTCGATGTCCACGGGCAGGCAACCGTAGTTGCCGGCCATCGTTCGGATCGCTCCCGCTCGTGCCAGTGGGTTCCGGGCACGCCGTATTTGCTGTTGATCCTTCGAGTTGCCGTAGAGGCGGTCCACGACGGTGCCCCGGCGAATCCTCGACTCCGGCGGAATGACCAGCGCCGTACGATTGTCGGCGGAATGCACACGGACATCGTTGATCTCAAGTAGCCACGCGGGTTCCTTGGGAGGGTCGGGAGCCGGCTCGGGGATCCAAGGCTGTTGCCAAGTCTTGGTGCCAAAGGGCCATCGCGACTCCAAGCGACCGAATGCACCGCAACCATCTCGCGTACACCTTATCGAACGACCGGAGTCGTCATCCACCAACTTCAGATAGGGCTCCCGCCAATCGGCCCGACACTGCCGCGCGGCGGGATTTCGCGCATGGGCCAACTCGTGCCACGGCGCATCCGCCAGATAGCCGTTCTCGTGCGCGAGCACCCACGGCGACTGCTCCAACTTGCCTCCGCAGGCTGCGCAACGGTGTTCTTCGGAATCGTCGCGGCGCCACGGGGCATAGTGCATCAGGCCGCATTGAAGGCAGCGCATCCAAGAGGGGAACCGCTGCGCCGGAATCCAGCCCGTTGTGTTGCCGTCGCGCTCCCGCTTGACGGGGGGCCTGCACAAGATCTGGCTGATTCCGAGAGCGCTCTTGACCTGGTCGACATAGCGAATCTCCTGATCGCGCGGATTTTCGCCCCTGGCGAACCAACCTCGGATGTCGCGCACGACGACGAGGCTGTCTTCCCCACGGACGATCGCACCCACGGAGCAGTGGCGCAGCAGGTGCGAAAGGCGAACCGGCAGAAACTCGTCAGCCATGCATCCTGAGCACTCCCTCGCTCTCCACGTTGCGCATCGACTGCAATGTCATCCATAGCCCGGAGCGATGGGTGTCGCCGTGACCGTAGAGCAGTCGTTCGGCATTCCGTTCACGCGGCGGCGCCCGATAGTGGAGGGCCCTTTTGTCGGCTTTGCAGCGAAACGCCTCGTCGTGCCACTCGTCGACGAGACTGTCCACGTGTGCTGCCAAGTCGGGCAGTTGCTCCGAATCCACCGCGTTCGCGCAACGCCTCTTGAAGTCGGCGATGACTTTTCGAACGTCTGGTGCATTCCTGTCGAACAATCCAGCGGACTCGTTGCCGCGCAGGTCGGCGCACGCGTGCCGGACGGCGACGACGAGCGCCGCGTGCAGGGCCCGGGCACGGACTTGATAGGTTTGGGGCGTTACGCTGCTCGGTTCCACGAACCGATAGAACGACTCGTGGTACGACCGGAAGCTCTCGAAGTGCGAAACGCTCCTCGCCTGATGGCGGTAGTAGTTGGCGAATATCACGCCGGGGACATCGGCTCGTCCCACCCGACTGGTGGCCTGAATGTACTCGGCCGTGGTCAGCGGTTGGCCGTTGACGGCCATCAACGCGAGCCGCGCCACGTCGAGGCCGACGGACACCATATTGGTCGCCAACACCGCGTCCAGGCTTTCGGATTCGGTTCGCGGCATGGCCAAACGGTGAAACGTCTCAGCGTTCTTCTCCGCCGCCTGCATGCTCGTGAGCTGCTCGATTCGAGGGTTCTGGAACCGGGCGACGTCGCCGTTGGCTGCGCCACTTTGGTCGGAGGCACCCAACATGCGGCCAAAGTCGCGCACATCGGTCAGGAAGGCGTTGTGGCTGTTCCCGACGCCGCGCAGGCTGCCGTGGTACAACACCTGGGTCCACCAGGCGTCGACGAGCGCTTCCTGGTCCGTCTGGCCCTCGAATAGCACCGCCGGCGCTGCCAGCAGGGCGGCGGCCAAAGGCGCTAGGCAATGCTGCTGATCCAGCAGAGGGGCGAAGTAGCCAACGTAGGCCCGTCCCGCGCGTGTCCTGTCGGTGTGCGCGAAGTACGAGTCGTCGCAGGACAATCCGGGCGGGGGAAACACGGCTAGTTCCCGCCCATACATGCGGCGAACCTGCTCCTCCGCCATGCGAATGGTCGCCGTGGAAGCAATGTACTTGGGACGCACACGCTGGGCGAGCAGCGTGTCGAACCCGGCTTCGTAAAGCCCCGCGATGGAACCGAGCGGACCGGTAACGAGATGTAGTTCGTCCTGGATGACCAATTCCGGCGGGCGAGAGTGGTTGCCGGGCCCGACGCCGAAGAAGGATCCCGCACGATCTTCCCAGGGGACCCGCGCGAACTTGTCGAGGGTGGCGATCAGCAATGACGGCGGGCTTTCGTACAAGGCCTCGTCGACGACATTGCACGGCAAGGGCTCGGAACACCGTCCGAACTCGCAGTCCGGATTCACGCAGCGAAAGCCGAACTCGTCAGCCGTGGCGCGGTAGCCGTGCAACGAGTCGAACGCCGTACCGCACCAGGGACAGCCATCCATGACGAGCGCGTGCCGTGCGTCAGTCGAGCCGGCAGCAATCTCGCGCACTCTCTGTGCCGCTTCCTTAAAGCGGTTGGGGGAAACGCTCGCACCGACCCACATGCCAACACGGATCGGTTCATCCCCAAGTCGGCGAGGGTCGTTCCTGCGCATCAGCTCCAATGCACAGATCATCCGCGCAGCGCGTTCGAACTGTTGGCGTGTCAACAGGCGCAATGTGTAACGCATGAACGCCACCGTTCCACCCCCGGACCCGGGGTATTGGAGCCGTCGCCAGACAATCAGGAAGGCGATCAGACCCAAGTAGGCTTCGGTCTTTCCGCCACCGGTCGGGAACCAGATCAGATCGAGCACATCCCGAAACTCGTCCTCTTCGCGGATGGCGGACTCCATAACCGTGAGCAGAAACGCCAGTTGGAACGGTCGCCATCGGGGTTCCGTATCCGCTTCGTTGCCTGATGCGGGTCTAGGGCGCAGCATTTGCTGGCGCATCGCACGATTAGCCAGACGGAATGACTCCGCAGCACGGGGGTTCTCTCGGAGCAGACTGACGCTTCCGGCCATTCGGGCCAGCGCTTTTTCCATCCGATCACAAATGCGTCCGGCCGCAGTGCGCTCCAGCTCGTGATCCAGACCTGCGGCGGTGCGTTGCTGCCCGGCAACCCAAGCGCGGTATCCGGCGACGAACTGTTCGAGGTCCTCAATTCTCGTTGCTTCCGCCAAGCACCGAAACTCGAGCACGTCGTAGTCGCCGTCGCGTTCGCGAAACTCGTTGGTCGTGATCGGCACTTCGACGCAAGGCATGAACTGCGAACGGATCCGGGGCATCCCGTTTGCGGGGACATCCCAGTCCACTGCAGCACCATGGCCCACGGCGTAGATGCGTTGGTGCCGGTATTGCAGTTCGAGTTCCTGCTCCTCTTCCGTTAGCAAACTCGGGTCAACGCGCGGGTACTCGGCAAGATCGCCGCTTTCCACAATGCACTCGATCCGCGCCTCGAACAGCGACTTGCCAACGCGCTCGGCCTGCCGGCGGCGCGGTGCCACGTCGTCGACCTCGTTCCGGTTGACCAGCGTGACCGTAATGATTGCGCCGCTGCGGTACTCTCGCATACGAACGTCGATTCCGCCTCGTCCTTGCCAAATCGACTCTTCCGGAGGCGCCGCCTTGGACCAAGTCCAAGTGTGTTCTTCTAACGGAATTCTCTCGAATCGTCCGGGCCGAAACTGACCCGTTGCGTCTCGTTCCTCACTAGCGCGGTAGGTGGCGGCGGAGGCGGTAATCGACAGTTGCGCCTCGCCACGCACGAAGAATGAGAATCCTACCGACGAGGGCGGCACGTATCGGCGGCGTCGGCCGGGCCGTGCCCGGGCAGGGCCATCGTCTTCACCGGTCTCATCCGGCTCCGCGTCTTCATCCAGCAGCCCGCCATCTTCGGTCGAATCGATCAGGGCGGGATCCCTGCCCGACTCGTCTGGCTCGACCGGATACAGGACTCCTGTCGGGTACCGGGCTAGCGGCGAGACTCCGATCTCGCCTTCACCGGCGGGGCCAATGAGTTGCTGGCGCACCCAATCGATGAGTCTCGTTCTTGCCTGTAAGTAATCCACTTTGACCTGCCATCCCCAACGCGTAGCCTAAGCCGAACACTTGCACGACGACAACGATGCGACCGGGGGGCGCGCCGCTGGACCTGCGCCAGATGTCCTTCATGAATGTTCCGTGGTGCATGGCACCGGGATGCCTCAGCCTTCCGAGCGACCGCCACCGAGTCGGGTTCAAGGGTTAGGTGTGCATCAAGTCGGTGACCTCGATGGGGTACGATGCGGGTCTACCGGTCAGGAGCCCACGATGGGCGAGGAAGCCCTTCTATCGCTAGTCCGCGGTGGTGGCCGAGAAACACGAAGCGCTCGCGGCGGCCAGCGGCCAAGGCTTCAACCTGTTCGCGATCCTCGGGCAGAAGACCGACGAGGTGCATGCCCACTCGGCAATCCTACCCGAACTGCTCGACCCGATGGGCTCGCACGGGCAAGGACCGGTTTTCGCGCGAATGTTCGCAAAGCGGATCGGTATTCCCACAGAAGGATCGAATCCGCGCGGGTGCGGCCCGAACTGACGATCGCGCGGCGAGCCCGAACTGGCGTTCCACGTCGTCTGAGGTGTAGAGAAGCACGCAACTCGCCGCCTCGGCGTCCCGACCGGCGCGTCCCGCTTCCTGGAGGTAGTTCTCTAGCGAGCCCGGAATGTCGGCGTGCACGACGAGCCGCACATCAGGCTTGTCGACGCCCATGCCGAACGCGTTGGTCGCCACAATGACGCGTAGCCGGCCCTCGATGAAGTCGTCCTGTACCTGCTTCTTGCGCTCCGGTTGAAGGCCCGCGTGAAAGTACGCTGCCGACCAGTCCTTGGCCACGAGGTATTCGGCGACCTCCTCGCACCGTCTCCTCGCCGAACAGTAGACGATGGCACCGCCATCCGAGTCGGCGGGCAAGGGGTGATGGAGCAGATCGTCGATGTGGGCGAGCTTCTCCGCCGGACTCGTCGGAACGACCTCGAAGGTCAGGTTGTCCCGCTGCGCCCCGCCGTTGAAGACTTCAAGCTCGATGCTGACCTCGTCGCGGAAGTGGCGCAGGATGTCCTCGACGACGGCGGGTTTCGCGGTGGCGGTCAGGCAGATCACGGGTGCCGGTGGTTCGCCGGCGGAGCGCTCGCGGATGAACCGGCCCACGTAGCGGTAGTCCGGCCGGAAGTCGTGGCCCCAACTGGACAGGCAGTGGGCTTCGTCGAGGACCCAGGAGCCGATCTTGCGCTGCTTGATCGATTCCACCACCCCCCGGTTGCGGAGTTGCTCGGGCGACGTCAGGACAATCGCCGCATCGCCGAGCCGGATGCGGTCTAGGGCGTCGGCGCGTTCCGGCATGGACAACATGCCGTTGACGGTGACCACGGAGCCGATGCCCCTGTTCAGAAGTCCGGCAACCTGGTCCGCCATCAGGGCGACCAGGGGCGATATGACGACGGTCAGCGCCCGGTCTTGTGGTAGCGCGACAGGGCCGGCACCTGGTAGCACAGCGACTTGCCACTGCCGGTTGGCAAAAGGCCCAGGACATGCTCGCCCGCCATCGCTCTCTCGACAATGGCGCGTTGCATCGATCCACCATCGGGCATGGCCGGTTCGTCGCGGAAGTCGTCAAAACCGAACCAGCGGCGAAGTTCCGAGCCGGCGTCGTGCATTTCACGGCACCATCCGCAGTTGCTGGCCGTACAGGCTCGGTCGCGCAGTTCGGCGAGCAACTTGCCCGCTTCGGGGAACTGGTGTCGTACCCAGGGCGGCATCACGGAGTTTCCGCCGGCCACGGACAACCAGGCCAGCACGTAGGCGAGTGGCCAGCCCTTTTCGCCGGCACCGGAGGCGATGGCATCGCCTCGGTTGGCGCAAGCCTTTCCCGCGAGCAGCCGATCGATGGCGTCCCTTGCTTGGCGGTCGGATGGCCGAGGCGAGGAGCGCAACGCCCTGAACAACGCATCGAACGCCACGAGGTCACTGCCGCACGACGTCAACCAGTGCCAGGCTAGCAGCAGGTCGGCGTCGGCCTTGGCGAGAGCGGTGCGCTCGTCTTCGAACAGCGTCAGCGCGAGCCGGGCGTCGTGCTCCGGGTCGTTGCGCCGTTCGCGGACCAGGTCGCCATCCTGGTAGTGCTTGACCAAGCGGTGGTACGGATTCTTCGGGAAGGCGAGTGGACTCAGCATGAGCGTGTCCAAGGCCGGGCGGTCGAGCAGGCGAAGATCCGGTGCCGCCGCGCGCAGGTGCGGTAGGTCGAAGTAGATCAGGTTGTGGCCCAGGATGATCTCGGCCGGTTCGGCGAAGTCGTCGAGTTCGTGCAGGGCACCGTCAAGCTCGCGCTGCCGGAGCTTGGTGCGGACGAGAGAGCGGCCGTCGGAGTCGACGGCAGCCAAGGCGTTGATTCGCTCGGTGCGCTTGCCGACCTCTAGGTCGAGGGCCACGTAGTGCATCAGAACTTGCGCGGCGGCTCGCTACCAGAGCCGCACATTCATTGTCGTCTGTACGAGCATCGGCCAATTATCCCCGACTCGGGCGCATAGCGACAGTCGGCGAGCGGCGCACCACTCGCACACATTTGTTCGTAATCCTTTGTTTTAGTTAAAAAAATTTCTCAGATTCCTTCACATGTGGCCCCGTGCGAGGTATTCTCGTCGCGTGTCCGGCTCTAAAGCGAAGGCATCCGCGTCGGGGACTACGTCCATGGCCACCCAAGCCGAGAGAATCACCGCGCTCGAGGTGCACTACGAGCACGTCGACAAGACGCTCACCGCGATGAGCGCAACGCTCGACGCGGTCCGCGCCGAAGTCGCCGAAAGATTCGACCGCATCGATGAGAAGTTCGACCGCATCGACGAACGGTTCGAGCGCATCGATGAACGGTTCGAGCGCGTCGATGAACGGTTCGAGCGCATCCAGAATGCCATCGCCGCCGACAGGGTGGAGCGGAGCGAGACGAAGCTTCGAGTAGCGCTCCGGGTAATCGGCTGGCTTACCGGCGTCGTCACCACCGTTCTGGGCGCCGTAGTCGGCGGCCTGTTCGTCTTCGCCCGCTTTCTGCTTCCGAAACTGGGGCAACTCGCCTCCCTGGCCCAAGACGCGGCGCCGCTCGTCGGTTGAAGGGACGCGACGACAACGCGGGTGTGAGTTCGCGTGGTACGTTGTGGCATTCTCAACGTTCGGATCGAAGTCCCCGGGAGGCACCTACAGAATGCGAATCGTTCCCACCGACACCGGCTGCGGCGCGGAGATCGTCGGCATCGACTTGAACGCCATGTCCGATGCCCAGGTGGAAGCCGTCGCCGATGCCCAAGCTGCGTACGGCGTGGTGTTCCTGCGCGACCAGACGCTCTCGCCCGATGAGCAGCTAACGGCGGCAAAGCGGTTCGGTCCCATCAACGTCAACCGCTTCTTCACGCCGGTGCCGGAGCAGCCCCAAGTAGCGATGGTGCTGAAGGAACCCCGGCACGAGGTCAACGTTGGCGGCGTCTGGCACACGGATCATTCCTACGACGACGCACCGGCCTTGGGTTCGATGCTTTATGCCCTCGAAGTGCCCGCAAAGGGCGGCGACACCCTGTTCGCGAGCATGTACAAGGCGTTCGACGCGTTGTCGCCCGGATTGCAGCGAACGCTCGAGGGGTTGAACGCGGTGCATTCGTCCCGGCATGTGTTCGGGGCGGAGGGTGCCTACGCCCGGGGCGGCGACGAGCGCTTCTTCAATCAGGACAAGGCGACCCAGGACGCCGTTCACCCCATGGTGATTCGGCATCCTCGCTCGTCTCGTGCCGCGCTCTACGTCAATCCGGCATTCACGGTGCGTATCGACGGGTGGACGGTCGAAGAGTCCCGGCCGCTGCTCGACTACCTCTACGAGGTGGCGCAGTCGGACGAGCATACCTGCCGGTTCCAGTGGGAAGTCGGCAGCGTGGCGTTCTGGGACAACCGCGCCACCTGGCACCACGCGCTGAACGACTATCCGGGTGAGCGGCGGTTGATGCACCGGGTCACGGTGGAAGGCGAACCGCTCGACGGTTACCGCTCGGCCTGAGGGATCGATGGAAGCCAAGGCGGGCGACAGCGCGCCCTCGCGGGCGCGATTGGGTCGCCCCTACGACGTCATCATCGTCGGTGCGGGGCTTTCCGGCATCGGTGCCGCGTGCCACCTAAAGCGGGAATGCCCCGACCGGTCCTTCGTCATCCTCGAGGCGCGCGATTCGATCGGCGGGACCTGGGATCTGTTCCGCTATCCCGGCGTGCGTTCGGACAGCGACATGCACACGCTCGGCTACGACTTCAAACCGTGGACCGATGCCAAGGCCATCGCCGATGGTCCCGCAATCCTCGACTACGTGCGGGAGACCGCCCGGGAGAACGGCTTGATGGACCGAATCCGGTTCGGACACCGCGTCCGCTCGGCACGCTGGGACAGCGACGAGGCCCGTTGGTCCGTTGCCGTCGAACGCGCGGAGGACGGGTCGACGGAGATTTCCGGCGGCTTCCTCTTTATGTGCAGCGGCTACTACCAGTACGAAGAAGGCCACACGCCCGACTTCGAGGGGCAGCAAGACTTCGGCGGCCGGATCCTGCATCCGCAGTTCTGGCCGGAGACGCTCGACTACACCGGCAAGCGGGTCGTCATCATCGGCAGCGGGGCCACCGCCATGACCCTGGCCCCGGCGATGGCCAATTCCGGTGCCTCGGTCACCATGGTGCAGCGATCACCGACGTACGTGATCTCCCGGCCCGACGTGGATGCCTTGGCCAATACGCTGCGCAAATGGCTGCCGGCGAAACTCGCCTACGCCCTCACGCGGTGGAAGAACATCGCTCTGCAGGGGATGTTCTACCGGCAGACGCGGGTGCGGCCGGACAAGGTGAAGAGCCAGCTTCTCGGCCTGGTGCGGCGCCACCTCGGGCCGGACTACGATGTGAAGACCCACTTCACGCCGCGCTACAACCCCTGGGACCAGCGTCTGTGCCTGATTCCCAACGCCGACCTGTTCCGCGCCATCAAGTCGGGGGCGCTCGAAGTCGCGACGGACCAGGTCGAGCGCTTCACCGAGAGCGGCCTCGAACTCGCTTCCGGCCGTGAGTTGCCCGCCGACATCATCGTCACGGCGACGGGGCTCAAGCTCGCCGTCATGGGCGGGGTCGCGTTCACCGTCGACGGCAAGCGGGTGAATTTCCCCGACACGATGATCTACAAGGGCATGATGTTCTCGGATGTGCCGAACCTCGTCCAGACCTTCGGCTACATCAACGCGTCGTGGACGCTCCGGGCCGACCTCACGGCCCGCTACGTCTGCCGTCTAATGAACCGCATGGCCACAACGGGCATGCGACAGTGCACACCGCGGCTCAAGGAGGAGGACCGGAACATGCTGCGGCGGCCTTGGATCGACGACTTTTCGTCCGGCTACATGCAACGGTCGATGCACCTGTTCCCCAAACAGGGCGACCGGCCTCCCTGGCGACATGCGCAGGACTATGCCCTCGACAAGAAACTCACCCGTGCGGCCATCGAGGACGGCGTCTTGGTGCTCGACAACCCCGTCCGGGCCCAAAGAGTCAGGCAACGCGTGGCTTGACGCGCCACACGCGCAAGGAACAGGACCGTAGGGGACGGGCTCGTCCCGTCCCGCTTCCGTGGCAACGACAATGTCTGGCGCGGGCGGGGACAAGCCCCGCCCCTGCGGGGCTTCCGCGGCGTGCCGGCGCATTGCGTAGGGGACGGGCTTGTCCCGTCCCGTTGCCGAGAAAACAGGGTTCCGGCGCGGGCACCCGCGCGCCCTGACGGGCGCGATAGGGTCGCCCCAGTATCTAAGTATTCAAAGGGTTGCGGGTTCAACGCCCGACGAAGCGCGGCTCCCGCTTCTCGACGAACGCCCGAAACGCCTCCCGGGAGTCCTCGCTGCCGCCCGTTCGGGAGTGGCGTTCCGTCTCCAGTTCGATGTAGTCCTTAAGCGGCATGTTCTCGGCGTTGATGAAGTTCTTCTTCATCTCGCCGATGGCAAGCGGGGCGGACTTCGAGAGCCGCTTGGCGATGGCCTGAACCTCGTCGCGGAAGGTGTCGTCGGGGAAGGTCTTCAACACCAGGCCGATGCGCTCCGCCTCCGTGGCGTCGAACTTCTGGGACATGAAGAAGAGTTCCCGCGCCTTGGTCGAGCCCACGATGCGCGGCAGCAGCCACGGTCCGGCCATGTCACCGGAGATCGCCACACCCAGGAACGCCGAGTTGAACATCGCCCGCTCGGTGGCGTAGCGCAGGTCGCAGGCGCAGGCCCAGCCGAATCCCGCACCGGCGCAGGCGCCGTTGACCGCGGCGATGGTGACCTTCGGCATCTCGTGGAGGAGCGTGGTGATGTGGAAGTACTCGCGCCGGTTGGGTTCCTGGTTCTCCCCGCTCGTTGACGCCTTGAGGTCGACGCCCGGGCAGAACGCGCGCCCGGCCCCGGTGAACAGCACCACGCGGACATCCGGATCCGCCGACACCTCGTTCAGGCACTCGTAGAGTTCCCGCATCAGAGTGGGGGTGATGCCGTTCATGCTCTCGGGCCGGTTCAGGGTGACGGTGGCGAGCGTGCCGTCAACTTCGTAGGTGATCGTGTCGTAGGTCTGGTCGGACATGGTTCCTCTTTGCCAAGTTGCACCTAGCGATAAGCGTATCAGTGAACCAAGCTGCTGACACACAGCGGGACCGGTTCCTGCCGTCGATGACCGGCGCCGTGCCGAACGACTATGATTGGGTGACCAGCGTTTGAGGAATCGCCGTGGCAGAACCGACCGTCCCGCTACCCGAGCGCGTCGAGTACGCATCCAAGGGCTGGCTCGCCGAGGTCGAGCGATTTCTCAAGGATCGAGCCCATATGCTCCCCGAGGCACCGATCAGTTTCGCAACGCAGCTCGACAATCCGCCCCCGCACCTCGCAGACGGTGTCAAAGGGCCGTTCGGCTATACGTTGCGGCTCTCGAAGGCAAAAGTAGCCGTGGAGGCACGACCCGACCCCGAGGCGGATAACCTTCAGCGAGGCGACTACAACACGATCCTGCCTCTCCTTTGGACAATCCACGACGAGGACAACGAAGCATCCGCCCGCATGGCCCGCGAGCACCGGCTTCTTGTCGGCGACAGATACGCGCCGCCGAACGGCAAGCCACTCGACGATCCCGTCCTCGGGTTGGTGCTCATCGATATGCACAATCACATGGCCCGGCGCACCGTCAACAATCCGGACGTGTTGCACCGCGCCAAGCATCTCGGTCTCGAACGGCACTTGGCCGACCTCGACGACACCGGCTACACCGTATTGGAGAACGCCTTCACCGCCGAGTTCGCGGACGAACTGCGCGCCGAGGCGCACCGCAACCACGACGCCGCGCCGCCGAATACAGGGTTTCGCGCCACGATGCTGCTGCGCCGGGGGCGTCTCTGGGAACAGGCGGTGATTCACCCCTGGGTGCTCACGCTCGCCGAATACCTCATGGGACGCGGCTGCTTGATCTATCAGTCCGACACCATCATCAAAGGACCCGGGCTCGACACGCACCCCGGTCTGCACGCCGACTACGGGGCATCGCGAATCGCCGAGCCGTTCCCGGACTACTGTCTCGAAGCAACCGCGGTGTGGGCGATCGACGACTTCGATGCCGACGCGGGTCCCACCGTGGTCGTGCCGGGCAGTTTCCGGAGACGTCGCCAAGTGCCGCCGGGAACGACCCGCGAGGACGCGGTCACGATCGAGATGCAGAAGGGTTCCATCGCCTTCTGGCACGGCGCGACCTGGCATGGCGCGATGCCGCGCAAGGCACCCGGGACGCGGACATCGCTGCACAATGCCTATTGCCGTTTTTTCCTGCGGCCGCTGGAGCGGTACGACGACATCGACCAGGCCATCGTCGACCGGAACCCGCCGGTGTTCTCGACCCTTTGCGGGCTAGACGATGCATTCGGAAAAAGCGGCGACACCGGGGCGGATTTCGAGCGCATGCGCTACGCCGCAAGCGCCGGCTACGGGCGAACCGCGTTGGGCTAAGCGGCAAACACCGCGCCGTTGTGGTTTGATGGCGCTCCACCCGACTGCGGAGCACGGCTCAAGTGATCGTGAGAACCGTCGAAACCCGCCATTGCGATGCAGGTTGGCGGAACTACCACTTCGTCAAGATCACCACGGAAGACGGCGTCGTGGGTTGGAGCGAATACGACGAGCACCAGGGGGCCATCGGCGTGACCGCCGTGGTCGAAAGGCTTGCCGGCATGGTGGTCGGCGAACGGGTCCACGACATCGAACGCACCTACGCACGGCTGCATGCCCGGGCCCGGCAGTCGATGTCCGGCGTCATGGCGATGGGCATCGGCGCCATCGAGAACGCGCTCCTGGACGCCAAGGCCAAGACCCTGGGCGTGCCCTGCCATGACCTCTTGGGGGGCAAGGTACGGGACGCGATTCGGGTCTACTGGTCGCACTGTGGCACCTGGCGCATCTCGAGGCCCGACTTCTATCCGCCGGCCGTCACTGATCTGGCCGGCATCCGGGCGTTGGGCGAGGAAGTCCGCGAGCGCGGCTTCACGGCGCTCAAGACCAATGTCTTCGACTACAGCGGCGAGCGGGTGCGCGGGTGGTCGCCGGGCTTCGGCTACCCCTATGCACCGGACCAGAATGTCGACCGCCACGTGCTCAAGCAGCTCAGAGCCCATCTCGACGCTTTCCGGGACGGCGCAGGGCCGGATATGGACATCCTCTTGGACCTCAACTACAACGCCAAGCCCGAGGGCTATCTGCGCATCCTGCGTTCCATCGCCGACTTCGACCTGTTCTGGGCCGAGATCGACACGCCCCACGCCGAGGCGCTTGCGGACGTGCGCCGGGCCAGTCCCCATACGATCAGTTCCTGCGAGTCGCTGATCACGCTGTACAGCTTCCTGCCCTACTTCCGGCTGCGGGCCATGGATGTGGCGATCATCGATGCGGTGTGGAACGGCGTCTGGCAGTCGATGAAGATCGCCGCAACGGCGGAAGCGCACCAGGTGAACATCGCCCCGCACAACTACTACGGTCACCTGGCGACCATGATGGCGGCCCACATGTGCGCGGCGACACCGAACTTCCGCATCATGGAAACGGACATCGACCGGTTGCCCTGGGATGCGGAGTTGTTCACGGCTGAACCAGATATTCGCGACGGCCACCTTTATCTCACCGACGTGCCGGGATGGGGCACGGAACCCAACGAGGATGCACTCGCGAAACACCCGCCGAAATGACCACCGCCGATCCCATAGCCGCCGGACGATGAGGCGTCGATGCGTATGACCGCTCGACTGCTGCTTGCCGGCGCGGTGGTTCTCGCTGGGCCAATGGCGGCGCAGGACATCGAATACGCCGACGAAGACGGCATCCAACTGAACCGCAATGAACTGTGGCTAACCCGGATCCAGTACGACAGTGTGGGCGGCCAGCGACAGGCGTACTACTACTACGATGGCCGCTGGTGGGAGCGTTGGGAGACGGACTTTCCCCAAGCCGAGCAGAACTTCGCCAAGCGGCTCAACGAGCTGACTGCGGTTACCGCATCGCTCGTGCCCCTCCGTCGCCGCCTGACCGACCCGGACCTCGGCGACTCGCCGCTGATCTTCATGTCGGACGTGGGATACATGCAGCTGTCCAGGCCCGAGATCGATGCATTGCGCACCTACCTGGCCAACGGCGGCTTCCTATGGGTGGACGATTTCTGGGGCGACGCCGAGTGGGCGAGCCTGGAACGCGCCATGGCCGACGTCCTGCCGGGAAAACGCTGGATCACGCTCCCCATCGAGCATCCTATTTTCCACACCGTCTTCGATATCGAGGTGATGCCGCAGATTCCGGCCCGGGACTACGCCCGCTGGGGCCAGGGCACCACCGAGCCGTCGTTCGAGCACCGCCCGCCGACAGGCAACATGAGCACACCGTCGATTCGTGCCTACACGGACGAAGATGGCCGGTTGATGGTGATCGCTACCCACAACACCGACATCGCCGACGGCTGGGAGCGCGAATCCTACGGCGAGTGGTACTTCGAGAACTTCTCGACCAAGTCGTACCGCGTCGGCATCAACGTGATCGTCTACGCGCTCTCCCACTAGCGCGCACGCTACGATGTGGTTCGAGTGGCTGTTCAAGTATCCGCGCCAGGCGTATGCGCAGGGCGAAATGGCGTTCGCTGGCGACTTCGGGGTGCTGTGGTGGGCGGCCGCCGCCGTCCTGCTGACCCTCGGCATCGTCTTCGGCCGACGCGTGGCGCGCTTCTCGATGCTTCGGCGAGCCACCGTCTATCTACTGCAGATTGCGGCGGTCGCCGTCCTCCTGACGCTGATCGCCGAGCCGGTGCTGGAGGTAACCCGCCTGGCCCCGGGGGCAAACACGGTCGCGGTACTCGTAGACTCGTCCCAAAGCATGGCCCTACCAGCGGAGACCGACGAAAAGACGCGCATGGATGTCGCCAAACGCCTGATCGGCGACGAGATCCAAGCGGCCAGCGGCGGCTCCCGGGTCGCGCTGTTCCACTTCGACGACGCACTCCGGCAGGCCGATACCGTTGCCGAGTTGCAGCCTGATGGCGATCGGTCGCGTCTCCTCGAGTCGCTGACCCGTCTTGCCACACACTACGACCAAGGCGCGCTCGCGGCTGTGATCGTCGTCACGGATGGCGCACACAACGGAGGCAGCGTCGGTTGGGAGACCCTTGCCGAGACCGGTATCCCCGTTCATTCGATCGGCATCGGTGCGGCGGTCATTCCGGGGGACGTCGAGCTGGCCGAGCTCGTTCTGCCGTCCCGTGCGAGCCCCCACACCCAAGTCGCAGCGCGCCTCGTGATCCGCCACTCGTTACCCGACGCCAGCGAGGAGATTCGCCTACGCGTACTGGACGGCGAGTCGGTTCTTGCCGCCGAGTCGATATCACTCGATCCGTCCTCGCCGACCGTCGCCACGGACATCGTCTTCCCCAGCGGGGATGCCGGTCTGAAGGAGGTCACGGTGGTCCTGGAGGCAGCACCCGGCGATCCACTGCCTGGCAACAACGCCCAATCCGCCCTACTTGACGTCGACCGCGACCGGTATCGCGTCCTGTACCTGGAAGGCGAACCACGCTGGGAGTTCAAGTTCATCCGTCGGGCGACCGCCGAGGACGACGACATCGAACTCGTCACGTGGCTCCGCACCACGCCGCGCAAAACCTACCGCCAGGGAACGTCGGACCCGGACGAGTTGGCCGGTGGCTTCCCGGAGTCCCTCGAGGCTCTGTATCGCTACAACATGGTCATCATCGGCAGCCTGCCCGCGACGTCTCTGAACGACGAGCAGCACGACTGGCTCGCCCGTTTCGTCGCCGAACGCGGTGGCGGGCTACTAGCCCTGGCGGGCCGGCACGCCCTGGACAATGGCGGTTGGGACGTGAAGCCGGTGGCCCAGGCGTTGCCGGTTTCAATCGCGAGGCCCGGCAAATTCGTGTCATACCGGCGCGGCAACTACGAAGTGATTCCTACCGATGACGGCCTGAGGTCCGTACTGACCGACATCGGCAGTGCCGGCGCCAGAGAGGAAGCCTGGAAGTTGCCGATGCTTGCCGACTACCAACCTCTCGGGGCACCCAAGCCCGGCGCCACGGTGATTCTCGAAGCGCTCGAGCGCGTCCGACGTGTGGGTCCCGATGTAGTGGTCCGGGGCGGTCCGGCCAAACCGCTTCTCGTTACCCAACCCTACGGCTACGGTCGAACCGCGGTGCTCGCGACGGCATCCACCTGGCGTTGGCGGATGCGAACCCCGCCGGAGGACACGCGGCACTCGCTGTTCTGGCGCCACCTGATCCGTCACTTCGCCGGCTCGGCCCTGCCGCGACGCAGTCTGTCGTTGGCTGCCGACGGAGACGCCCTCGACGTTCGCGTGGCTCTGAAGAATCCGCGCTTCGAACCGCTGACGGACACCGCCGTCACCGTGCAGGTGACCGCTCCCGACGGCGAGTCATTCGACGTCGCGCTGCCGCGCATCGCGGGCGAGTCGGCCTTCGGCGAGACCCTACCGGTCGCCACACCGGGCATATACCGGGTGGAGATGGCCGGCATCGCCGGACCCGCCCCCATGGCCGAAGGGGGTCGCCCCGACGCCCTGGCCGCTCTTGCCCGAGTCGGCGAGACCAACCTCGAGCAGTTCGGGGCAACCCTGAACGAGCCCCTCTTGCGGCGCCTCGCGGAGACGACCGGAGGCGCCTATTGGCGACCGGACGACCTCTCGGGGCTCGCCGACGCGCTTGCCTTCAGTAGTGCCGGAATCCACGAACGCCAGCAGCTTCCCCTGTGGAACGCGCCTTTCCTCTTTTTGCTGCTGGTGTTGCTGAAATGCACCGAGTGGTCGCTACGGCGCTACTGGGGCGGAATCTGACCGTGCGTACGCGCACACAGGTGCGTACGCGCACACAGGTGCGTACGCGCACACAGGTGCGTACGCGCACACAGGTGCGTACGCGCACACACTTGCCCGCCGTCACGCGGATCGGACAGACTCGAATCCCAACCACTTCGGGATTCCCGGTCGGGACCATGCCATGACGCGTCGAACACTCCTGGGCGCATTGATTGCCGTCGCGGCGTGCATCCTGGGCAGCCTCGGCCAAGCTGCCGAGAGCCAAGATCCCGCGGTCTCGGCGCTCCCCGAGGCGAAGGGCCGGCCGCAGGCGCGAATGCTCGTAGTCACGGGCCTCGGCGGGGAACCCGACTACGCCCGGGCTTTCGCCCAACAGGGGGACGCCAGCGCCCGCCACGCCGAAGCCGCCGGAGCGGCGGTCACGCTGCTCACGGAGGAAGCCGCCAGCCGGGAGGGAATCCGCGACGCAATCGAAGAAATCGCCCGCGAGTCCAACGAGACCGACAAGGTCGTCGTGCAGTTGATCGGGCACGGCACGTTCGACGGCGAACACTACCGGTTCAACGTACCGGGGCCGGATCCCACGGCCGAGGATCTCGCCGCCTGGCTGAAACCCGTGAACGCCAAGCGGCAACTCGCCGTCATCGCCACCAGCGCGAGCGGCGCCGCCCAGGGCGTGCTGGCCCGGGAAGGACGCGCCGTCATCACGGCCACCCGCCATGGCCGAGAGCGCAATGCCAGCCTGTTCGGTGGTTTCTGGGCCGATGCCCTCGACGCCCCCAGCGCCGATGTCGACAAGGACCAGCGAATTTCCGGGGAAGAGGCATTCCGGTTCGCGGAGCGTGCCCTGGCCACCTTCTACGAGGATCGCCAACTCATTGCCACGGAACATCCGCGTCTCGAGGGCGACGCGGGATCGTTCATCGTCGCGCGCACGGCGCCGGGAGAGCCGGTCGAACCGGAACTCCTTCACCTCGTCAGTCGAGTCGACGAGCTGACCGCGGCCATCGACGAACTCAAGAGCGACCGTCGGGTGCTGACCGACGACGACTATTTCGACAAGCTGCAGGATCTCCTGTTGGAGCTCGCCAGGGCCGACCAGGAGTTGAAGATGCGGCGGGAAGACGCCCCCGAGCCCGACGCCCATGTCCCGTTCCGGGGGGATTTCGCCCGATGACTCGACGGGCGCGCCGCTCGCTGACACCCCGGGCCCCCCGCAACCAGATCAGCGGAAAGTCCAAAGGCGTCCTGCGGCGCTTCGGTCCAACTCTCCTAGCCGCGCTGGCCGCTGTCTCGGCCAACGCGGATCCCGTCGCCGAGTGCCGCGACCTCGGGTTTTCCGACCCTGAAGGCAGTCGCAACTGTTTCCGCGACCTGCTTGCCGATCCGTCGACCGCACTGCGCGCCGAGGCGGCCTGGGCGCTCGGCGACATCCAACTGGCCAACGGGCTGTTTCGTTCCGCGACGAAGTCCGCGCCCGACGACGCCGTCGTCCGGGTGCGCTGGGGCGAACTGTTCCTATCGACATACCAGGTTGCGGACGCCGAAGCGCTGTTCGCGGAAGCCCTTGCGATCGACCCCGACAATGTCGCGGCCAAGCTGGGCCTGGCGCGGGTCGCACTCGGCCGTTTCGAGGCCCGGGCCATGGGGATCGTGGAGAGCGTTCTCGCCGGGGATCCCGACCACGTCGAGGCGAACCTGCTCGCCGCGAGACTTGCACTGCAGGTCGGCGACACCGAGCGGGCTCGCGAATCCCTTCGATCGCCTCTGGTCGCCGAAGATCTGCTGCGCCGGCTGGAGGGGATGGCCCTGGCCGCGGCCATCGACCACATGCTTGGCTCGGTGCCGAGTGCCTGGGAGGCCAAGGCACTCGAAATCCATCCCCGGTACGGCGAGCTGTTCGAGACCGTCGCCCACTTCTACGTCATCACTCGACGCTACCGGGAAGCCATCGCCCAGCTCACGCGCGCGGTCGCCATCGACCCGGAACTGTGGAGCGCCCACGCCACGCTCGGCATCAACCTGCTTCGCGTCAACCGGTTCGACGAGGGTCGTCGCACCCTTACCCTAGCCCACGACGGCGACCCCTACAACGTCGAAGTGGTCAACACCCTTCGGCTTCTCGACAGCTTGGACGGCTGGGGAGTGCTCGCCGACGACGACGTGATTCTGCGCATCCATCCCGCCGAATCCAGAGCTCTGGCTTCCTACGTAAAGCGTCTGGTCACGGATGCCGTGGCGACCGTCGGCGAACGATACGGGTTCGTTCCCGACTATCCGGTGGTGGTCGAGCTCTACCCCCGGCACCAGGACTTCGCGGTGCGCACCTCCGGATTGCCGGGCATCGGCGTCCTCGGCGTCGCCTTCGGCGATGTCGTTCTCATGGACAGTCCATCCGCCCGGAGCGTCGTGGAAGGATTCGACTGGGCCAGCGCGCTCTGGCATGAAGTCGCCCATGTGGTCACCCTGGGGGCGACCAACAACCTCGTCTCGCGATGGTTCAGCGAAGGCGTGTCCGTGTTCGAGGAGTGGCAGACGGGGCCGAGCAGGTTCCGGGGAACCGAGACAGCCGAAGGTGCCGCCCGCTACCGTGCCGTGCCCATCGGCGTCGTCAAGGCGCACCGCGAAGCCGAACTGCTTCCCATCGCCCTCCTGGACGAAGGATTCATCCGCCCGACCTACCTGGGGCAAGTCATGGTGTCCTACACCCAAGCGGGACTCGTGTGCGAGTTCATCGCCCACGCCTACGGCCAGGCAGCGCTGTCTCGGATTCTCGACGCATACCGCGACGGCAAGGACACCGTTGGTTCCCTGGAAGCGGCGCTCGACACGACTCACCATGCCGTCGACGAGGCATTCGAAGCCTATCTCGACGACCGTTTTGCCGGCGTCGATCCCGCGACGTACGAGTTGGCCATGCAGGAAGCCGCCGCCGCCGCGTCGAAGGGCGACTGGGCGCTTGCCGCCGAAGCCGCTCGCCGGGCCATCGCCGCCTATCCGAACGCGGCCGGTGTTCCGAGCCCGTACCCGCTACTCGCCCGTGCGGAGGCGGGCCAGGGCAATCCGGCCGCGGCCGTTGACGCGCTATTCGAATACTGGCGCGCCGGCGGTCGTTCACCGAATGCCCTGAACCGTCTGGCCGGCGCCTTGGACGACGCGCAGCGGCACGAGGACGCGTTGGCCGTTCGCCGCTCGCTGGCCCTGACCCTGCCGCTCGCGGTCGAAACCCGAACGCAGTTGGGTGACGACCTTCTCGAAGCCGGGCAGCCCCGCGAGGCCCTGTTGGAGTACCAGGCCGTACTCTCCCTCGAACCACACGACGCTGCGGACGCCCACTACCGCCTCGCGCGGGCGTACCATAGGCTGAACGAATCCGAAGACGCGCGCCGCCACGTACTGCTAGCACTGGAGATCGCGCCCCGCTTCCAGGATGCCCTGTCGCTCTTGCTCGAGATCAATCAATGACCGATTCGCCAACCGACGACCCATCGACTTCCTACACCCCGCCCGAGGAAGTCGTGGTGCATTTCCACGCCACCATGACGGCCATCCGGGAGGCGCTTGGCCGCATCGTCGTGGGCCAGGGGGCGATCATCGAGCAGTTGCTGATCTCCGTGCTCATCGGCGGCCACTGCCTGATCACCGGATTGCCGGGCACCGCCAAGACGCTCATGGTGCGCACCCTGGCCCAGGCCCTCGGCCTCGACTTCAAGCGCATCCAGTTCACCCCGGACCTGATGCCCACGGATGTCACCGGAACCGACATTCTCGACGAGGATCCGGCCTCCGGGGCGCGCCGCTGGCGGTTCGAGCCCGGGCCGATCTTCACCCAGGTTCTGCTTGCGGACGAGATCAACCGGACGCCGCCGAAGACGCAGTCCGCCCTGCTCGAAGCCATGCAGGAACTCCGGGTCACCGCCCGGGGCAAGACCTATGAGCTGGAGGGGCCGTTCGTCGTCCTGGCGACGCAGAACCCGATCGAACTGGAAGGCACCTATCCGCTGCCCGAGGCACAGCTCGACCGGTTCGTGTTCAACGTCCTGTTGGACTACCTGGACGCCAACGAGGAAGTGGCCGTGGTCGAGCGCAACGTGCTCGGCATCGTCGACGAGGAGGTCACCGCCCGGACCGATGCCAAGGCCATCCTCGACTACCAGCGCCTGGTTCGAGAGGTGCCGGTCTCCGACGATGTGACCCGGTATGCAGTGAACCTCGTCCGTGCGACGCGGCCGGGTGCCGCCAACGCAACGGCGATGGTGGACAAGTACCTGCGCTACGGCGCCAGCGTACGCGCCGCGATCTATCTCTGCCTCGGCGCCCGGGCGCGGGCGTTGCTGGCCGGCCGCTACCACGTGACCGCGCGGGACATCCAGGCGCTAGCACCGCCCGTATTCCGCCACCGCCTGCAGACCAACTACCTGGCGGAGTCCGACGGGATTTCGGTGGAGGAAGTGATCGACGATCTGACGCGTCGTGTGCCGGAACCCGGCACAAGGGCGTTCGATGCCGACCCGGTCACAAGCCCCGACGCCAAAGAGAGTGCCGCTGCGTGAGCGAACCGACGGATGCGGCAAGCCCACCAACCGAAACGCCGGGAACCAGCCGTCGCGTTCCGTCGCGGATGATCCCGCCAGCGGTGCTCGCCCAGCTTGGTTCCCTGGATCTCGTGGCGCGGTCCGTCGTCGACGGCGTGTTGCACGGCGCCCACTACACGGACCGGCCCGGCTTCAGCCAGGAGTTCGCGGAGTATCGCGACTACGTTCCCGGCGACGATCCGCGTTTCGTCGACTGGAACGCCTATGCCCGCACAGACCGGCCGCTGCTCAAACTGTTCGAGGGCGAGACCAACACCCGACTCCTCGTGCTCCTCGACGGCAGCGCGTCCATGGACGCCTTCGGCGTCCCCCGCACCGGTGCCGCCGGCGCACCCACGAAGCTCCGGTATGCCGCCTATCTTGCCGCGGCACTGGCGTTCATCGCAGCGCGGCAACACGATGCGGTGGGGCTCCTCGTCTTCGACGAACACCCCCGGGCGTACATCCCGCCACGGCCCGGAAGAGGAAACCTCCAGGCGCTCTACCATCGGCTGGACGAAGTGGAACCCCAAGGCGGCTCCGACTGGCGGGAGGCGTTCACCCAGGCCGCGAGCCGCCTCACGAAGCGCGGCGTCATCGCCGCCATCTCGGATTTCTACTGCGATCCCGCCGAATTCGGCCGCTCCCTCCGCATCCTCGGTTCCCGGGGCCACGATCTCATCGTCTTCCACCTGCTCGACGACGAGGAGAGGGCGCCCCGGATACGGCGCGCATTTCGCGGGAGTGCGACGTTGCGCGACGTCGAGACCGGTGATGTCATCGAAGTCGACCCCAACGATCTGCGGTCCCGTTATCCGCGACGCCTGGCCGCACACGAACAAGCCCTGCGGCGCGAAGCCGGCGCGGTTGGTGCCGACTACGTCCGCCTCAACGCCGACGAGCCCCTCGACCGGGCGCTTGCCGGCTACCTCCGGTTTCGGGTGCGTCGGCCATGAGCCTGCTCGCCGGCGCGTTCCTGGCCGGTCTGGTTGTACTGGCGGTACCCCTTTTGCTGCACCGAATGAGCCAACGCGAACCGGCGGAACGGGACGTGAGTTCGCTCATGCTGATGCGCGAGACCGACGAGCCGATCCGGACCCGACGCTCGCTCGCGCACAGGGTCCTGCTGGCGCTGCGCCTGGCGGCGCTCGCGGTCGTTACCTTGGCGTTCGCCGAGCCTGTGCTCGAGATGGCCACTCCGGCGGGCCACCAAGCGCGGGATCGGGCGAAGCTCGTCGTGGTGGACGGTTCGCTGTCGATGCGGCACGACGATGCGTGGCAGCAGGCCACGCGGGTCGTCGCCGACCTCGTCGACGCGTCCGCCGATGCCTACGTGGCGTTGGGCACCGAGCGGTTGACCCTCATCGGCGACATTCGTTCGGCGGCACCCGGATTCACCCGGTTCGACTTCGCCGGATTGCCCGCAAGGCTCGACGGGCTCATCGCCTCGTTGCCGGACCGGGATCTCGATTGGGAGGTCCACCTCGTCTCCGATTTCCAGGCGAGCGCGGTGCCCGCACGGTTCAACGCCCTCGTCGAGGGGACACAATGGCCCTATGTGCTGCATCGTGTCGGCGGCGAAGCAGACAACTGGACCATTTCCACCGCAGCCGTTCAGGGCGGTCGGCTCGAGGCGGTGGTTGCAGGCCACGGCGCGAGCAAGGACATCGATGTCGCGTTGCGACTGGAAGACAGGGAGATTGGCCGTACGACGGTGGCGGCGGAGGCGGGTGCGCCAACCGTGGCCCGTTTCGATATCGGCGATGGCATACTCCCGCACCGCGGGGCAGCGCTCCTGGAAGTGGGTCTCGCCGCCGACGATGCAATCCCCGCTGACGACGTGTTTCGCCTGGTGCAACCGGCGCAAGACGCCACCACGGTGGCAATCCTCCCCGGGGGGTCGGGTGAGAGTGACACGACCGCGCTTCAGTTCCTCGTTGCCGCGCTCAAGGCCAATGGCGTCGCCGAGCCCGTCCAGGTCGACACCGCCGCCGACTGGCCGCGTTCCGTCGATGCGGCCATCATCGTGGATCCCGGCGAGATCTCGACGCCGTTGCGGCGCCGACTCGAACGCCACCTGGATGAAGGCGGCGGCACATTGCTGATCGTGGGTTCCCGCTCGCATCGAATCGGATCTCTGCCATTCACGGGCGGCTCGTTGACCGGCAGCATCGCCGGCGGCGTTCAGAGCGTCGCCGCCCTCGACGCCGAGCATCCCGTCGCCCAGACCTTCCATTCCGCCGGGCCCGCTGTTGAGGTCAAAAGGTCCTTGTCGTTGCCCACCCGACCCGGCGAGACGATCCTGGCGCTCGTTCCCGGGTCGTCGGCCGGCCACCGCTCCGAGGCGGCTGCACCATTCGTCGTCGAAAGACGCATCGGCAAGGGGCGTCTCCTCGTACTGCTGACCGCGCTCGACCGCGACTGGAGTTCGTTGGTCCTCCGGCCTGCGTTCGTCGGCTTCGTTCGGAATGCGGTTGACTACCTCGCCCAGAACCTGCCACTGGCCGCCACGGCGGGCCAGGCGTTTTCCATTCCCGCGAGTTCCGCGCAGATCTTCGATGCCGGTGGTCAACGCGTCCTGGCACTGAGCAGTACCTCGACACGGCCCGTGGCGCGCATTCCCCGGCCTGGTTTCTACACGGTTCGCGCCCCGGGCCGCGAGGCTCCCATGGCCGTGAACATCGATCCACGGGAGTCGGATCTCAGGAGCGTCGAAACCGAGCTTCTTGAACGCTGGCAGGCCGCGACCGCGACCACAGCGGGCGACGCGATCCGCGATCAGGGGGGCTCGAGAAGCGAACGCGCCATCGATTCGATGGCGGCCGAATCCCTCATGTATCCACTGGCACGTTGGCTGCTGGTGCTGGCCGCGGTCCTGCTGCTAGTCGAATCCTTGGCCGCCAACGTCGGACGACTTGCATGGGGAGTCCGTGGGCTTTTCAATTGGCGCGGGGGAGCGACCGCATGACGGGGGACGTGGGCAACCGCGATGACGACACGGCGATGGGTCGATACCTGGCCCGGTGCCGGAGGCGCTTCAAGTGGGTCGCTCGGCTGCGGATCGCCGCTGCGGGATTCACCGTTCTCGCCGTCGCGACGGTCTGCCTCGCTGCCATGGCGGCCTATGTCGTGCCCTCCGAAGGATGGATCGTGGCGGCGCGGGTGCTGCTCTACGGGATCGGCGTCGCCACCATCGTCGCCTGTGTGGTTCGCCGGATCGGTGCGCGTCGGACCGCCCGCCAAGTCGAGCGCCGAGTTACCGCCTTCGATGGCCGCCTGATCACCTGGCTTGACGCATCGCGACGGCCGCGACGCCCGGCGCTATTGCCGCACCTGGCCGGCCATGCGATCGAAGTCGCCGAGGAGCATCCGCCCCGACGCGCCGCGCCGACCTGGTTGCTGCTACCCCCGCTCGCGGTCCTCGCGGCGGCGGCGCTGGCGCTGTATCTGACCTACGATGCCGCACCCGCAAGTTGGCGGCTGCCGGCCGAACGGCTTTGGACCGGCGACCTGCTCGCGGATACCCGACCGAAGATCATCGTCGAGCCCGGGGACGTGGTCGTGCCCCGGGGCGCCGATGTCCTCCTCAGGGCCAGGGCCCATGGGTTCGCGGCGGATCTGCTCGCGGTCAATGCCTCGTTTGCGGGGTCCGGCAGCTGGGAACGAGCAACCATGTTGCCCGCGTCCCAGGACGGCACCCACGAGTTCGTGCTCGTCGCCGTCAACGAGGCCGTGGAGTACTACGTCAGCGCCGGCGGCGCCCGCGACGGACGGCTGAACTCGGATCGCTTCCGCATCGAGGTTGCCGACCTTCCGGTCGTCGAGAGCGTCGAACTGGCCCTCGACTATCCCGCATGGACCGGCCTCGAGGGCACCACCCAGGACCACGGCGACGTCGCCGGCGTAGAGGGAACCCGGGTTGGCGCGCGAATACTCGCGAGTCTGCCGCTCGACGATGCCCACCTGGCCGTCAACGACCGGGAACTCGATCTCGACGACGGGGTCGGCACGTTTGCGGTCGAAGCTCCCGGGACTTGGCACGTCGCCGTCCGGCATCGTGGCGAAGTGGTGCGGATCAGCGACGAATACCTGATCGACTTGCTCCATGATCGGCCGCCGGAGGTCGAATTCGCCTTTCCCGGTCGGGATCGGTCGGCCACGGCGATCGAGGAAGTCGCGCTTCGGTTCAGCGCAAAGGACGACTTCGGCGTCGAGGCCCTGACCGTCCGCTACGCCGTCAACGGCAGCGATTGGACCAGTGTCGAGGGCGATGCGACAACCGTTGATCGAGAAGCCGACGCGAGCCACACGATCTTCCTCGAGGATGTCGCGGTCGGCGAGGAGCAACGCCCCATCCGTCCAGGCGATGTCGTGGCCGTCCACGCGGTTGCCCGAGACCATCGGCAATCGACCAAGACCGCCCTCTACTTCGTGGACGTCCGCGCGTTCGACAAGCGCTACCGGGACATGGGCACCAACAGTGCCGGCAATGGCGGCGACGGCGGCGGGGGTCGCGAGCAGGAACTGTCCAACCGTCAGCGCGAGATCGTGAACGCGACCTGGAACCTGATCCAGGAGCGCGACACGGGCGCCCGTGCCGGCAGCGATCTCAAGGACCAGATGGACCTCGTCGGTGTTCTTCAAAGGACGCTCATGGAACAGGTCGAGACCTTGGTTGCCCGCGCCCAAGGTCGGCGACTCTCTGTGAACGACGAGGTGGAACCCTACGTGGCCGAACTTGGCCTGGCCGCCGCGCAGATGGAAATCGCCGCCGACACCATCGCGAGCCACCTCCTCGACGATGCCGTTCAGCCGGAGCAACGAGCCTTGCAGCACTTGCTGACCGCGGAAGCGGGCCTGCGCGACGTCAACGTGACACTCTCGAGCAGCAACAGCGCCGGCGACACGGTGAGCAGGTCGCTGTCCGAGCTGTTCGACTTGGAGACCGACCCGGAACAGAACCGCTACGAGTCTCCCCAGACGCCCGGGGGCAGTGCCCGCGCATCCCAGGAGGTCGAGTCCGAGTGGCGTCGCCTGACGGAGCTTGCGAGGCGGAGCGAGGAACTCGCACGTGCCCACGAACAACCGAGCCGGCCGGAGGCACCGCTATCCCGGTGGCAATTGGAGCGTCTGAAACGCGAGCTCGAGGAGCTGCGCGAGCAACTCGCCAACGACTCGAACTCGTCGTCGCAACAGGCCAACCGCCAGCCAAGCGGGGGGCAGCCGGAGACGCGCGCGTCCGGAAGGCCCGCCGCTGGCGGTACCCCATCCGGCGCAAACCCACCCCCCGACATCCGCGGCACGCTCGCGGATCTCGAACGTGCCCGGCAAGCCATAGAGCGATCACTTGGCGCCGAGAACGCCGAGCTGGCGTCCGGCGCCGCCGCCGAGGCGTTCCGACAAGGAGCGGATGCCCTTCAGCGAGCGGCGGATCAGCTCCTGAAGGACCAGCGTGACTCACTCGGAGCGGGCCTACGCGATGCGCATCGGCGGGCGGAAGCCCTGCTCGCGGAACAAGAGCGCATCCTCAAGCGCCTACAAGCATTGAGCGACGAGGTCGTGGAGGCGTATCGCCAAGGCAGGTCGTATACCTACCGCGGCTCGGACTTCGACGAGGAGGCACAAACGAAGCGACGCATGAGGGAGGACGTGGAGCGCATCGCCGCCGACGTGTCGGACCTCCGGCAACAACTCGCCCAGTCGACGGACGAGGACGCCGAACTGACGCGGTTGCTCGACCGCGCCTTGGACGATCTCACCGACAGCCGGGTCGTCGACCAGCTGACGATGGCGGCCGACTACCTCGAGATGGGTCGGCCCCTGTTCATCGCCCGTCGCGAACGTCCCGTCCACGACGCTCTCAACCGACTAAGCAACCGTCTGGCCAACGCCGTGGAACGATTCGAGAGCGCAAATGCGGATTCGGCATCGCCCACCACGGTGGCCGACGTTCAGGCGCTGCGGCGCCGGTTGACCGCCGTCGGCCCGGGCGGCGACCCCCGAGCATTGCGCGAAGTCGCCGACGCCGCCTGGGACCTGGCGGCGGAAGTCATCGGCGCACAGGGCGTTCTCGACCTCGCCGAAACCCGGCAAACGTACCGCGGTCTAGGCGCCAGCGACGCCAATCGGGAACGCCTGTACCGGCTGACGCTCGCCGAACTGGACCAAATGGAAATCGCGTTGCGCAAGGTGGACGGCGCACCGGTCCGCGCCGAAGAACGCGAAGAGGGCTACGACTCCGAAGCGGTGGCGGAGTACTTCCGCCAACTGAGCGCCGGCGGATAGATCATCGCCGTAGGGGACGGGCTCGTCCCGTCCCGTGCAACGTCGAAGCCCGTGGCCACGATGCGGGCGACGGCGCGCCCTACCGGGCGCGATCGAGAATGCTACCGCATTCTCGTGCTATCCGATCAAAGGCCATGCGGAGTCCCGACGGGCGACAGCGCGCCCTACCGGGCGCGTTAGGGTCACTCTACAGCCGCCCTACGTAGTCCAAGGTTTCCGAGAGCGCATTCTCGAACTTCCCGAATAGTTCGTCGACCTGCTTGTCGTCGATGATGAGGGGAGGACAGAACGCCATCGCATCGCCTAGGTTGCGCAGGATGAGGCCGTGGTCCAGTGCGCGGTTCAGGCAGTACGCACCCACACCGGCATCGGCGGGGAACTGCGTCTTGGTCTTCTTGTCCGCCACCATCTCGATGGCACCGATCATGCCCACGCCTCGCACGTTGCCCACCAGGGGATGGTCTTCGAACGAACGCAGGCGCGCCTGGAAGATCTCGCCTACCCGTGCGGCGTGCCGGAAGATCTCGCGCTCCTCCATCAGTTCCAGGTTGCGCAACGCCACCGCCGCGCAGACCGGGTGCCCGGTGTAGGTAAAGCCGTGCCCGAAGACGCCCACTTCGCGGCTTGCCTCGATGAACGGCTCGTACATGAACTCCGGGACCAGCGTTGCACTGATCGGCAGGTAGGCCGATGAGAGCGCCTTGGCCACGCTCATCGTCGTCGGCTCGATGCCGAAGGTGTCGGCGCCGAACGGATTGCCCGTGCGTCCGAAACCACACACGACCTCGTCGTCGATGAAGAACACGCCGTGACGCCGCAGCACTTCCTGGATCTTCGCGAAGTAGCCTTCCGGCGGAACCACCACGCCGCCGGCCCCCATCACCGGTTCGGCGATGAACGCGGCAACGGTCTCCGGACCCTCGGATTCGATGAGATCGTCGAGGTTGTTGGAGAGCCTGGTCGAGAACTCCTCTTCGGTCTCGCCTTCCCGGGCCTCGCGGTAGTAGAACGGCGAGTCGGTGTGGAGAATGTTCGCGATCGGCAGATCGAAGTGCCGGTGGAACGGCGGCAGCCCGGTAAGACTCCCTGCCGCGACCGTGACGCCGTGGAAGCCGCCCCGACGCGAGATGATCTTCTTCCGCTCCGGGCGTCCGATCAGATTGTGGTAGTACCACATCAGCTTGACCTGGGTGTCGTTGGCGTCGGAACCCGACAGGCCGAAATACACCCGCCCGGCATCGAACGGCACCATGTCCTTTAGCTTTTCGGCGAGCAGCACGCTCGGCTCGTGGGTCTTGGCGGCGAATAGCTGGGAATAGGACATCTTCCGAAGCTGCTCGGCCGCCGTCCGCGCCAGTTCCTCCTCCCCGTAACCGAGGGCCGTGCACCACAGCCCGGCCATGCCTTCGAGGTACTGCTTGCCGTGGTTGTCCCACAGGTAGACCCCCTTCGCCCGTTCGTGCACCACGGGACCAGCGCGGTGCAGGTCGGCAAGATTGGTCGTGGGGTGGAGCATGTGCGCGAGGTCGCGGGCTTCGATGGAGTCCGGTTCGAACACGTTGTGAAGTGAGTGGTTCATTCGGTTACCCGGCCGTATTTGGCTTCGCCGTCTATCTCAAACAAAAAGGGCGCGCCGACTGGACGGCACGCCCCCCGAAATTAGAAGCGGCGGTGGTGTCCCGCCGCTTCCACCTATGGCCCTACCAATACAACCAGCCGCGCAGCGCCACGCCGTGGTCCGGCTCGTCCGTCAGACCTTCGCGGCGGTCCACCTCGAAGCTCAGGTTCATGGTCGAGTCCGAACGCAACCGCAGGCCAGCCCGGTAGTCGCGGGTGCCGTAGTCGGTGAACCCGGCGCTGATGTAGGGAACCAGCACGTTCCGTCCGCCCGGCGCATTCAACCCGTAGCCGAGTTCCGCGTCGTAGCGAGCGCCGACCCGGGTCGACAAGCTGCGGTCGGCACGGGCAAGCATCTCGCGATTGTGGCGATTCCAGAGCGCATCCACGCCGTTGGCCATATCGCCCCAGGACGATCGCAGGTTGAAGGTCATGCCCTGACCGCTTGCGTTGGGCCTCACCATCAGCGTAGCGCCGATTCCCCATTCCTGGTAGTCGTCTTCGGCGTGGGCCAGCATCCCGCGGGCGTTCAGTTCAGCCATGAAGCGCCGACTCGCGTCGGAGAAGCGGAGGCCGCCGCCCAGTTCGAGGCCCGCGCCCGATTCGGCGTCGCCGCCGTCGTAACGCAGTCCAGCCTCGAATACAGGCGTAAATGTTCCGCCGCCTTCAAGCTGATTTGCCCTTGAGCCCTCGAGGGCGACCCGCAGCCGGCTCGCGTCGGCATCCACCGCCGAGAGGCCCGGTGCCGCGTCGGCCGACATTCGCGCCACGAAGACATCCGACTTCAGCGCAAGGTCGAAGTCGGCCGTGTCGGGAAGGATCCCGCCTCGGAATCCGGCTGCGCCCATGGACATGGAGATGTCGGTATCGATGGCCGCGCCACCGCCGTCGGCGGCAAGCGTCATCTCGCCTTGACCCACACCGGCCACGCCCCAGAAGGTGACGCAACAGCTCACCTTGAGGCGCATGTAGGGGCTTATGACGGTCATCGTACTGTCGAGTTCGCCCGCCACGGCTGATCCGGCTTCGAACTCGCCGTCGCCCGTGCTGTGCGACAGGGCTACCCCGCCGACAACATCGCCCCACTGGTAGTCGACCCCGACCGTGCCGGTGGTCACGCTGCCGTCGTGGGACAGGGTATCGCCGTCGGCGCTGAAGCTCGTGTGGGCACCGCGGCCCCACAGCGTCCAAGCGTCGTCGGAGTCGCCGTCCGCCGCCGAGAACTGGAACGAACTGCCGGCCAGCATTCGACCGAGACTCTGATCCCGCATGCGTACGCCCATGCCGTAGGGTTCGTATAGCGATGTCTGCGCACCCAGTGTGTTGCCGTAGGGCAATCCGAAGCCCTGATCGAAGGGCATGCTAGCGATCGGTGCGGTGGCAAAGCCCCCCGCAGGATCTGCAAGCCCATGGCCCGTGGGCGCACCCCAAATCCCGCTTAGCCTCAGCCCGGACCCGTTGGTCCCGCCGGAGACATTGTTCAGACGCGAATCCACGGCGTCCGTGACATGGCTTGCCACGGTACGGCCGAACCGCGCCAGCCACTCCTTGGCGATCGACTCGGCGTCATCGTCGTGGATCGTACCGGTGCCCGAACCATCGCTCACGGTGGCATTGGAAGGACCGCTCAAACCGACCGTGAAGGACTCCGGTCCCTCGTAGATCGCGTC
>JAPPND010000092.1 GCA_028818795.1 Gammaproteobacteria bacterium | reverse complement strand
ACACGAGGTGGTAGTCGCACTCGTTCACCGGATCGACCAGCAGATGCCGCGGGGTTGCCATGCGGCAATGGTCCGCAATCCGGCACGCGGCGGTATCGCCGAATCGCCATGGCCAGCGTGGGAAACGGCGGCGTTGTCGTGTGCGAAATCGGCCCGGCCCCTCGTGGGACGGAATCGCGTGTGTCGCAATCCCGGGAGTCATCGGCGGCGTGAAGTTGACGCTCATGGTGCCGCCGACGTAGAGGCGGCTAATAGGGAACGTCGAGGAGAATCGTCACCGGCCCGTCGTTCACCAACGACACCTGCATGTCGGCACCGAACTCGCCGGTGGTGGCTTCGGGACAGTCTTCCCGAAGCGCCTCGACATAGCGGTCGTAGAGTTCCTGCGCTTGCGCGGGAGGCGCGGCGGGTCCGAAACTCGGGCGATTGCCGCGCCGGGTGTCCGCAGCCAGGGTGAACTGGGAGACCGCCAGCACGGCGCCACCGATCTCGAGCACGGATCGGTTCATCGCTTTGCTGCCGTCTGGAAAAATCCGCGCCGCGAGGGTTCGTTCGGCCAATCGCCGGGCGGCTGCTTCGTC
Source organism: Gammaproteobacteria bacterium (assembly GCA_028818795.1). Classification (GTDB taxonomy): domain Bacteria; phylum Pseudomonadota; class Gammaproteobacteria; order Pseudomonadales; family Azotimanducaceae; genus VXYL01. The sequence goes on along the minus strand of JAPPND010000092.1, from coordinate 46,742 downwards.
GTCATCGTGGAACACGGCAACGAACACGACGAGACCACGGTGGATTCTCGCGATCTCGCGACCGGCGACCGATACGGACGCCTCGCTCACCCTTTGCAACAACGCACGCAAGAAACCCCCTTTGCAGATGCAAGCGAAAATAGCTCGATGCTGGATCCATGACAAACGATTGGAAACGCGTGCGCCGTGTAACCGGGATCATTTGACCAAGCCCGCTAACGAGCGTATCTTACTTTCGCCTTACGAAGCCACTGAGGCCAGCCATGCCTGTGTCTGAACGCGTCACCACCACGGTCTCGACAAAGGGCCAGGTCATCCTACCCAAGGCGATTCGCCAGTCGTTGTGTTGGGAGGCGGGTACCCGACTGGTCGTGGAAAGCACGCGGGAAGGCGTGTTGTTGAAACCCTTCCCAAGGTTTGCCGAAACCCGTCCGGAGGAGGTTTTCGAGATCCTCGCCTACGACGGACCATCCAAGACGTTGGGCGAGATGGCGGCGGGCGTCTTGGCGGAAGCCAAGCGACGACATGCGGGCGATTGATACCAATGTTGTGGTCCGCTACCTCACGGGCGACGATGCGGCGCAGGCCGCACGGGCGCGCGCGGCTGTCGATGCTGACGATGTCTTTGTCAGCACGACCGTGCTGCTCGAAAGCGAATGGGTGTTGCGGGCCGTCTATGGTTTTGGCAGCGAGGAGGTCGTGGCCGCGTTGCGCGCGTTTGCGGGACTACCGACCGTGTCGGTGGAAAGTCCCGTCTTGCTTGCCGAAGCCTTGGAACGCGTGGACCTCGGCATGGACTTCGCCGATGCCCTGCATCTCGGTGCGGCCGGGCATTGCAGCGAGTTACTCACGTTCGACACGGGGTTTATCGAAGCGGCCCGCGACGAACCCCTAAAGGTCCTGCAACCTTAGCCCTGAGCAGAACGGACATGCGAAACGAATCCGCGAACGTCCCGAAACGAGCGGCCGCCCTGATTTCCGGCGGCCTCGACTCCATGCTGGCGGCCAAGGTCGTTCTCGACCAGGGGGTCGACGTGGAGGGCGTCAACTTCTTCACGGGGTTCTGCGTGGAGGGGCATACCCATGCCATCCGCAAGAAGGACCGATCGCGGCAGAAGCGCAACAATGCGCTGTGGGTTGCGGAACAACTGGGTATCAAGCTGCACATCGTCGATGTCATCGACGAATACAAGGACATCGTGCTGAACCCGAAGCACGGCTACGGCGCGAACCTGAATCCCTGCCTCGACTGCAAGATCTTCATGGTCAACAAGGCGCTCACCGAGGACGTCTTAGACCGCGGCTTCGACTTCGTGATCACGGGCGAGGTCATCGGTCAGCGACCCAAGTCCCAACGTGCCGACACGATGCCTGTCATCGCCCGCGAATCGGGCGCTGACGACCGCCTGCTACGCCCGTTGTGCGCCTTGAACCTGCCGCCCACGCTCCCCGAGCGGAAAGGCTGGGTCGACCGCGACAAGCTCTTCGGTTTCCACGGTCGCGACCGCAAACCGCAGATGGCGTTGGCCGAGTCCTTCGGATTCAGCGACTACGCGCAACCCGCCGGCGGCTGCTGCTTCCTGACCGACGAACGCTATGCCGGCAAGTTGGCCGACCTGTGGGAGGCGCGCGGCGAGCGCGACTACGACTTCGACGACATCATGCTGCTCAAGGTCGGTCGGCACATTCGCCCGGCACCGCACTACAAGCTGATCGTCGGCCGTGAAGAGGGGGAGAACAATTTCCTATCCGGCTACCGGCGGCGGTTCGTCCATCTCGACACGGTGAGCCACGCCGGACCGCTGACCCTGATCGACGGGGAACCGACCGATGCCGACCTCGTTCTCGCCGCCCGAATCGCGGCACGCTATTCCCAGGGGCGTACCGCGGCGGCGGTCAGCGTGAACGTCCACCATCCTTCGGGTGATTCGACGGAACTGCAGGTCGAACCGATGCTCCCCACCGACCTGGAACCCGCCTGGCACATCGGCGGCTGATCGGAACGCGATGAACGGCCCCACGACCCGTCTCGATGCGCGTGGACTGTTGTGTCCGTTGCCCGTGATTCGTACGCAGGACAAGATCAGGAAGCTCAAGATCGGCGATGTGCTCGAAGTCGTCGCCACCGACCCGGGCGTGCTGCACGACATTCCCGCCTGGTGCCGCGTACACGGGCATCGGCTGCTGGTATCCGAACAGCGTGCCGACGATTTCCGCTTCCATATCGAGGTCTCGTAGGGGACACCCTTGTGGTGTCCCGTCGGCATTGAGTCGACGCATCCCGACACCGTAGCCAAACGGGATCGCGCACCAAATTTGACCAATCTGGGTGCAATGCACTAAATTGGTGCACCCTTGGTGCATGAAACGTGCGCGTCGAAGGATTCTCGTGGCTTTTGGGGCACGCATGCGTGGAACGGTTTTTGCTCGCAATCCCACTGTGGCTACCTATCGGGACATCCTCGATCAGCTCACCACGGCCGTTGCGGTGGTCGATGCCGCGAGCGACCGGTCGTTCCGGATCTCCTACCTGAACCAATCGGCCCAGTCGTTGTTTGGACGGAGCGACACCCGCACGCTCGGGATTCCCCTTGCCGAACTCATTCGCGACGACCATGCGACGCCCGCGGTGCTGCAAGGCGTACTCGACACCGGACAGCCCTTCACCAAACGCGAGGTGCCCTTGTACGTCGCCGACGGACTCATTCGGGTCAACTACTCGATCTCGCCGTTGTCGGAAACCGAGCTTCTCGTCGAGTTCGAACGGCTCGACCGGTTCATCCGCATCGACCGGGACGAGCGCCACGTAACCCTGCAGGAAACCGTGCGCAAACTCGCCCGCGGGCTCGCCCACGAGATCAAGAATCCGCTCGGTGGCTTGAGGGGCGCGGCGCAGTTGCTGGACAGGCAGTTGGTGGACGACGAACAGCGCGAATACACCTCCGTGATCATCTCCGAAGCCGACCGACTACGAAACCTGGTGGACCGCATCATGGGACCGAACGGCGAAGTGTCGTTCGCCCCGGTGAACGTTCATCACGTGATCGAGCGTGTCGTGAAGCTGCTCGACGCCGAGAGTCCGGCACGGGTCAATTTCGAACGTTCCTACGATCCGAGCCTTCCGCTCGTGGAGGCGGACTTCGAGAGGCTGGTGCAGGCGACGCTGAATGTCCTGGGCAACGCCACGCTCGCGCTGGAGCATACGCCCGACCCGTGCATCCGGCTTGAGACCCGGGTGGTCCGGCAGTTCACCATCGGGCCGAACCGTCATCGCCTGGTGGCCAACGTCGACTTCATCGACAACGGGCCGGGTGTGCCGGCCGACATCGCGGACCGGATCTTCTACCCGATGATCAGCGGTCGGCCGGAGGGCTCGGGCCTTGGTCTTGCCATCACCCAGACCATCATCGCGCAGCACAACGGTCTGATCGAATGCGAGAGCGAACCGGGCCGGACGGTATTCTCGGTCTACCTGCCCATCAGCCAGCCGCGACCGTCCGCCACGGCCAACGGCACCGTTACGGTGTCGAGGCGCCGCGGCTTGCCCGCGCCAACCGAGGCCCAAAGCCATGGCCAATGAGCGGGTTTGGATCGTCGACGACGACAGTTCGATCCGCTGGGTCCTCGAACGAGCGCTGTCCCAGGCGGGCTACGGAACCGAGTCCTTCGAACGCGCCGACGACGTGCTCGACCGAATGGACTACGACACGCCCGATGCCGTCGTCTCCGACATCCGCATGCCGGGCCGGGACGGACTGGAGCTGTTGGCGATTCTGACCGACCGGCATCCCGAGCTACCCGTGATCATCATGACCGCCCACTCGGACTTGGACAGCGCAGTCAGTTCCTACCAGGCGGGCGCATTCGAATACCTGCCGAAGCCGTTCGACATCGACGAGGCCGTAGCCACCGTCGGTCGTGCCGTGCTGGTGAGCCGGGAGCAGGGCAGGGCGGACACTCCTCCGGTGGACGAGGTCCCCGACATCATCGGGCAGGCGCCGGCGATGCAGGAAGTCTTTCGGGCCATCGGTCGACTTGCCCAGTCGAACATCACGGTCATGATCGAGGGCGCCTCCGGCACGGGCAAGGAACTGGTGGCGCGGGCATTGCACCGGCACAGTCCGAGGGCGTCGAACGCGATGGTCGCGCTGAACATGGCCGCGATACCGAGCGAGTTGATCGAGTCGGAACTGTTCGGCCACGAACGGGGCGCGTTCACCGGCGCCAAGGATCAGCGCATCGGCCGTTTCGAACAGGCCAACGGCGGCACGCTTTTCCTCGACGAAATCGGCGACATGCCGGGGGAAGCCCAAACCCGGCTGCTGCGGGTGCTTGCCGAGGGCGAGTTCTACCGGGTCGGCGGTCGAGTGAGCGTCAAGGTGGACGTCCGGATCATCACCGCCACCCACCGCGACCTGCGCTCCCTGGTCGCCAACGGCACCTTCCGCGAGGACCTCTACCACCGCCTGAATGTCATCCGCGTACATGTGCCGACGCTCGCCGAACGCCGTTCGGACATCCCCCTGCTCGCAGAGCACTTCCTCAACAAGGCGGCGCGGAACTTCGGCGGCGAGCGGAAGGTACTGCGCAAGGAGACTTTGGAGTACCTCGAAACGTTGGATTGGCCGGGCAACGTCCGGCAGCTGGAGAACACCTGCAACTGGCTCACGGTCATGGCGCCGGGTCGCGAGGTGCACGTCAACGACCTGCCGCCGGAACTCCATTGCACGACCGAAACGGACGATGAACGCGATTGGCAGTCGTCCCTGGCATCCTGGGCGCGGAAGCAGCTCGAGCGTGGTGGCACCGGCATCCTCGACGAAGCAACGCCGGCGTTCGAATCGACCATGATCCGCGTCGCTCTCGAGACGACGGGAGGGCGCAAGCGCGACGCCGCGAACCTGCTGGGATGGGGCCGCAACACGTTGACGCGCAAACTCGCGGATCTCCGAATCGACGTATGATCGAGAGATGCTCACCATCGCCCTGTTCGAGCCGGAGATTCCGCCGAACACCGGCAACATCATTCGTCTGGCGGCGAATACGGGTGCCTGCCTTGCCTTGATCGAACCCTTGGGATTCGAGTTGACGGACGTCCGGCTTCGCCGGGCGGGGTTGGACTACCGCGCCTTGGCTACGACGACCGTGTACCCGGACTTTCCGAGCTTCCAGGCAGCGGTCGGCCAGCGACGACTGTTGGCTTTCTCGACCCGCGGGACGCGACGCTACGACACCGTCTCCTACCGCGCCGACGACGTGCTGCTGTTCGGCCCGGAGACCCGCGGTCTGCCGGATGCGATCCTCCATGCGTTGCCCGTCGATCGCCGCCTGCGCATACCGATGCACCGGCACCCGGATGCGCGCGCGCCGAGCTTGAACCTCGGCAACGCCGTGTCGATCGCGCTCTACGAGGCCTGGCGTCAGCTGGACTTCAGTTGATGACTCCGTCGCCGTCCCGGACGGGTTGCTGCGCGGTCTGGCGTCGTTTCGCCTCCGCATAGAGCGCCTCGAAGCTGATCGGTGCCAGCATGAAGGGCGGGAATGCGCCCTTCGTGACCAGCCCGTCCACTGCTTCGCGTGCGTAGGGGAAGAGCACGTTCGGGCAAGCCACGGCGAGGGCCTGCTGGCGGATGTTGTCGTCCATGCCTTCGAGTCTGAACACCCCGGCCTGTTGAAGCTCGACGATCATCGCCACCTCGTCCTCGATCAGCGCCTTCAGCGTCAGGGTCAGCACGACTTCGTGGCGCACATCGTCGAGGCGGGTGCTCCGGCTGTTGATGTCGACCTGCACCTGCGGCGTCCACGTTGAGTCGAACACGCCGGGCGCCCTCGGCGACTCGAAGGATGCGTCGCGCAGGTAGATGCGCTCGATGGCGAGATGGGGACCGGATTGCTCTTCAGCCATTAGCCTTTGACCGTTGGTAGGTTCTGGTTAAGCCACTCTGTGACCCCGCCCTTCAAGCGGGAGACGTTCTCGAAGCCGGCCTTGCGTAGGGTTGTCCCGGCCGCACCGGCGTGCTGGCCCATCTTGCAGGCCACCACGATGGGTCTTGACTTGAACTTCTCCAGTTCGGAGAGCCGCGTTGACAGGGACGTGTGGGGGACGTTCACCGCATCGACGATGTGGCCTTTGGAATACTCGTTGGCGTCTCGGACATCGATCACGACGGCGCGGTCCCGGTTGACCAGGTTGACCAGTTCCTGGGGCGTGACGGAACGACCGCCCCGGGCCACTTCGTTGCGCACAAAAAGGATGAGGACGATGAGGAAGCCGCCCACCAAGTACCAGCGATTGACGATGAATTCGAACAGTTGGTCCATGGGCGAGGGATTATAAACGCTCCGAGTCCGCGCTCACTCGCGCGGACCGTGTTTGTTCATGCGCCGGTCATCGTCGGCTAGCGCCACGAAACCCGCCTCCCTCCGGGCGGCGCGTTTCGCCCCAGCCCAAGCCGCCCCAAGACTGTGTTGGAATGGCGCTGGCGCGCCAAATCCGACACACTTTAGGGGATTGGCGCGCAGCGCAGGGATCGCCTATTCAAGGATGGCAGCATGTCCAACCCACCAACCACCCTCCTGGTCGTGCTCGATGGCTGGGGGGTGAGCACCGGCGGCGACGACGACGCCATCCATCGGGCCCGCACGCCGACTTGGGACCGGCTCTGGGAGAGCGCGCCGAGAACGACGCTGTCCGCATCGGGATCTTCGGTGGGTCTGCCGGACGGCCAGATGGGCAACTCGGAAGTCGGTCACATGAACCTCGGGGCGGGCCGAACCGTCTACCAGGACCTGACGCGCATCGACCGCGCCATCGCGGATGGATCGTTCGCCGACAATCCGGTTGTCAGCGGCGCGATTGCGGCGAGTGTGGCGCACGGCAGCACGCTGCACGTATTCGGCCTGTTGTCGCCGGGCGGCGTGCACAGCCACGAGGATCAGATCGCCACGTTGGCCGAGTTGGCGATCGAGCGAGGCGCGAGCGTGCGTCTGCACGGGTTTCTAGACGGTCGCGACGTGCCACCGAAGAGTGCGATGACGACGCTCGCGGGCTTCGAGGAACGCTTCCCCGGCATCTTGGCGTCGATCACGGGACGCTACTTCGGCATGGATCGGGATGCGCGTTGGGACCGCACCGAACGTGCCTACAGGCTCGTCGCATTGGGCGATGCGCCCCATCGTTTCGCGACGGCCACCCAAGCCCTGGAGGCGGCCTACGCCCGGGGCGAAACCGACGAGTTCGTGCAACCCACCGCGATTCGCGCCGCCGACGCGCTGCCATTGCGTATCGAGGACGGGGATGTGGGGATGTTCATGAACTTCCGCGCCGACCGCGCCAGGCAACTGGTCCGCGCTTTGACGGCCCACGACTTCGACGAATTCGTGCGCCCGGCAAGACCGGCGTTCGCCTTTTTCGCGACGCTAACGCGCTATGCGGACGACATCGAACTGCCCGTCGCGTTCGCGCCCGAGGATTTGACGGACACCGTCGGCGAGTGTTGGGCCGCGGCCGGCTTGTCCCAGTTGCGCATTGCCGAGACCGAAAAGTACGCCCATGTGACCTACTTCTTCTCCGGCGGTCGGGAGCAGCCCTTCCCGGGCGAGGACCGGATACTCGTTCCCTCGCCGAAGGTGGCAACCTACGACCTGGCACCCGCGATGAGCGCCGGGGCGGTCACCGACCGGTTGGTGGATGCCATCGACAGCGGGCGCTACGATGCCATAGTCTGCAACTTCGCCAACGGCGACATGGTCGGGCACACGGGCGTCTTCGAGGCGGCGGTAGCCGCCGTCGAGACGATCGACGAGTGCCTGGCGAGAATCCTCGAAGCGATTCACCGAACGGCCTCTCAATGTCTCGTCACCGCCGACCACGGCAACGTCGAGCGGCTGCTTGATCGGGAGACGGACCAGCCCCACACCGCGCACACCTCGGGGCCGGTACCGCTCGTCTACGCCGGTCCGCGTGCCGTGTGCTTCGTCGACGGGGGCACGCTTGCGGATGTCGCGCCCACTTTGCTCGAGCTCATGGGAAAGCGGCGCCCGGCGGCAATGACGGGGCGGTCCTTGGTTGACGCCAAGGTCCACAGCGCGGTCGCCGCGGTTCGGTGAGATGGGGCGAAGCGTGGTCGGGGCTGTCGATGGGTCGATCTTGCGCGACGTTGCGTTCGCAGGTCTGATGGTTCTCGGCGTGGGTGTCACCCACGCGGCCGACAACGCACAGCGCGACCTAGAGGAGTTGCTCGCGCGTTTGAATTCGCTCGACGCGTGGCTCGACGAAGCCGGTGAACGCATCGCTAAGGGTCAGCGCGAGGTCGCCGCCGCAGATCGTCGCGTCGCGGCTGCCAAGGCGCGAATCCGCGAACTGGACAAGCAAATCGAAGAGGGCCGTGCCGGACTTGAGAACCTTGGCATCGAACGGGACCGACTGGAACAGGTCCGTCGTCGACAGGCGGGGAGGGTCGCGGATCATCTGCGCGACGCATGGCGTTTCAAGGAACGCGATCCGTTGCAGGCGTTGCTCAACCTGGAGGAACCGCGCACGCTCGAGAAGATGGTGCGCTATCACGCCGCCTTCGCGAAGGCTCGCGCCGCGCAGGTGGACGAGTTGCGTCAGACGCTCGAGGAACTCGAGCGGAACCAACGCGAACAGGATCGGCAACGGGTCTCGCTGGAAACCTCCCGCAAGTCGGTGAGCGCCGACCGGGCTCGGTTGATCAGTGATCGCAACGCCCGCCAGAGCATCATCAGCAACCTGAACTCGGAACTGGCCAGGAGAACGCAAGAGCGGGATCGATTGACCCGCGACCGCAAGCGCCTCGAATCGTTGATCGCGGAACTCGCTCGTGCACACCGTCCGTCGCAAGGCGGGCTCGACGTTGCCGCCCGAGACGGCGGCTTGACCTGGCCAGTGCAGGGGCGGCTCGTTCGACGGTTCGGCGAACCCCGCGCAGGGGGGCGACTGCGTTGGCAGGGCGTGATGTTCGAAGCGCCGCCGGGGAGCGAAGTACGGGCCGTCGCTCCCGGGGTCGTCGTTTTTTCGGATTGGCTGCGCGGCTTCGGAATGTTGGCGATCGTCGACCACGGCGACGGCTGGATGTCGCTCTACGGTTCCGTCGACGCCATCTACAAGCGTCGCGGCGATCCGGTCGAGCTGGACGAGGTCATCGCAACGGTGGGCCAGAGCGGCGGCGAAACGGAGGTCGGCCTGTATTTCGAGATGCGGCACAACGAAGTGCCAAAGGACCCGCTGGCTTGGCTTCGAACCGACTCGCGGAAGCGGACGGCCCGGTGAACGTCATCGGCGCGGTCTTTCCAGGCATCTGCCTGCTATGCCGGCGCCGGTCCCGACGCGACGTGGACCTCTGCCGGGAGTGCGAGGCAGCGCTGGAACGCAACGAACGAGCCTGTCCCGTGTGCGCCGAGCCCTCACCGCCGGGATCGACGGCCGGAGAGATCTGCGGATCCTGCATCGTGGCCCCGCCGCCCTGGGCGGTGACGGTGGCCCCCTTCACCTACTCGCCGCCGCTCAGCCGGGTGGTCGAGGGGCTGAAGTCCGGCAACGGGCTGCGCGAAGCCCGCATCCTCGGCGGCATCTTGGCGCCGGCGATACAGGCGCGCTATCGCCGCGATGTTCTGCCGGAGGCATTGATCGCCATGCCCTTGTCGCGTCGCCGGCGCCGCCAACGGGGCTACAACCAGGCGGAGCTGCTGGCGGCGGTGATCTGTCGTGAAGTCGATCGACCGGTTCTCAAGGGCAGACTGGTCCGAACGCGCCATGCCCCGCCTCAGCGCACGCTGCCGCGCAGCGCGCGCTTGCGCAATGTGCGTGGCGCGTTCGACGTCCGCCGAAGGCTACGGGAACGCGTTTGCGCAAGGACGGTCGAAGATATGCCGAAACGCGTTGCGCTTGTAGACGACGTGACGACGACCGGCGCCACGGTGAGGGCTGCGAGCGAGATCTTGCGTTCCGCGGGCGTCGAGGAAGTCCACGTCTGGGTCGCCGCCAAGACGGTGACCGGGCGCGATGGCCGCCACGCCGCTTGACCGCTAGCGAATCGTGACCGGCTTGACCGGCAGTTCCGCATGCATCTCCGGCGCGTACATCGCCTCGACGCGGGAGGGGGGCAGTTGGAACGCGCCGGACGTGTTGTAGCGGACGTTGTAGCGCAGCGTGAACCTGCCCTTGGGAACGTAGCGGTAGTAGGCCCGGTAGCTGTCGAAACCGCGCTCGGTGAACACCGGCCATCGGTCGCCGCGCTCGTAGGTCCGGCCGAGCATCGACGAGTCCCCCCCAAGTCCGCTGCCTAGCACGACCGCGCCGGGCGGCAGCGGATCCTCCACGACGACCCAGGTCATGTCGGCGTCGGCATCGATCTCGAGGACCACTTGGGCGACATCGCCGCGGGACCATCTGCGGGCGTCGTTCCGGTCCACGGCGTCTACGCGCCGGACGATTCGATAGCCGCGTTCGGCGGGTTCGGTCAAAGGCACGGCCGCACGGAATTCGACGATGCCGTAAGGGCTGCCCATGCCTTGGTGTGCCAACGCCAGTGTCCGGGCCGCGGACCACGGCAGTTCGATTGGCTCGGGTAGCGCGACGGCATCCCCGGGGTTTGGCCAGACCGCCTGCTGTTGCACTTCGCCTAGTCGTACGGTGCTCGCACCCGTGACGGGTCCGGCTTCGAAGGCCGCCCGGAAGGCGCCTGCCGCCACGGTGCCCCAGGCGTTCGCCACGGTGGTCTGCCAGCGTCCCCGGACCTGGCGGCCGAACAGACCGCGCACCATGCGCGGCACCTCGGCCTGCCAATCCGGATCGTCGAGCACGGCGAGAATGGCGCGTGCGGCGTTGCCGTCGGGCGTGACCATCAACCACCAAAGCCGATCCCGGTGCTCGGTCGAGAATCCCATGGTCGTTCCCTGCAGGTTCAAGCGTACGCGCAGCGCGTCCTTCGCCACGGTCAACCGTTCATCTGCGGGGAGCACGCGTGCCAGGATGTCGATCCAATCCAGGAGCGCGGAGGTGGGTAGCGTTTCGACGTCGACTTCCAGCATCTCGAGCATCGGGCGAACGAGGGCATCGTGGCGCGCTAGCGCAGCCAGCACTGACAGCCGGCGCAACTGCGAATCCGCCGCCCGGAATACGCTGGCGCGGACGATATGCCCGGCGAGGTGGCCTTCGAGACCTTCGACCATGGATTCCCGGAGGTCGTCCGGAACGGTCTTGCCCGCCGCATCGGCGATGGTCAGAACGTAGGCCGTCAGAACCGGCGATCCCCGCAGTGCCGCACTGGGGAAGAACCGCAGCAAGCCGTCGCTGTCCAAGGACGCTCGGGCGGACTGCATCGCCGCCGCCCATCGCCCCTCGTCGTCCAATACGACTGCGGCGGAGACCACCTGCTCCACGCAACTGTAGCGGTAGCGGGCCATCGCCTCGCGGACGGTGCCGAGATTGTCGGCCAGGCTTGGCTGCAGCGAGATCCGGATGCCGCCGCGGCCCGACAGCGCCTTGTCCGGCGCTTTGACCGGCAGTTGCCGGGGTGCCGCCAATTGGGTCAACGTCGCCTGTTGAACCCGAACCGGCACCGCGGGCCGAACAGTCTGCCGGGCGGCCATCCGGTCGGCGGCGAGCCCTCCCTTCGCCATGACCTCCCAGTCGATGCCGTCGATGCCGGCGGGAACCGCGACCGGCCAGGACACTTCGCGAGCCTGGCCGCCTCGCAACCTCAAGCGTTTCCGGCGCAGCTTGGGCAGCCCCTCTGCACGGGCGGTGACGTTGACCCTTCTGGCCGTCTCCGAGGCGTTGCGGACGGTGAACACGGCATCGAACTCATCTCCATCCCGGACCACCTCGGGTAGACCGGCGTGCACGATGAGATCCTGGGTGGTCCGAATGGTGGCCTCGCCGGTGCCGAACAGGTCCTCTTCGGCGGTGGCGACGGCGACGATGCGAAACGACGTCAGGAGGTCGTTCAAGGGAATCTCGGCCACGGCGGTGCCCTCCTCGTCCATCGCCAGGCGGGCTTGCCAGAGCAGCAACGGGTCGAAGCGCTCGCGCCTCGCGGGGCTGTCGTCCACCGGTTCCGCATCGAAACCGGAGTCGCGCCGGTAGTTGCCGGTCACGATCACGGCCTCAGTGTCCGGGCCCAGATCGAACGTTCGGTAAAGCCGCTGCATGCTGGTCGACGTGTCGAGTCCGGCATAGCGCTTGCCCATCATGGCATTGAGGATGTCCCAGGTTTCGTTGGCCCCAAGCTCCAACAGTCCCTCGTCCACCGCGACCAGGACGACCTCGGCGTCGGGGCGCGGGCGTCCGTCGGGTCCCAGGACGGCGATTCGCACGCGGGCCCGGTCGCGGGTGCGGTAGGTGTCCCGATCGGGCTCGACGCTCACGAACAGGGCGTGCGTATCCAGGGCCACGCGCACATCCACGGTCTCGAGGCGGTAGTCAGGTCCGTCGGGAGTGGACATCGTGAAGTTCCAGTGCGCAAACGACCGGTCTTGCTGAAACCGCTCGGGGTGAGGCGGGTCCGGCGCCACGGGCTGCGGCGTCTGGAGCTGAACGACGGGCTGGATGCGTGGGCGGATGGCCAACACGGAGATCTCCACGTTCGGCGCGTAGTTGCGCCCTACGGGTACGTTGATGACGGCCTGCGGCCGCGTGACGTGTTCGACGAAAGCGGCGAGAACCCCTTCCCGGTGTACGGTAGTCAGTACCGTCGCTTCCGCGAACGGGAGGTCCAGGGAGATGGGTACGGTCTCGCCCACCGCGAACGTCCTTTCCGAATCGACCTCGAGCCACTTGCGGCGGGGTGCGTGTGACCAATATCCCGTGGTCTCGGCCGTACGCGTGGTATTGCCGTTTTCGTCCCACCCCGTCGCCTCCACGAACACTACGTCGGGGGCCTGCGGCGGCACGGTGCAGACGAGCGACCCAGTGGCGTCGGTGTGGCCCGAACAGTTCGCGATCAGTCGCGACTCGGAATGCCGTGTGTAGCCGCGGAAACCGCCGGGCAAGCGCACGTCGTCGTAGTACCGGGGATAGCGGATGCTCGCTTCGACCGGTACTCCCGGGGCGGCAGTGCCGTCGAGCCCGACCGCCTTCACGAGGATCCGCCTGTCCATGGGACGGGTGTCGTCTGTTTGCACGGTCAAGTCGATCGCCGCCGGCCATAGCTCAATGCGTTTCGACGCGGTCTTTCGTTGCCCATTGGCGTCCGGGTAGTCCATCTCCAGGTCCACAAGGCCCTTTCGCTCCAAGCGTGGTAGCGGAACGTCGAGCTCTACCGTGCCTTTTGAGTCCAGCGTCGCAGATGCTGTCCGCGGTTCCGGCGACTCCCGATACTCCCAGTAGTAGAGCCACGGGCGAACGGTTGTCCGCACCGAGACCGGGAGCGATGCGGCACCGCCGCCGGCGAGGTGTTCGACCGACAGCGTGATCGGTACTGAACCGGCATTGACGAGAGGTCCATCGGGACCGAGGACGGCGGCGCTCGCAGTCAACGCTGAACGGATCCAAACGTCCGGGCTCGCCGAGTGCGACCATGGCTTCGGTGAAGCGCACCGTGACTTGGCGGACATCCTTCGCGTAGCCCGACGGCGAGAACATCTCGACCCGGGCTTGCGGCCATGCCAAGCCGGCGATCAGGCAAGACAAGGCTAGCAACGGGGCTCGCGTCATATCCGTCGGCTTGACCATCGTCACTCCGTATCCGCTGCTCTAGTGTCTAGCGGAACGCGACCGGCAAAGGTTCAATGAACAGTACCTGCTCCGAAACGCGAACGCATCCGGCCTCGGCCGCGACATTCGAAGCGGCGAACTCGGGCACCTTGACTCCCATCGGGTGCCGCCCATACTCGAACCACGGAGTCGTACGCGCCCTCGAACGGCGATCGCAACTCCCGCGGTAGCCCCTCTACCGGGCTTACCAGGTCTTTTGCGTTGGCCACCTTGCGCTGGCAGAGTCACCGGATGGGACGCTGGCTCGCTGGAACACTTGCGGGGATCGCGATGGCGTGGACGTCGGCGGGCGCCGGCGAACCCCTGCGCCTTGCCGTCGCGTCGAACTTCCAGAGCGCTCTTGAGAGTCTGAAGGCGGATTTTCCCGGCGAGATCGTGGCCACCTACGGCTCATCGGGCCTGCTCTATGCACAACTCGTCCAGGGGCGTCCCTTCGACGCCTTCCTCTCCGCCGACGCCGCCCGGCCCGGATCCTTGGTGGACCAGGACAGGGCACATTCGCCGATCGCCTACGCGAGGGGCAGACTCGTGCTGGTCGTTAACCACGGAAACCCCGGAATGGACTGGCTGGCGGCCGACAAGCGCGTGGCGCTGGCCAATCCCGAGACCGCGCCGTACGGCCGCGCGGCGCTGGAGACCCTGCGCCGCCTGGGTGCGGAGTCGAAACGGATCAACGCGCTGAACGTTGCCCAGGCGTTCCACTTCGCGGCCAGTGGTGCGGTGGACGGCGCGTTCGCGGCGCTGGCACAGGTCGTGGCCCAAGACATCGGCCCCGATCGCTATTGGCTGGTTCCGGAGCATCTTTACACGCCCATCGAGCAGGTTGGGGTTGTCGTTGCCGGTCCCAACGAACAGGCTGCCAAGGAGTTCATGGACTACCTCGGCAGCGAACGGGCGCGTGACCTGATCCGGAAAGCCGGCTATCGGTAGTGGGAGTAACGGCCGACATCGCGCAAGCGGCGTGGGTGACCGGGTTGCTCGCCTTGACCACCACGGCGATCCTGCTGGTGGCCTCGCCGCCGCTGTCGTGGTGGATTGCCCGGACGCGTTCCCGGTGGCGGGCGCCGGTGGAAGCCGTGGTGGCGCTGCCGTTGGTGCTGCCGCCAACGGTGTTGGGTTTCTACCTGCTGCTTGCCATGGCGGAGAGCGGGCCCCTCGGCGCGATCGCCGAGGCCGTCGCGGGTGCGCGGCTTGCCTTCACCTTCGCCGGGTTGGTGATCGGTTCGATCGTCTATTCCTTGCCTTTTGTTACGGGACCGTTGGCATCGGCATTCCGGACAACCGACGGCCATCTTCTGGAAGCGGCGGCCAGCTTGGGAGTTCCTCCGGCAACCCGGTTCCTGCGCCTGGTACTCCCGATGCACCGCAAAGCGCTCGTTGCCGCCGGTGTGCTCGGATTCGCGCACACGGTTGGCGAGTTCGGCATCGTGCTGATGATCGGCGGCAACATTCCCGGAGAGACCCGGGTGTTGTCCATCGCGTTGTTCGACCGGGTCGAGATGCTCGACTACGTCGGGGCGCATGTGATCGCGGCCTCGCTGCTCGTGTTCTCGCTGGTGGTGTTGACCTTCACCTACCGCTGGCTCCGCGTCCCATGAAGGTCAGGGTCATGGGCGAGCTTGTCCGGGACACCGGGTTCCGGTTGCGGGCGGACCTCGACGTGGATCTCGATGGCGTCGCGGCCCTCGTGGGCGCGTCCGGTTCCGGCAAGTCGACGCTGCTCCGCTTGGTCGCCGGGTTCGAACCCGGCGCAGCGGTGACCGTGGAGGTCGACGGAGAGACGTGGCAAGGCGCATCCGCGAATCTTGCCGCGCACCGACGACCGGTCGGCACAGTGTTCCAGGAAGCCCGGTTGTTCCCGCACCTCGACGCGCGCACCAACCTGACTTTCGCGGCGCACGCCAAACGCGCGGGGGCACGTCTCGGATTCGATGAGGTCGTGGACTTCCTGGACTTGGAGCCGCTGCTGGGCCAGTACCCCCGGGAACTCTCCGGCGGGCAGCGGCAGCGCGTTGCGCTCGGACGGACGCTCCTCTCACCGGCCAAACTCTGGCTGTTCGACGAGCCGATGTCTGCCCTGGATGCGGCGTCTAGACGCGAAATCGCGCCCTACCTCGCCCGCCTGTGCCGTCGCCACGACGTACCCATCATCTACGTGTCCCACACCTTGGCCGAAGTACTGACCATGGCAGACCAGGTCATGGTGGCGGTCGATGGCGAGGTGGCGCGGGTGGACTCGGTGGGGGAGTTTTCCACGTCGTTCACCACGCCTTCCTTCGGGGACGAAGCCGGCGCCGTGGTCAGCTGCAAGTTCAAGACCTACGACCCGCGCTATCGACTGTCCGAGCTGGCTTTCGGGCCGTCTTCGCTCTTTGTGCGCGGAGACCTGTCCTCTGCCGGCCCGCGCATCCTTCTCCACATTCCGGCCCGCGATGTCAGCTTGGCCACAACCCCCATTGACCGCTTGAGCATCCTCAACCGCGTCGACGGCATCGTCGACGCGATCGACGACCAGAGAGACTCGGCGTTGGCAAGGATCCGTTGCGGCGACGGTCAATTCCTGCTTGCTCGCGTCACGCGCCGCTCGGTGGATGAATTGGGGTTGGCGGTCGGCATGGCGGTACAAGCGCTTATCAAGTCGGTGGCTGTCCGTACCGGCGCCCCCTGACGGTTTCGATGCGAGCGACCGGCTAGGGGGGTCGCACGGCCAACTGGTTTTCCACCAGGTTGGCGTACTGGCGGAGGAAGTAGGGCACTTGCTCGGGTGGGCAGGCGTGCAGGTCGTCGAAGAAGGCTTGGCGACCGCGCGGAGTCGTTTCGGTCAATTCCGAGTCGGATCCGTTGAGGCGCGCTCGGGCGTAGTGGTGCGTTGGGTAGGCGACGAGGTTGGAGACGATCTGTACGTCGAGGTGGCGGGCCAACTGGTCGGCGTCGGCGAAGTCCCCGTCGACGGGTGGCGAGAAGTGCAGGTGGATGCGTCCCTTGAAACCACGCACACCCGTTTCGATGCTCTCGATGTCGTCTCCGGGCCGCTTCTCGTAGCGACCATCCTTGGCCGTGAAAAAGAGCTCGCGCGCCTTGCTGGGAGCGCAGGGATCGATCTCGTAGGTAATCGAGACGGGAACAAGGCGGACCCGCCGCAGCCAATCGGTGACGGCCGGGGCGTCGTGGCGGTAGGCGAGTTGCAGCATCTTGAGTAGTGCGGGTTCGGTGCGGTCGATGCCGTCCTTGGACCTTCCTTCCCGTTGCGCGATCCACACCGACTCGTCTGCTTCAAGGGCATTGCGCATGTACGCCGATGTCTGCCGCATGGCCTTGAGTTGGGCCTTGGCGCCGCTCACATCCCGCGCAACGAGAAAAGCCTTGTTGACCCGCATCAGGTGGCTATGGAAGCCGGTGCCGAGCAGGTTGTCGCCGATGGCGACCTGCGTGGTGGGATGCCCCTCAAGCCACAGGGCGTAGTTCAGGAACGTCGGGTCCAGGGCGATGTCGCGGTGGTTGGAGATGAACAGGTAGGAGGCGGTCGGGTCCAGGCCGTCCAATCCGCTCACGGTCATGCCGTCGGAGGTGTGTTGCAGCAGGACTTTCAGGTAACCCGACATCAGGCGCTGCAGATCCGCCACCGAGCGAAGCCGCGTAGCCTTCCGGCGGATGAGTACACGCAGTGCCGGGTAGGTGAAGGCGCGTAGGCGCCTCGGCAACCCCGGTGCCGCGAACCGTCCGGCGAAGGCGATGAAGCCACGGTCGTTCGACAGCCGAGCGATCGTGGGACCGACCTCGTCGTCCCGGTACGGACGGATGTCGTCGAATGTGTCCACGACGGCAGATAGCCACGAAGTTCAAAGGCAACGGTTTGATTAGTAAAGAAATATCCGCCGGACTTCAAGCGATTTTCTTGTCCTTGAGCGGGTTAGACTAGCAGGTCACGCTGCCAACGACAGTCGGACGGAGTGCGCGAATGGGACTCGGAACCAAGCCGTTCACCCAAGGGCTTCACGACGTTGGCGACCACTGCTACGCGTGGATCCAACCGGACGGTGGCTGGGGCTGGAGCAACGCGGGATTGGTCGTGGACGGCGGCGAGAGCCTGCTGGTCGACACGCTGTTCGACCTGAAGCTCACCCGGGCGATGCTGGAAGGCATGCGCGCGGCGGAGCCGAACGCCACGCGCGCGTTCGACACGCTGGTGAACACCCACGCCAACGCCGATCACTGCAATGGCAACGAACTGGTGTCGGAGGCGGAGATCATCGCCTCGAATGCCACCGCGCGGGAACTCGCCGCCGAGTCCCCGGACCGCTTGGCGGCCATCATGCGCCAGGCGCCGAACATGGGCGAGACCGGCGAGTTCCTCATGCACTGCTTCAGCGACTTCGACTTCGAGGGCATCACGCCGACGTTGCCCACGACGACTTTCGACGAGGAGCACGAACTCCGGGTGGGCGACAAGATGGTCGTCCTGAAGGAGGTCGGACCCTGCCACACGCAGGGCGACATCCTTGCCTACGTGCCCGGAGACGGGTTGATCTACACCGGCGACATCCTGTTCATCGAAGGCCACCCGATCCTCTGGGTTGGACCGGTCGGGAACTGGATCGCCGCCTGCGACTACATGCTCGGCCTGCCCGTCACCGTGGTGGTCCCCGGTCATGGGCCGATCACCGACAAGCATGGGGTGCAGGCCGTGCGGGACTACCTGGTGTACATCCGCGACCAGGCGAAGGCCCGCTACGATGCGGGCTTGTCGGCCTACGACGCGGCCATGGACATCTCGCTCGCCGACTACGACTCCTGGGGCGATGCGGAACGCATCGCCGTCAACGTGGCGACGCTTTACCGCGAGTTCGGTGCCTCCCCGAGCCCGGCGAACCCGTTGGGTGCGTTCGAAGCCATGGCGAAGATTCGCAAGGCGCGGGGGCAGTCGGTCTAGCGCCACGCGGGAATGCGCATGCAATGGCTCGCTGGGACAAGCGGTTACAGCTACAAGGAGTGGAAAGGCGCGTTCTACCCCGACGACATCGCGGCGGGCGACATGCTGGCCTTCTACGCATCCAAGCTGCCGGCCGTGGAGATCAACAACACGTTCTACCGGATGCCGAGACGGAGCGTGCTGGCTACGTGGCGAGACGCCGTGCCTGCCGATTTCCAGTTCGCCATCAAGGCGTCGCGGCGGATCACCCACCAGGCGAGGCTGCGGGACTGCGAGGAAGCCGTCGACTACCTAGCGGCGGGACTCGAGACGTTGGGCGAAAAACTCGGGTGCGTGCTCTTCCAGCTACCGCCGTATCTGCGCAAGGACGACGAGCGGCTGAACGCTTTCCTGTCGATCTGGCCCAAGGCGTTCCCGGTGGCGATGGAGTTCCGCCACGACTCCTGGTTCGACGACGAGACGACCGAGACCCTCAAGCGGTACGACGCGGCGATCTGCGTATCGGAAGACGGTGAACTGCCGATGCCCGGGTTCGTCGCAACAACGGATTGGGTCTACCTGCGACTGCGCAAGCCGGACTACGACGACGCGGCGCTTGGAAGCTGGGTCGATCGTGCGGCCGCGTCCGGGGCTTCACGCGGATTCGCCTTTTTCAAGCACGAAGACGAAGGTGCAGGACCCAAACTGGCCAGCCGATTCCTCGGTCTGGCCGGCTAGTGGTCTGGCCCCGAAGCCGTCAAGACAGCACGCGACGCCGGTGCGCATCGTAGGGGCGACCCTAACGCGCCCGATAGGGCGCGCGGTCGCCCGCACAGGGCACGCTGGCATTTTCGGGGCGGGACGGGACAAGCCCGTCCCCTACGTCGGCGACCTGATTCCGCCCCGCGTACTAGCGGCGGTAGCTCAAGTATTCCTCGTTCACACAGTTCACTAAACGGCCACCGCGCAGGTAGCGTGCCGCCGTGCGGGCGGCGAACGCGCGGATGTCGCGCACGCTCTCCGGCGTGAAGAAGGCGGAGTGCGGAGTGATGACCAGCCGATGCTTGATCCAGTCCTCGTTGCGATGCCAGGCCGCGATCAGCGGTGCGTTCAGGTTGGCGGGCTCGTCGGGCAATACGTCCAGACCAGCGGCTAGGACAGTGCCGTCCTTCATGGCGTCGTGAAGCGCGTCAAGATCGATCAGCGGTCCGCGGGCAGTGTTGATGACTATGGTGCCTTTCTTCGCGGCGGCGAGCGCATCGGCATCGATTAGGTTTACCGTCTCCTCGTTCAAAGGTGTGTGAACGCTTACGACGTCGCTTATGCCCATCAACTCGTGCAGCGTGTCGACCCGGCGTATGCCAAGTGCGAGCTCCAGTCCGCTCGGCTGATAGGGGTCGTAGAACACGCAGTGCATGTCGAATGCTTGGGCCCGGCGCATGGCCGTCATGCCGATGCGTCCGAGGCCGACGACGCCGAACGTACAGTCGGCCAGGCGCCGGCCGAACGGGTTCAGCGCCGGGCGCCAGTTCTTGATGGGCTCTTCGCGCAGGCACTCGTCGTGGAACGCGATGCTCTTGGTCAGCGTCATCATGAGGGCGATGGCGTGGTCGGCGACCTCGCGGGTGCCGTAGTCCGGCACGTTGCAGACCGGGATCCCGAGCTTGCCGAAGGCTTCGGCGTTCACGTCGTCGAACCCCACGGCCATCTTCACCACGATGCGGCACTTGTCGAGCAAAGGGAGAAACCGCTCGGGCACCGCGCCGCCGACAATGCCGTCGCAGTTGCGCCATTGCTCCTCGGTGACCTGGTCGTAGCCGTGGCAGAACTCGGTGATGATCCCTTCGCCGACCGCTTCCTCCTCCACCGAGTTGTCGCGGCCCGTGCGCGGCCACAGTATCCGGATGCTCATGCTTCTCCCCGTGGTTGTCAGCGTGTGGAGCTGTCCACGCGCGAAAAACTCACCGAGTGTACTGGAATCGAAACCGTTGCCGATGCACATCGATTTGAACGATGCTGTTCGGGTACGCATTGACTCCTGACCTATGCCGACAACAGACCCCATCGCGCTGCGCGGCGCTCCCGGTTCCCCCTATACGCGCAAGATGCTCGCCCTGCTTCGCTACCGACGCATCCCGTACCGGTTCCTCGTGGGACTCTGGGCAAGAGACACTGGCTTGCCGAGACCGAAGGTGGACTTGCTGCCCACGTTTTACTTCGACTCGGAGGACGGAGTCGAGGCGATCGTAGATTCGACACCGATCATCCGGCGCCTCGAGGACGAGTACCTTGGTCGCTCGGTGATCCCGGACGACCCGGCACTGGCATTCATCGATTATCTCATCGAGGACTACGCCGACGAATGGCTTACCAAGGCGATGTTCCACTATCGCTGGCGGTACGAGGCGGACATCGCGCTCGCAGGCGAGATCCTGCCCCGGTGGCGCGATCTGACGGCGAGCGCCGGCGAGATCGCACCCCGGGCAGATGCCGTCAGGGAGCGCCAGATCGCACGGCTCTACGTGGTGGGCAGCAACGATGTGACCGGGAGCGTCATCGAGGATAGCTACCGTCGATTCCTCGGTATCCTCGACGACCACATCGGCAACGGACCCTTCCTGTTCGGCGGACGTCCGTCGAGCGCCGACTTCGGCCTCTTCGGGCAATTGACCCAACTCGCGACGTTCGACCCGACGCCGCGCGACCTCACCGCCGAGACCGCGCCTCGGGTTGTGGCCTGGGTGCAGTCGGTCGAGGACCTCTCGGGACTAGAACCCGCCGAGGCGGATTGGGTTGGCCGCGACGAGGTGCCGAAGACGTTGAGATCCCTCTTGGTGGAAGTCGGGCGAACCTATGTTCCGGTGATGCTGGCCAACGCCCGCGCGATCGACTCCGGTTCGGATCGCATCGAAGCCGTAGTCGATGGCGAGCCTTGGGTTCAGCGTCCGTTCCCCTACCAGGCGAAGTGCCTGCAATGGGTCCGACAGGAGTACGCGCGCCTCGACGGAACGGATCGCGCCTTCGTGGACGGCATTCTGGGCGGCACCGGCTGCGAAAGCTTGTTCTGACCATCGGCCAGTCGCCCATTTCAATGCGGCGCGAGGCGGTGGAGCGACGCGAGCACGCCTCGGAACGGAACACCCAGTTTCAACTCCGAGCGCCCCGTTGGTCGGGACGACACTAGGACGCCGTGACCTCGCGGAAACACCCAAGAGTCGACGGGAGGGAACATCGCCCCATTCAAATCGGGCCAGCATTGGCCGACATGCGGAGGATCGGCGGGTACCGTCTGGACGAACATCGTCCCATTCGGTGCCGAATTGCGTTTTCCACCCTTCGACCACCGCGCCTCGTGTTTTTTCTGGGGGACCGGCGCCGTGGACGAAGCGTGGAAGACGCGCAACCTCCGCGCGCTTGTTCGAGGCGGGCGGCGTCGGGCGGGGCGGCCTGGGGAGGAAACAACGGTCGAGACGCTCAATCCGCGTCGTACTGCTGCGAGGCTCCGCAACCCGAGAACGGATCGAACGCAATCCGATTCCGTTTTGACGCTGCCTCACCGTTGTCGGATAGTGGCGGTTAAGACTTGAGGAGAACATCCCGCCATGCTGAAACCCGTTCAACTCGGACGAAACAGCGGTCTGCGCGTGTCCGAACTTTGCCTCGGCACCATGAATTTCGGTGAACCTGGCCGAGGCCACCAGGGGGACTGGACACTGGGCACCGACGAGGCGCGGCCGATCTTCCGTGCAGCGCTGGATCACGGTCTTTTCTATTTTGACTGCGCCGACGTCTATGGCATCGGCGCGTGCGAGCGGGTAGTGGGCACGTTGCTCAATGAACTGGCATCCCGCGACGAATATGTTCTTGCCACCAAGGTTTCGATGCCCATGGGACGCGGTGCCAACCAGGGTGGCTTGTCCCGAAAGCACATCCTAGAGGGCGTGGACGCGAGCCTGAAACGTCTGGGCCACGACTACGTCGACCAGTTGGTTATCCATCGGCATCCCCACGGCATCCCCGGTCAGGTCCAGGCTCCCATCGAGGAATCCCTCGAAGCGCTCCACGACGTGGTGAAGGCGGGCAAGGTGCTCTACCTCGGCGCATCGTCGATGTTCGCCTGGCAATTCGCCGAACTGCAGATGACGGCCGAGGCGAACGGCTGGACGAAGTTCATCTCCATGCAGAACCACTACAACCTCGTCTACCGCGAGGAGGAACGCGAGATGAACCCGTACTGCGCACACACCGGCGTCGGCTTGACGCCGTGGTCGCCGCTCGCCCGGGGCATCCTCGCAGGCTCGTACAAGGGTGGTTTCGAATCCGGCTCGACGGATCGCTCCAAGGGCCGGGATCGCGTACGAACCGAGGGGTTGTACCACGGTGCCGCCACGTTCGAGATCGCGGAGCGGGTGGTGGCGGTGGCGGGCAAACTGGGCAAGACGCCGGCCCAGGTCTCGCTGGCCTGGCTTACCGGCAAGCCCGAAGTCCAAGCGCCTGTGGTCGGCGTGTCCCGGGTCGAACAGTTGGATCAACTGGTGGAAGCATGCGAGTTGACGCTGGACGCGGAACTCGTCGACTACCTGGAGGAGCTATACGAGCCGGTGGAAAACCTGCTGTCGGTGGGGACCTCCTAGCGCCGCTGGCATTCGTCGCGCCGGCTCTTTCGCGCTCAACCGATTACGGTCGAGGCGTCCTCTTCCACGACGGTGTGCTCGATGAACCCGATGCTCTCGATCTCGATGCGAACCTCGTCGCGAACCTTGAGCCACTGCGGCGGATTCATCGCAGCCGCGACACCCGAGGACGTGCCGGTGAAAATGACGTCGCCCGGGTCCAGGGTGAACGACTTGGTCAGGTGTTCGACGTGGTCGAAGCAGTCGAAGATCAGGTGCTTCGTGTTGGAATCCTGCCGCACCTCGTCGTTCACGACGGTGCGGATGCCCAAACTGTGCGGGTCGCCGACCTCGTCCGGCGTCACGATCCACGGGCCGAACGGTGCGTGGGTGTCGAATGACTTGCCGATCTGCATGGTCCTAGCCGCCGCCTGCCAGTCGCGCACGCTGACGTCGTTGGCGCAGCAGTAGCCCGCGATGACTTCGTGGGCCCGCTCCTTCGGGACGTGTTTGGCGCGCTTGCCGATGACGAACGCCAGTTCGCCCTCGTAGTCGAGCATGTCGGAAACCGCCGGCTTGTTGATGGATCCGTAGGGCCGGTTGGCGGCGTTGCGCTGCTTGTTGAACCACATCTGCACCTTCGGCGGCTCGGCGCCTGTCTCGGCGATATGGTCCGCGTAGTTGAGACCGATGGCGAGGATCTTCCCCGGTCGAGGCACGGGCGCTTCCAGCGTCACGTCGGCGACCGGGAACGCCACGTCGGGTTTGGTCTGCGCTTCCCGCGCCGCTGCCATGGCCTCGTCGCCGGCGCCGAGGAAGGAGATCATGTCGTCAGGTAGGCCGGGCGCCACGGCGGGAAGATCGATAACGAGTTCGCCAACGACGACGCCGATGCGCGTTCGCTGGCCGTGGGTGAAGGTGCAGAGCTTCATACGGACTCCTTGTGTGGCTGGGTCAGGCGGTCAGCACGGTGTCTAGCCAGCCACTCGCGTAGTGGGCCATCTCTTCGAACACGCTGTCGGATCGCTCACGAGTCCGCTTCAGTACCTTGTAGCCGTGGTCCGCCGTATCCAGCCAGTTCACCGTGGCACCGATGCGCGTGACGATGTCGTTCAGCAACTCCGGTTGCGCCATGCCGTCCCGGGTGCCGGACAGGAACAGCATGGGCGCCGCGATTCCGTCTAGGTGTTCGGCGCGTTTGATGGCGGGCTTGCGCGGCATGTGCAGTGGAAAGGAGCAGAACACGAGGCCTGCCACGTCGAGGCCGTGGTCGACCACCGCGTGCGATGCCATGCGGCCGCCGTAGCTGTGCCCGCCGAGAAGATGCGGCCCCGGCGACTCGTCGCGTGCGCACTCGAGCGCGGCGGCCACCGTTGCGGTGGATACGGCTTGGGCGTCGACGCGCGAGCGGCCCTGCTCCTTGAAGGGAAAGTTGTAGCGCAGCGTTGCGATGCCGACATCGGCGCACGCCTCTGCAATGGCCTGCATGCTGGTGTGGGTCATTCCCGCGCCTGCGCCGTGGCCCAGGGTCAAGGTCACCCGGTGCGTGCTTCGCGCGGGCACGAGCAGTGCGCCGACGCTGGTTTCGCCGACGTCGATGCGGTACTCGCGCATCATCCAGGCAACTCTGTCGCCGAGTTGATGATCGAACCGACCAAACCGTATTCGACGGACTCCTCGACGCTCATCCAATAGTCGCGGTCGACGTCCTTCGCGACGCGTTCCACGGGCTGTCCGGTTTCATCGGCGATGATCTGGTTGATTCGCTCCCGCGTCTTCACGATCTCCCGGGCCTGGATCTCGATGTCCGAGGCATCGCCACCGAAACCGCCAGCGGGCTGGTGTATCAGAAACCGCGTGTTGGGCAAGGCGAAACGGTTTTCGCGACCCGTCGCTAGGTAGATGTGGGTGGCGATGCTGCCGACCCAGCCCGTGCCGACGGTGCGTACGGTGGGTTTGATAAACCGGATCATGTCGAAGATCGTGTCGCCGGATTCCACGTGTCCGCCCGGCGAGCCGATGAAGACCGTAATGGGATCCTCGCTTTCGAAGGACAGTGCGAGAAGCTTCTCGGTAGTACGCTGAGCGACGTCCTTGTTGATCTCGCCGAAGATCGTCAGGGTCCGGTTCTTGAGCAGCGTGTTTTCGAGGAATCGCCCCAAAGCCAGATCCGGTGCCTCGCTGGCGCTCGGTACCGGCTCCGCCTCCGGCCCAGCCACACCGGCCTGCCCACGAAACAATCGCCACGGTCGCAGGCTCCCTTTGGCGTTTGTTTCATGGGAGGCGAATTGCCGGGCTGCTTCGGCGGCTTCCTTCGCGCCGTCGGGAGGGTCGTCGCCCATGGCTGTCCTTGTCACAAGAAGGCGGGCCATCTTACCGGAAATCGGGCAGGCCGCATCAGGGCGCAAGCCGAATCGGGAAGCGATGGGCATTCCGATCGGCCAGGCTTGATAGGCTTGGCGCGCTGGCCGTGACATCGGGGAGTTTCGAACCATGCCGCTTGATCCGAGCTATGACGAAATGCTGCGTCAACTCGCCGCCCTTGGCGGGCCGTCGTTGGCGGAGGTTCCCGTGGAAGTGGGACGCGAGATGTTCCGAGCCATGCAGCCGGCAGCACCGGAGGTCGAAGTGGCTGCCGTGACGGACATCACCGCCGGCGGAGTCCCCGCGCGGGTCTATCGTCCGCACGGCGACGGCCCGTTTCCGGTGGCCATGATGTTCCACGGCGGCGGGTGGGTCATCGGCGATCTCGAAACGGCGGACAGCCAAAGCCGGGAGGTCTGCCGGGGTGCGGACACGGTAGTCGTCTCGGTCGACTATCGGCTTGCTCCCGAACATCGGTTTCCGGCTGCCGCGGAAGACTGCTATTCGGCGACGCTGTGGGCGACCGAGCACGCGGGCGTGCACGATGGGGATCCAGGCTCCTTGGCGGTGGTCGGCGACAGCGCGGGTGGCAATCTCGCCGCCGTGGTCGCCCAGATGGCGAGGGACCGCGGCGGACCGAGGATTGGCTTCCAACTGCTGGTCTACCCGGTGACCGATGGCGTCAACTTCGACACCGCGTCCTATCGCGACAATGCGGAGGGCTTCCTCCTGACCGCCGAGGCGATGCATTGGTTCTGGGACCACTACGTTCCGGTGCCGGATCACCGTCGCAATCCCTACGCGTCCCCGCTACTCGCGAGCGATCTGTCGGCGCTTCCACCGGCATTGATAATGACAGCGGAGTACGACCCGCTACGGGACGAGGGCGAAGCCTACGGCCGTGCGCTGGCAGACGACGGCGTCGCGGCCAAGATCGTCCGCTACGACGGCCTCATCCATGGCTTCTTCGCCCATACGCGAACCATCGACGCCGCACGCGGTGCGATGTCGGCGGCATGCGCGGCGTTGCGAAGCGCATTCGACTTGAAGTGAAGGGCTTGACCGCCCACCGTCGTTTCGGTCGGCGCGCGGCCGGCGTCAGTCGACGCGAGCCTTGGCCGTCCCTTTCAGGACCTCCACCCCGTTCTGATTCACGGTAGACACTTCGAGAGCGACGATGCCGTCCGCCACTTCTGTCACGGTGGCGGTGGCGTCCAGGGTGTCACCGGGAAACACCTGGTTGGTGAAGCGGACGCCATACTCGGTCAGGCGTCCGTCGCCCACGTAGTTCGTCAGCATCTTTCCCGTCATGCCCATGGTCAGCATGCCGTGTGCGAAGACACTCGGGTAGCCGGCCACCTGGGTGGTGAAGACCTCGTCGGTGTGAACCGGGTTGTAGTCGCCGGATGCACCGGCGTACATGACGATCTGGGTGCGCTTCAGGTCTTCGACCAGACGTTCCGCGTGGGTATCGCCGACGCTGAGTTCGCTTGCTTTCAATGCCATTGCTTGCCTCTCTCAACCCTGATCGACGGGACGTTCGGTTCGGACGCCGACGCCGATCGCGGTGACGACCAGTTCGCCGTTTGAGTCCCGGTATTCGGTGACGGACTCGCTGAATACCAGCTTGCCGGACCGCCGCCCCTGCTTCTCCCAGGTCTTGCCGGGTCTCGTCGTCGCGGATAGGACATCTCCCGGCTTCATGTGACGGTGGTAGATGAAGCGCTGCTCCGCGTGCAGTCCGCCGCCCCCGCCCCCGCCGCCGCCGCTCTTGCGCTCGCCACGTGGCTTGGCACCGGTGGGGGCGCCGCCCGAGCCGAACCAGCCGTCCCCGCCGATCTTCGGTCGGAGACCGTGGTTCGGGTCGAACTGTGCGCTGGCCTGGGCAAAGGTCGGCGGGGCGATGATCCCGCCCGGCTCGGTCCCCTTTGCATGTTCCTCGTCGTAGTAGATCGGATTGCCGTCCCCGATGGAACGGGCGAACATCATTATGTGACTCGCCTCCACCGGAAATTTCTCTACAGCCATCATTTCCCCTCAGTGTGTTCCGCAAACGCCGGCCCGTCAGGCAGGTGGTCTTGCACGTCACGCATCGCGAGACGCGCTAGCCCCGATGGACTAAGTTAGCAAAAGACGCATCCTCCGGGTAAGCCCGTCGTGAGCGACAAGCCGCCGTGCCGACTCCAGCCGCTTGGTTCGTCAGGTCGGCGCTGCTCTTCGGCGTGTGAAACGCGTTCGTGCAGATATTACGGGAATCCCTTATATGCAACCCTTTGCTTCGTCGCTGCAATGACGACGAAGCCATACGGTCCTGCACCCGGACACTGATGTCCGGCGGGCGAGGTGGACGGTTTGTTGGAGTCTTTGACCACCGGACAAATGTGAACGAACCAGCCACCGACGATGGCGAATATCCAACGTCGACGATTGCCGAGGCGATCATGGATAGCGCCTTCGATGGAATCGTTGTGGCCGACGAGCGGGGCATCATTCGATCCTTCAATCCCGCCGCACAGCGCCTGTTCGGGTACTCCGAGGCGGAGGCCCTCGGCCAACCGGTCGGTCTGCTGATGCCGGAACCGCACCGCTCCCAGCACCAGCGATACATCGGCCGCTATCTCGAGACCGGCGACAAGCACGTCATCGGCGTCGGCCGGGAGGTCGAAGCGGTGCGCCGTGACGGGGAGCGGTTGCCGATCTACCTGGTCGTCAACGAGTTCGACTCGCGGCTGGGCCGCTGTTTCGCGGCGGTCCTGCATGACGTATCGGCCGAAGTCGAAGCTCGGGATCTGCGTGATCGCCTGACCAGGGCCGAACGCTTGGGCGCCATGGCCGAAATGACGGCCGCCGTCGCCCATGAAATGAACCGGCCGCTATCGGTCCTCGCCGTATATGCGCAGGTGGCCCGGGAACTCGCGGAGTCGGGTTCTGCTGGGTCGAGACTGGTCTGCGCATTGCAGAACATCATCGAGCAGACCCGGCAGGCGGGTCTGGCGGTGGAACGGGTCCGGCGCCTGTTCCAAGGCGGCGAGCCCAGTTTCGAGGCGACCGACGTCAACACGCTGGTCTCGGAAACGGTGGAGCTGGCCCGTACCGACACGTCCCCGCAGGGGGTGATGATCGAGTTCTCGCCAGGTGCCGATCTGCCGACGCTGCGCTGCGATCCGGTGCAGATTCAGCAGGTTCTCCGGAACCTTTTCTGCAACGCCATCGAGGCCATGGCGGAGATCGAGTGCCGGAACGGCCGGACGATCCGGGTGTCGACCTGGGCCGACGGGGGCAGTGTCCATGTCGCAGTGCGGGACAGCGGCCCAGGCATCGACGCACAGGCCGTCGACGACATTTTCGAGCCGTTCCAGTCGAGCAAGAAGGACAGCCTGGGAATCGGACTGGCCATCAGTCGCACCATCGTGCTCAACCACGGAGGCAACCTGCACGGCGAGAACGTCGTGGACAGCAACGGCCGGACGATTGGTGCGAGCTTCGGTTTCGCCTTGCCGGTTTGATCCAACGATGGACGAAACGGAAGCCAAGACCGCCAACCCCACCGTGTTCGTCGTCGACGACGATGACGCCATGAGGGATGCGGTGTCCGCGCTGATGCGCAACGCCGGCATTGCCTGCCGGACGTACCCGAGTGCCCAGGGGTTTCTCGATGCGCTTGACCACATCGGGCGGGACGTCGGCGGTTGCCTGGTATTGGATATCCGGATGCCGGGAATGGACGGGTTGGAGCTGCAGGACGCACTGACCCGAAGGGGCGTCGACCTGCCGATCGTATTCATCTCCCGCTACGGCGACATACCCACGGCGGTTCGCGCGATGAAAAGCGGGGCGACGGATTTCCT
The DNA here is from genome assembly GCA_028818795.1 of Gammaproteobacteria bacterium. GTDB lineage: Bacteria > Pseudomonadota > Gammaproteobacteria > Pseudomonadales > Azotimanducaceae > VXYL01. Next base: position 17,270 of record JAPPND010000092.1, on the reverse strand, counting down.
GTCGTTGCCTGCGGAGGGCAGGGTGCTGCGGGACCGGATCGCCTCGGCACTCGACGCGGACCTTGCCAGACGCGAGCGCCGCCGACACCTTGCGGAGCTTCGTGCGCGTACCGCGACCCTGTCGCCGCGCGAGACGGAGGTCTTCGAACGGGTGGCGACCGGTCAAGCGAACAAGGCGATCGCCATCGACCTCGGCATCAGCGAACGCACGGTGGAGATCCACCGTAGCCGGGTCATGAAGAAGATGATGGCGAACAACCTGGCCGAACTCGTGCGGATGAAAATCTTTCTCGACGCCCGAGCCTAGCAGCCCACTGAGGGGGGTGCTGGGCGGCTTGGTCGGGGCGAAATGCCGTGCCGCGAGGCAAGGGTGGCGCTAGTTCGCTGTCAACGCCCCTTGAACACCGGCTTGCGCTTGCCGAGAAAGGCGGTGATGCCCTCGTGCTTGTCCTCGGTCTGCACAAGTGCACCTTGGGCGTATTTCTCGAGCATCAGCGCACCGGCCATGCTGGCTTCCATGCCGAAGTGCACCATGGCCTTCATCGTACGCGGCACGAACGGCGCAAAACTCGCAAGGTGCTCCGACATGCGCCGTACTTGCGGAATCAACTCGTCGGGCGCAACGAGACGAGTTACCAGTCCCATCGACAGGGCCGTCTTGGCATCGATGGGCTCACCCATCAACATCATTTCCATCGCCCACGCCCGGCCGACCAATCTGGGCAGCCGCGCGGTGGCGCCGCCACCGGGAATGATGCCCAGCTTTCCTTCGGGCGTCGCGAACTGGGATCGCGGGGTCGCTATCCGGAGATCGCAGCCCAACGCGACCTCCAGCCCGCCACCCATGCAGAAGCCGTCGATGGCAGCGATGGTCGGCTTGGGCGTCCGCTCGAGTTGCTCCGCCAGCCCCTGCACGATCGGTTCGAGAGCCTTCTGAAGATCGCGGTCGAGGACCTCCGAAAGGTCCGAGCCCGATGCGAAGGACCGCCCGCCAGCTCCGGTGATCGCGATGACCTTGACGTTGTCGTTCGTGGCAGCGTCGCCGACGGCTTGCTGTAGCTCGCGCAAGGTTGCGAGCGAGATGGCGTTGTGCTTCTCGGGTCGATTGATCGTCACAAGCGCCAGCGGACCTTCGGCCCCGTATCGGATCTCGCGATAGCTCACAGCGGCAGTCCCACATAGGATCGGCAGGCCAAGTTTGACATGATTCGTCCCGGATGGGCCTCTGCCATGAAGGATGGTGCTGGCACAAGCCTGGGACCGCCGGTTTGCCGGGCTCTCAACTATCGCGGTTGGAGAAATGAACCCGGGGCCCTCGACGAGGTGCCCCGGGAGGTTGGAACGCAGATCCGGAGAGGGGATCGGGATGGTTCCCGCGCATCGGCTATCCGTCGACGCGCGACACCACCCTACCCCTTGGGGTGTTACAGTTTGATTTCCCGAGGGGTCCGGGATCGTGTCATTTTGTTACGTTCGTCGCTCGCAGACGGATCCTGGAGGGGCACCGCGACCTCGGCAACGGTTCCACCGCTGTCGCTACTGTCCAGCCGAATCCGCCAGCCGTGGGCCTCGCAGAGTTGCGCGACGATCGCGAGCCCGAGGCCGCTTCCACCGGTCGCGCGGCTGCGCGAACCCTCCAGGCGGTAAAAGGGCAGGAAGACCTTCTCGCGGTGCTCGGGCGGAATACCAGGGCCGTCGTCGATCACCCGGAGGACGAGATCCCCGTCATAGTCCACGGCCATTCGCGCGTCGCTACCGTGCTGCCGGGCATTCCGGACCAGGTTCGCGACGACACGCTGGAAAGCGCCGGTGGCGATCTCGACTGGCCGCGGTGGCGTTTCGCCCCATTCGATGTCGAGGTGCTCGTCCACATCTCGCACAACGGTCTCGAGATAGACTCGGAAGTCGACTTGGCTCGGCGCCTCGCCGGCACCGCGCGAGAACCGCAGGGCATCGGCGATCAACTCCTCCATGGCCGCCAGGTTGCGTTCGAAACGCTCCACGAGTTTCGCCTCCACGCTTTCCGGGAGCATCTCCAGGGCGAAACGCATGCGGGTCAGCGGAGTGCGCAGGTCGTGCGAGATTCCCGCCAGCAGCGTCGTGCGATTGGACAGCAACTCGGTGACATTCTTGGCCATGGCGTTGAAGTTGGCAGCCAGGGTCACGAGTTCCTGCGGACCTTCTTCGGGTAGCGGCTGGAACCCCTCGGTGCCTCTGAACGCCTCGACCGCCTCGGCGGCGCGGGTCAGCGGTTGGGCGACGCGGCGAACGATGAGACCCGACGTAATCGGTACGATCACGGCACCGAACAACACGATGACGAAACCCACGTACACGGGTTCGATGTTCTGCCGTTGAGGCGAAATCCCGACCTGCATCACGTAGCCGCCCATGGGCACGTTCGCCCACAGCAACTCGTCGCTCTCCATCAGCCTCACCGGATCGTCGAGGCGTTCGTTGAGCTTCGACGCCAGGAGGTCGTAGTAGCGGTTGCCCTCCTCGACGTAGGGCAGGTCGCGGGGCTCGGCGGAGACGACCAGATCGTGGTTCTCGACCATTTCGATCTCGAACGCAGGTCGCCGCGCGGTATCGAGTTCCACCCAGGTCTTGGCCGCCAGCACGATCAGTCCCGCTTCGTCGTCGGCCGAACGATCCTCGATCGGCAGGATGACGAATACCGCCAAGGCGATGATCGACGTCAACGCGATCGCCGCGGCGGAGATGCCGAGGACGAGGTTGGCTCGCGCCAGCAACGAAGACGGCGACCTTGGCCGCGAACGGATCTCCGTCAAAGCGCGTCCGGGCAGAACATGTAGCCCTTGCCCCAAATAGTGCGAATGAACACCGGCGACGAGGGGTCTGGCTCGATTTTGCTGCGCAGGCGGGTGATCCGAACGTCGATGCTCCGGTCGAATGGGGACCGTTCGGCACCGGTCAGGAGATCGAGGATGCGGTCCCGGTCGAGGACTTGGTTCGGGTGACGGACCAGGATGCCGAGCAGGTCGAACTCGCCGGAAGTAAGTGGCACGGTCGTGCCGCTGCGGGTCAACAGGTGGGCATTGAGGTCGAGCCTGAAGTCGCTGAACTCCACGACTCGCGCCAAGGGCCCGACGGTTCCGGATCCCCGCGCCCGGCGCAGCACGGCTCGCACCCGGGCTAGGAGTTCGCGTGGGTTGAACGGCTTGCCGATGTAGTCGTCGGCCCCGACTTCCAACCCCACGATCCGGTCGATTTCCTCGCCTTGGGCCGAGACGATGATGATCGGCACGTCGGTGGTCTGCTTCAGCCTCTTCGCGATGTCCAGGCCGTCTTCGCCGGGCAGCATCAAGTCCAGGATCACGAGATCGATCCCGCCGGCCGCAAAAGCGTGGTCCATGGCGCGACCGTCGCCGACGGCGACGATCTCGTAGCCCTGTTTGCTCAGGTAGGCGGTGATCAGTTCCCTAAGCTCGGGGTCGTCGTCGACGACGAGCAGCTTGGCACCGTCACTCACCGGGGCTACTCGCTCGGCTTGGCGGGATCCTCGGACTTGAGCGCCGGTGTCGAGACATCCGCGGTTTCCTCGGCTTGGGACTGGACACCAGTACCGTACACCTTTGGTGCATCGGCGCTTTCTTCGTCTGCCAACGCCCCAACTGCCTCGTGGGTCGGGGGCGCTTTTTGATCAGTATCGCCGACCTGGCTGTCGACCCGGCCGAACCGGTCGTCCTGGTCAACCTGAATCCGGGGACGCTCGCCCTTTGCGGACATTCTCTTGCGTACCTCGGTGAGGAACCAGCGCCGTTGGTCACGATCGAGATTCTCGAAGGTTCCGGCCAGTGTTCCCAACTGCTCGTTGCTCAGCTTCGAGTACGGGTTGACGCCGCCGTCGAGGCCGCTGCCGCTGCGGGGATCGGACTTCGCCGCCGGCGGTTCGGCCGCCCACGACAAAATGGCCGCGAGTACGACGCCCGCGACCGCACAGGTCCGTCGAGCGGTCGATTGGACCGCCCCCGTAGGGTTGCTGCCGTCGATTGCCATTCGCCAGAACGTTCAGCATCGAAGTGGTCTTCGTGGCAAGTTTCCCGCAAAACGCTCAGCGCGGCCAAGCTGCGCCCCGTATCAAAATGTAACGGGTTTCTGCGACGCTCGAGAAGGGGAATGCCGGAAAAACAGTGCCGACGCGGGTCGGGACCGCGTCGAGTCCGTGGCGGGTCATGTGCGGGTGCAAAGACCCGTCGCCGGTCAGGACGACGGGTCTTGCAAGGCTTTACGCCCGTTCGAAAAGCCCCGCGGCGCCTTGGCCGCCACCGATGCACATGGTGACGACACCGTAGCGCTCTTGGCGACGCTCAAGCTCGCGCAGGATTGTCCCCGTGCAACGCGAGCCGGTCATCCCGAACGGGTGGCCGATCGAGATGCTGCCGCCGTTGACGTTGTACTTCTCGTTGTCGAGATCCAACTCGTTGCGGCAGTAGACGCATTGCGACGCGAACGCCTCGTTGAGCTCCCACAGATCGATGTCTTCCTTGCGCAAACCGGCGTTCTCCAGCATGCGCGGGATCGCGAAGACCGGCCCGATGCCCATCTCGTCGGGCTCGCAGGCCGCGACGGTGAAGCCGCGGTAGATCCCCATCGGCTCGACGCCGAGTTGGTTGGCGCGCTCGGCGTTCATCAGCAAGGTCATCGACGCGCCGTCCGAGAGTTGCGACGCGTTGCCGGCGGTCACCGTGCCGTCCTCCTCGAAGGCAGGCGGAAGGCCGGCGAGCCCCTCGATGGTCGAATTGGGACGGTTGCACTCGTCGCGATCGACCGTGGCCTCCTCGAAGCTCTCTTCGCCCGTTTGCCTGTCGACCTTCTTCATGGTCACGGTCATCGGGACGATTTCGTCGCCCATCCAGCCGGAGGATTGCGCATTCGCATAGCGCAACTGGCTCTGCAAGGCATACTCGTCCTGCATCTCCCGGGTCACCTGGTAGCGCCGGGCAACGACTTCCGCGGTGTTGCCCATGGCCATGAAGATCTCGGGCTTCTCGTCGAGCAGCCGCTGGTTGCGCTTCGACTTGCCGGGCTGCTGGCGGGCGCCCATCGAGATCGAGTCGACGCCGCCGGCCATGGCGATTTCCGTCTGGCCCGAGGCGATCTGGTTCGACGCAATGGCGATCGACTGAAGCCCGGATGAGCAGAACCGGTTGATGGTCATGCCCGCAGTGGTGATCGGCAACTTGGACAGCACGACGGCCAATCGGGCCAGGTTGCCGTCCTGTTCGCCGGTGTGGTTGGCGGCGCCGACCACGACGTCCTCGACCTCCGCCGGAGAAACCTGCGGGTTCCGCTCCAGCAGGGCGTCGATCAGGTGGGCCAGCATGTCATCGGAACGCGTCAGGTTGAAGCTGCCGCGGTGGGCTTTGGCAAGGCCCGTGCGGACACTGTCTACAACAACGACATCTCGTACGGCCATTCGTATCTCTCCCCTCTATAGGTAATGTCAGGCTCAGCGGCCCACTCGGACCGCAAGACCGGTCAGTCTATCGCAAAAGCGCGGGTGGGTTTCAAGCGTTGCGGGAGACGGCGTTGGCCGAGGCGGCCGCAACGCGGCAACGCTCAAGGTGTCATTTTCGACCGTCAGCCTGACCGCTCTCGGGAACCTCGGGCCCGCGCCGTGCCCAGGCTCGAAGCACCTCCTGCACGATCAGCGGCGTCGCGGCGACAGCGGTCCCGATGAGGATGATCCAACCCAGCCGCGTCCGGAAGTCCAACAGCAGGAAGGAGGCGCCGAGGGCCATCGTGGGCAGGGCGAACGCGCAGGTGCGGAAAGCGGGCAGTCTTTGATGGGCCAGAAGCGACAAGGCCGTAATGATCGCCAACGACAGATACACCCAGGCGGCCCCATCCCCATCGCTCGCCGCTGCGGGCGATGGACGTTGCAGGAACCCGTACACCGATCGCCCTGCCGCCACCGCGAACACGATGAACAGCACGGAACGGTGGAATGCGGCCATGCGTTGGTCCAGGCCGTCGCCGAGCGACTGGAACAGCTCGGCGGCGCCTGCAAGCACTTGCCCGAATTCCTTTTTCACGATCACGCGCCGAGCACGCCGCGGACGGCGGCCGCAGCGCCGGCGAGTGCGAATCCGGCGAGAATTCCCTTGAGAAACGGAGTGGCAGCCATCGTCAACAGCAACGCCGCGACGGCAGCGCCCGACAGCGACGTGTCCGCGGCGGCCAGGTCGAGCCGCCCCGCAACGGGATCCGTCGGTCGATCCGGTCGCGCGTCGCTGGACGGGCCGGTTCCTCCGCCGACGTCATCGCCGACGGTAGGGTTCGCTGTATCGCGGCGGCGGATGGCCCCATCGGGCGGCCGTACTGAGCCCATAGTGTGTATCCGTGCGTTATCGAAGTCGCATTGTCGGTTCGATGCGGCGGCGTGTTCCAGCGAAAATCGGATCTTTCGATGTGGTGATTTTTTCGGGGTCCTTTTCCCCATCAGACTCGGTCGCGTTCAGCCCGCCGCTTGCCCTTCGGCACCGACTGCAACGGCGTGACCGTACCGTCCACGACGCGGTATACGGTATCGGCGGCTTGGAGCAGCGCCGGACGGTGGGCGACGACGATTCGCGTGATTGGCAGCGAGGCGACGAGTTCGACGATCTTCGCCTCGGTGTCCTGGTCGAGGTTCGCGGTGCCTTCGTCTAGGAACAGCACCTGGGGATCCCGGTAGAGGGCGCGAGCGAGAAGCACGCGCTGGTGCTGGCCGCGCGAGAGCGTGCTGCCCATGTCGCCGACCGGGGAAAGGTACTGCATCGGCATGCTCACGATGTCGTCGTGGACCTTCGCCGCCCTCGCCGCGTCCCGCACCTTCGCCATGTCGATATCGGGATCGAAGAACGAGATATTGTCGGCGATAGTCCCCGAAAGCAGCTGGTCGTCCTGGGTGACCACGCCGACGTGCTTGCGCCAGGACGGCCAGAGGGCCGGTGTGGCCAGCGCCCCGTCAAGCCGGATGTCGCCGCTCGTGGGCGGGTAGAGCCCCAGCATCAGCTTGAGCAGCGTGCTCTTGCCGCCGCCGGAGGGACCGGTGAACGCAACGAAGGCGCCGGGCGGCACGTCCAGGCCGACATCGTCGAGAACAAGCGGCTCGCCGGCGCCGTAGCGGAACGACAGGCTCCGCATGGCGATGCCGCCCAGAATCGGACTGGCGATCTCGGCAGGCACGCTCGGGGTGTCGCGTTCCGCGTGCACGATGTCGCCAAGCCGGTCCAGATGTAGATGCAGATAGGAGAACTGAACGACCTGGTTGACGAGCGCAAGGCTCCGGTCGGTGAACGTCTGGCGGAAGCTCATGAAGGCGAACAGCATCCCGAAGGAGAAGCTGTCGTCGGCAACGATCTGCCTCGCCGCCAGATAGACGACAAGGACGATCTGCAGACCCGAGATCAGGCCTTGGCCGGCCGTCATGCCGATCGAGAGCCTACCCGCCGCGAACGAGGCGTTCATCACGTCCGCGTATCGATTGCGCCACATGCCTTCGCGCTCGGCCTCGCGCCCCGTCAGCTTGATGACGGTCGATGCCCGAAGGCTCTCGATCAGGTGCGAATGCGCCTTGGCGGCCGCGACGATCTGCTCCTCGGTGTGCCGTCGCTGGGCGGGATAGAGCGCGTACGTGTACACGAGGCCAAGCATCACGGAGGCGATGACCAGGGCGGCCAACGACGGCGAATAGACGAACAGGATCACACCGGCCATGAGCGCCATCAATCCATCGATGAACGTCGACGCCACGCCTTGGGTCAAGGCTTCGTGGATGGGGCGAACCGATTCGATCCGGGACAGGATGTCGCCGACATGGCGTTTCTCGAAGTAGGCCGCGCGCACGCGCAGTAGGTGGTGGACCAGATTGCCGACGATCTGGAAGCTCATCAGGAAGCCGATGGATTGCAGCGTCCAGGACCGTAGCGCGGTGAGGCCGACGCGCACGAGAACCAGACCGCCGAAGCCGATGGCCAGGACGTCCAGGAGGTCGACGTGGCCCGTTGCGATGGCCTCGTCGACGCTGAGCTGCAGGTAGAACGGTGCCGCGAACACGGCCGCTTGCAGCAGCGCGGAGAGACCGAGGACTTGCGCCAAGGCCGGCCAGAACCCGTCGAGCCGGGACCACAGGTGCTTCAAATGGGTGGGTGACCGGGCGACTACCGGCGCCACCCGGGCGGTCGGGGCCAACTCGAGAACGACACCGGTGAAGTGCCTGGAGAACTCCGACATGCCGAGCACCCGCCGACCGAGCGCCGGATCGTGGATGACAACGCGTCCGCGGCGAACCGCTTTGAGCACCACGAAGTGGTCGAGGTCCCAATGCAGGATGGCGGGCATCCGGAGTCTCGGCACCGCCTCCACGTCGGCTCGGAGCGCGCGCGTGGCGATCCCGAACTGCCCGGCGAGGTCCATCAGCGCCCGCAGCTTCGTGCCGGCCAGCGACACCGGAAACCGCTGCCGCATGCCGTTCAGATCGACATCGTGTCCCGTGTACCTCGCAATCATCGCCATGCAGGCGAGTCCGCACTCGGACGCTTCCGCAGCCCTTACCACGGGTAGGCGGGACCTGCGCAGGAGGCCCCGCAACGCCGGCGTCAGACGCGTCAAGAAATCACCGGATCGTCTCGTACAGCGTTTGGAAAAGGGTTCGTCGAGAGGCGGGGATTTCTGCGGTGACGCGCATGCCGGCGCGCAAACCCAAGACTACGCCACCGATGTCGATTTCCTGGGCGGGAAGCCGGACCTGGACTCGGTAGACGGGACCTGCGACGGGGTCGGCCGCCTGCTCGGTGTCATCCGGCTCGACAGGCCTTCTCGACACATGCGTGACGGTGCCGTGCTGGACGCCTTGATATCCGAACAGCCGTCCTTCGTACTTCAGACGAAGACCCTGGCCGCTCGTGACGAGTCCGGCGACCTGCGGCGGCATCAGGATCTCGGCGACCAGCTCGTCGCTCGCTGCGACCAGAGCGACAGTGCTTCCCTGGGAGACGTATTCGCCCTCGCGCGCCGCAACGGCCTCGACGCGACCGCCGACCGGCGCGGCCACGATGTGACCGCCGTGGCCCTCGACTGACTCTTCGTTCGATGCCGAGGGATCGAACGCCAAGTCGCGGTCGCTACCGAATTGGGCGGTCGTGCCGACCCTCGCAATCGGCGCTCCGGCCTCGACCAAATCGCCTTCGGCAACCAGGACGGCGAGCACGTTGCCATCTCGACGGGAGACGGCGCGCGACACGCCGCCGTCGAGCGCGAGCCAGCCCTCTGCCGACTCGGTGCGTGTGTAGCTTGCGGTGGCCGTGAACCAGGCGCCAAGCGCGAGAACGGCCGCCACGAACGCCACGGCGCCCCAGGTAACGAGCGGTGCCGGCAGCAGCACGTCGCCGTCGAGTCGCTGCGTCGCGTGGGCCACCGCCTCGGGTCTGAACAGGGGCTGCATCGTCGTCACGCGGTCTCGCGAGCGACGCGGTTCGACTCCCGCCACACGGTGCGTAGCGGCACGCCGCACTGGCGGCTGATGGCAAGGTAGTCTGACGGCGCGAGTGTGTCACTGGGAGATGCGCGAAGGCGTTGTTTGATCCGCTGCCATAGGGCTTTCGCTTGGGCGTCCGTGGGCTCGCGTGGACGGCCCACGCTCGACACGCCAAATGCATGGCGCAGCTTGGTGTAGGTACGCCGGGTGGTCCCGAACAGACGCCGCATCATGTCGAACGACGCATCCGCGCGGATCAGCGTGTGCTCCCATTCCGTGGACAATCCGTCCGCGTGGATGCGACTGATTATCCCCCTCAGCGCTTCCCGATCGATCTTGATGTCGAGGCAGTGGGTTCTGAGTCTTTCGATCCTCTTGAGGTCCCCGAATGTCAGGCCCGCAAGGGCAGCCACCTCCGAGGGACCGAACCCCATGCGGGCAAGCGCGTCCATCTCGCCGTCCTCGATGCAGCGCATGGCGTATAGCACCAACGCCACGATGAACTCGCCCGCCTTGTCCACTAGGAGGCGGGCGCCGGGGGAGGTGGAAAATCTAGGTTGACGCGGCCCATTCCGAGCCCGCCCAGGTAGACCGCAGCCGATCCGCTCAGCAGGAACGCGGCGAGTGCCGTTGGCAGTGCCCAGGGAAAAGGGGTCCAAGCGGCCCATGCGATTGCCCCTACGGCGGGAGTCGACACCAACACGCTGAAGGGATTGGACAGCAGCCAACGGTTTGGAGATGCCGCCGCGAGGTAGGCGTGGCACGCTGCCAGTGCGACCAGCATCATCTCGACAAGGTGCCAGCCGGAGCCCAAGGCGACGGTTACGGCTGTGAACACACCGGCAGCAAACAGATGGTCTGCGAAAATCCTCGACAGAACCCTACGACCCGCGGAGCGGCGGTCTCTCGCCGCGCCCCACAAGAGCAGCCATGCGGCACCGGGTAGTGGGCCTCGGGAGAGCGACACCGATGTGGCCGTGACACCGAGCAGGGCACACATGGCGCCAATCACGGCGATCAATGTGCCATCCCGCCACTCGAGTCCGGCGTGCCGGTGCGCCAACGTGCAGCCAGCAGCCATCAGCCCCGACCAAATGGCGACCCGGGGCAATGTGGGTTCCGATAGCAAACTGGGCAGGACTCTCGCCGCGGTCATCGACGTGGGTCGGAGGGACTTGGACGAGACAGTTGGCACTTGAAGCCGGGATGCGAACCATGCGAGCAAAGCCGTCGCAGCAACCGGGGCGGCTACGAGTAGCATCGCACCGGTCGTGCCGCGAATCGGCAGCGGCAACAGGGGGCCAATGACCGGACCGATCGGAACGAGGATTCCAAGAACCAGAAACAAATAGAACGTTGCCGCTGGGCGGGCCCGACCCAAGGCCAGACCAACAGCCGTGGCGAATGACCCGAGAGCGGTGAGCGACCACGGGTCCATGCCAGCGATGTATCCAGCAACCACGTTTATCCCGAGCACCGAAGTGGCCGCCAGTGCAGCGGCGAGGACAAGGGTGGGGGCGAATGCCCGCGTAAACGCGGATCCGGACCAGTTTGCGGCTCGTCCGAGACAAGCCCCGACCCACGCACCTCCGGCGACGAAGGTCACGCACAGGTGCACATGGGCGGTCGCCCCGATGGCGTCGATCTCGCTTGCGGAGAGCCACACCAGATACGCGACGTAGACGGCTGCGCCGACTAGCGTTGCGGGCGAACTCGGACGAAAACAAGCCCGCGACACCGCGACCAGGTGTCGAGCGCGAATCATGCCGTCATGTCCAGGAAGAGCTCCTCGAGGTTGAGTTCGCCTACCCGTGCCGCATTGGACAGATCGTGTCGGTGCCAATTGCGCAGCCAAAGGCGGGATCCCACGTGCGCGAGCACATCGGCGCCTATCGGCACCGGGTCGAGGCCGTATACGGGCCGGACCCGATCCTTGAGATCGTCGATGTCGGCGTCGAGCGCGATGCGCCCAGCATGGAGGATCGCGACGTTCGAGCAAATGCGTTCGACATCGCTACAGATGTGGCTGGAAAGCAGCACGGTCTGCTGGGTCTCGGCGTTCAGATCTCCGATGGCGCGGAGGAGGTTTCGTCGTGCGCTGGGATCCAACATGGCGACTGGCTCGTCGAGTACGAGTAGGTCGGGGCGGTGGCCGATCGCGAGCAAGACCGCGACGCACTGTCGCATCCCAGGGGACAGCGCCCCGATCGGTTCATCAGGCAACGACCAACGCTCGCGCAGTTCTGCGACGAGCCGGTGGTCCCAATCCGCGTGGAAGCTGGCGACAAGGTCGATGCACCTGGACGGCGTCAGCCAGTGGAAGTCGACGAACTGCTGCGGTACATAGCCAATTCGGCATCGGACGGATGCGGGCGCGTTCCAGGCATCGTGACCGAACAACTGGGTCTTCCCGTGCCAGACCTTCCGGAGGCCCAAAGCGGTGTGGATCAGCGTTGTCTTGCCAGCACCGTTGCGACCCAATAGTCCGGTGATTGACCCGGAGGGAACGATGAGGTTGACGTCGTCGAGGACTGGGTGCTTACGCCGGTAGCCGGCACCGACGTTGCATACGGTCAATGGGTCGTTCACGGATCCTTCCTCTCCGGGTTCCAGACAAGGTCGATGGCGACAGCGACATCCTGACGAGAGAGCCGCAGCCGCCGGGCCGCATCGACGAGGGCGAGAGCCTCGGGGCGGATGGTCTCCGCCGGCGTTATGGTGGTCTCCTCGACAGCCATGCCGAGGCCGTGCCGTCTCGTAACGATGCCTTCGCGCTCGAGAAGACCGTAGGCCTTAGAGACGGTCATCGGATTGATCCCCAGCTCGGCGGCGAGAGCGCGAACGGACGGCAGAAGCTCCCCGCGCGGCAGTCGGCCGCTTGCGATGAGTTGGCAAGTCTGATCCACGATCTGGCGGTAGATCGGCGTGCCCGACATGGCGTTGAGCGAATACATCGACACAAGGTGTATTATTGTCATGATACACAGGTTCCGCAAGCGCTCGTCGAGCTCTGTGCGTTGTTCGGGGTCAAGCGGATTGGTGCCCCTAGGAAATCTCCACACAACTTGAGCAGGTTTTTCGTTGACCCGTTGGGGACAAACGTAGACGTTTAGGTTGTATCCGTGAGCGGGGAAGTACGCGGATTTGGAGTCGGACAACTCGCTAACGGAGTGAACACTGTGAACCAATTGAACCCATCGCTGGTTGACCTGAGAGGTCTACCGCCAACGACCCACATGCGCGAATTGACTTCCGAGGAAGTCAACGAAGTATCGGGAGGAGTCCTGCCGCTCGTTGCCGTTGCTGCGGCCATTGTGCTCGTCGCGGCAGCTGTCGAGGAGAGCCTGGAAGAGTCCGCTGATCCTGGGGACGAAACGGGAAGCAGCGACGATTGACACCTGAGGTCAAGCCCCGCCTGTAGTCCCAGCTGCTGCGGATTTCGCCGCCTAGCCGGGGTCACGCCCTCGCAAGGTGTTCTGGATGGTCTGTCTGGCCCGAACCGCAAGCGATGGCGAGTCGTGGTTTCGGGCGAGATGACTGGGGCGTCGTGTAAGCCGAGTCCTCGTGGCCACACACCGACGAAAGTCGATAACGCGCCAACGGATCCTCGCTGCTGCCTTGGATCTTTTTGCAACGCACGGTTTCGAGGGGACGTCCGTGCAGGAGATTGCCGACCGGGCCAGTGTGGCCCACGGGACGGTCTTCTGGCACTTCCACGACAAGGCACAACTCTATGCATACGCGATGCAGATCGCGGGCGATCGGTTCCTGCGCTCCATGCATGGCATCGCACATGCGGACAGTGGCCCGTTGGCCGCGGCGTTGGCCGAGTGGGTGCGTGCTTTGGAACATGACCACAGAGTGTTGGTGAGCATCGCAGGCCTGACGTACCGAGACCCTGCGCATGCTCTCGTCGTCGAGCGGTTGAACGAACGACTGGTTGGGTTCTGGCAACGGCGGCTTGAGGGAGAACGAGAGTTGCGGGAGACCGACGCGACGCGTCGGCGGGAACTGGCTCAGTTAATCGTGACCACCTCGTTCACGGTGGCTCTACTGGTCAAACTACCCAGCGTCTGCGTTTCGACTCTCGTGACGGACTTCGCGACAACATTGCTCCGTATGGGGCAGCGGCAGGACAGGTTCGACGATCTACACGGACGAGCTATCTAGCTTCGAAGACGTGTTAGTCCCAAGACCCGTTCGCGGCCATCCTCCAGACGGCTGATCGTGGAGTTGCCAGATGCGGGCCGGTTACGTTCGTTTTCGCGCTCTCGACATCGACCAGCGGCGTGCCTTCTGCTTGGCGCGGAGCAATCGTCGATTCAACGAAAAAACCAACGGCCGGTCAGTTTTCCGCGGCGACGCGTTGCGAGCGGAAACGGCGAGTTAGCTGGAGTTCTGACCCGGACCGAGCAACCGGAGACATTCGGATCTACGGTTCCGTGTCGCGCGGCGGGATGGGTTCTCGGCGTCGGGCGAAAACTGACTGGCGGTCAGCAATTTTGCTTGAGGTGCCGTACCGGGTCGGCCACCATAGGCTAAGTCACACACGACCATTGAGCTACGACTCGTCGCCTGTCGACCCCTTCAAGGGAATGGTTTTTTGGGCAAATGCCATTCAACGGAGGAGGAAATCTACACATGAAAGCAAGACCCCCGATTCGTACCATCAAGGCTCTTGTGCTCTCAACCGCCGTGCTCGGCGCCGTTGCATCGCAATACGTGCTAGGAAACACAGGAGGGCCATACTACGGGTTCCCCAACAACGCCTGCGCGGCACCGTGTATAGGATCAGTGACGGATCCAATCTACTTTTCGTCGGCCGTGAAGAGCTATATTGACGCGTCCAATCCTGAAAGGGGCTGCATTCAACACACCAACGACGGCTGAGGGTTTGTTGTCAACGGTTAAGGGTGCTGCATGGACGTACACAATCCAACGGGGTGGGTACGGGAAGCGGATTGGACCTACTCGCAGAACGTGAGTCCAATCCCGCTTCATTCGTCTAGTTGCCCCGTTGGGACCGAAAGGGACGTGATGTTTGGACGCCGCACTCCGGTGTCGATATAGCTTCGAACCGCCGAGGAGAAGTACCTAGTATCCGTGACAGTGCCCACTGACACGTGGCCGTCACAACGCGGGTTAGCGAAACCATGGTACCGTTGGTCGAAACGGGGATCGTCTTTGTTTTGAATCACAACGAGCGCCCGAGCAACCCCTTTGCCGTCGTGATCTCCGAGTGGGTTCGCGTAGCACTTGCCGATTCGATAGTACGCCGTATTCGTCGAGTCATCACCATCGCGCCTCTTGGGTCTCGCGAGTGTCATCCGCCACTCCGGCGACCCAGGGTCCGTCGCAACAGACAAACTCATCCGTTGGCCTTTCACTTCTGCCAAACCGTTCCCATCCAAACAATCGACAAGCCGAACTACTTGATCAAGGCATGGTTCACCCGTCGCAATGCAACTCTTTAGATGTTCGAGTTCCGACTCGCAGTTTCCTGTCGTAACGTCCGACTCCTTGGTTGCTGCGCCCAACTGCAGCGTCAGGAATGCCAGCGCTGTGTATGCCACCGTTTTCCACTTTGTCATGTTCCGATTACTCCGCAATAGCAGAACTTGGGTTTCATCGAGGTACATTACTTGCAGTACCTGTCATTGATCAACCTTTTTTGTGTCATTTGGGACGGCCTTCGCTGCAGAGGAGTGATGGCAAGTCCGGCAGCGCCGTGCCTACTCGGGAAGCGTATCCGGCGCTTGGGTTTAACGCGCCGTCGCCCGCCGCCACCAGGCTGTCATACGCCCTGAGCAACCGGTAAACGGCTGCATGAGCAATCCTTTTCCTCTGATCCGGCTCGACAACATCGGCCGGACGTTCGAATCGCCCGCGACCTCGACCGTCGCGTTGTCCCACGTAGGTCTCGAGATCGACGAGGGAGAGTATGTGTGGGTCAGCGGTTCATCCGGATCCGGCAAGTCGACCCTGGTCAATCTCCTAGCGTGCCTGGATCGGCCAACTTCCGGCCGCTACTGGTTTGCGGGCATCGATGTCTCAACGTTCAGCGAGGCAGGCCTCGCCCGTCTACGTCGGCAGACGATTGGTTTGGTCCGCCAAGACCACTACCTCGTCGATCTGATGACTGCAAGATCCAATGT
The DNA here is from genome assembly GCA_028818795.1 of Gammaproteobacteria bacterium. Lineage (GTDB taxonomy): Bacteria > Pseudomonadota > Gammaproteobacteria > Pseudomonadales > Azotimanducaceae > VXYL01. The sequence goes on along the minus strand of JAPPND010000092.1, from coordinate 1,631 downwards.
CGAGTTGCCGGCTTTGTACGCTGGCATGCGCCATAGGGATCAGGCCTCACGCGCGGCGCAGATCCTTACATCTCTCGGCCTGGCGAACCGCATGGACCATATCCCGGCCGAACTATCCGGCGGTGAAAGTCAACGCGTCGCCGTTGCCCGTGCTTTGATGAACTCCCCGCGCGTCATCCTCGCCGACGAGCCAACAGCGGCCCTTGACGTCCGCCAATCCGACGAGATTCTCTCACTGCTCAAGCAGTTGGCCATGGCGGGGCTTGCGGTATTGGTCGCCTCACACGACTCGGCCGTCGCGAGGTTTGCGACGCGAAGACTCACCTTCCGGGACGGCAGGCTGATAGACGACTCGAAGGTTCATTCGAAACCACTTGCGACCGACGCGCAACCGCACCCCCCGCCACCAATGCAACACGCTAGGCGCGACGGCTTCGAAGGTTTGCGGGCCGCCGGAAGTTCACTACGCGCCTTCCGCATCAAAGCGGCGCTATTGGTCCTCGTTACCGCCGCAGGAGTGGCTTCGGCGATAGTTTCCTTGGGTCTCGCGCACGGAGCGTACCGCGAGAGTCTCATGGTCATGGGTACTTTGGGCGCAGACCGGATTGGAATCGCATCACTATCTGCCGGACGTCACGTTTCGGGTATCGACATGGAAGACGTGCACACCATCCGACTGCTCCCTAACGTTCGAGACGCGTACGCAAGACAGTTCGGTGCCAGCTGGGTACGATACGGCGAAAGGTACGTCCAAGACGTAGAAGTGTACGCTAGCGACAACCGCCCGGAATTCATGTGGGGTCCTTGGCCGCTCGCACAAGGCCAGCACATTAGTCGCCGCGACAGCGACATCAGGTCGCAGGTCGTAGTCATCGGACCTACGCTCGCGCGGGCGCTTTTTGCCCCTGATGCCAACCCCGTGGGGGAGCGGATCGACATTGGCGGAGTATCGTTTACGGTTAAAGGGGTACTCGCACGCCATCCGATTATGGAAAGCCACGCGCGCCGGAACCAAACGTTCCCGCCCCGGGTCCAGATCCCGTTGGAAACGAGCAGGGACACGCTCCTCGGTCGCGAAGTACCCCTGCACATAGTCGCGCACGTTGTTGACGTCGGAGGGCTAGAACAGACCGCGGGCAAGATCCGCGACCTCCTGATCCGCCGCCACGGTCAGGGTGCCTTTTACCTGTCGCTCGACATCGACATGATCAGTCCCTACCGTGCCTCCGTCAATGCGCACGTTGGAGTTTTGGTTGGCGTCGGAGTGGCATCAGTGGCGGCGGTCGCCTTCGTCAATATGATTTTCGCATGGGTCTCGGTCCGGCAGAGGAGGACTGAGATCGCAACGCGCATGGCAGTCGGGGCACATCGGCGGGATTTAATGTGGCAGATCCTTGCCGAGACAGCTGTGACGACTATAGCGGGTTCGGCGATGGGCGCGCCCTTGGCACTTGCACTCACCCCAGTTTTAGGGTTCATCGCGGACGTACCCCCTGCGTACGAACCATGGTTCTTTGGCGCGGCCGTTGCCGCCGCGACTCTCGCTGGATCGCTGTCCGGTGTCATACCGGCGTACCGCGCATCTAGACTAGACCCTGTTGCCGTATTCGCGAACGACTAGCACGAATCGA
>JAPPND010000126.1 GCA_028818795.1 Gammaproteobacteria bacterium | reverse complement strand
CGAGTCCGAGATGGTAGACGCCCCGAAAAGACCGGCCGGCACCGATCGGCCAAGTTATCGGGGCGCACTCGACCTGCAGGACGTCCTCGATCTCGTCGATGAGCTCAAGCGGTTCGCGGATCTCCCGATCGAGCTTGTTGATGAACGTCATGATGGGCGTGTCGCGCAGCCGGCAGACCTCGAGCAACTTGATGGTCCGTGGTTCGACCCCCTTCGTGCCGTCGATGACCATCAAGGCCGAGTCGACGGCCGTAAGCGTCCGGTAGGTATCCTCCGAGAAGTCCTCATGGCCCGGCGTATCGAGTAGATTGACCACGCAGCCGCCGTAGTCGAACTGCATCACGGACGTCGTAACGGAAATGCCCCGTTCCCGTTCCATCGCCATCCAATCGGAAGCGGCGTGGCGGTTCGATTTGCGCGCCTTGATCGTGCCCGCCAGAGCGATCGCATTGCCGAACAGCAGCAGTTTCTCGGTGACGGTCGTCTTGCCGGCGTCCGGATGGGAAATGATGGCGAAGGTACGGCGTCGCGCTACCTCGCGCGCGACATCGACCGAAGTCGCCACATCGGTGCGGTACCGGGCATGCGCCGTGGATGGCACGTTCAAAGGTCCGTGAATCCTCAAGGAGGGCGGCGGATTATAGCCGGGCCACCGGGCGGTGCCGCTCAAGCCGGCTCGGGCATCTCTTGAATCAACCGCCAAATCGCGCGCTTGCCCGCCGCATACAACGCGTCGGGCCGAACGTAAAGACGGCTGTCCAGGATGCAGGATTCGTTCGGTACCGCCATGCCGAGCAGCGTTGCGACACTGCTGCCCGAAACCACGACGCGAACTCCCTCCCGGGTGCGCGTCTGGTGCCGAACGAACGCCCCGAACGCCTTGGCACCGCCATCGGCGACCGCCCCGGGTTGGGGCCAATCGAACACGAGGTCTCGTCGCTCGGCCCGCTCGAAGCCATTCAGCGCCCAGGCCACATCGAGGAGCAATCGGCGCATCGGCCACGCGTCTGCGGACAACGCCGCGAATACCCGCCCGTAGTGGAAGCACCGGACCCGGAACGCCTCCTCGGCGCTAGGACCGTGCGGCGCGGGCGCGGGACCACGCGGCGGCGATTCAGATTGCTGGACGGGCGGTTGCGCCGACCTAGGCGCCGACGTTGCCGACGCGCGGATATCGCTCTTCGCCGCGACCGCTTGTCCCGAAGGCGGGCGCTTCCCACGACGTACCCAGACATCGATGCCGAGAGCTTGAAAATACGCCGAACGCGAACGAGTCCTCATGTACCGCAATTGTACATCCGGCCATGTACGCGCTAAGTTTGCATGTTTGTTTCGCTGTATCGACTCTTAAGGGCTATGCAGTACCTGACGGACGACGTTCGAATCACGGGAATGGCGGAAGTACGCGCCCCTTCCGAAATGATCGACGAACTGCCGCTTGCGCCGGAGCACTCCACATTGGTGTTCAACGTGCGCCGCCATGCCAGCGACATCATCGCCGGACGCGATCCGCGCCTGCTGGTGATCGTCGGGCCGTGCTCCATCCACGATCCGAAGGCCGCGCGGGAATACGCCGGGCGGTTGAAGGAACAGGCCGATGCCATGGCCCGGGAACTGCTCGTCGTCATGCGCGTCTATTTCGAAAAGCCAAGGACCACGGTTGGCTGGAAGGGCCTCATCAACGACCCCAATCTCGACGACTCCTTCGACATCAACCTCGGACTGCACACGGCGCGCTCGCTGCTGCGCGACATCGTGGGGATGGGCCTCGGCACGGGCACGGAATACCTGGACCCCATCACACCGCAATACGTCGGCGACCTCGTGTGCTGGGCGGCTATCGGCGCGCGGACCACCGAGAGCCAGATTCACCGCCAGCTTGCCTCCGGACTGTCCTGCCCCACCGGCTTCAAGAACAGTACCGACGGCGACATCCAAGTCGCCGCCGACGCGGTGAAATCAGCCCTGCATTCGCACATTTTCCTGTCGGTCACCAAAGCGGGCCATTCGGCCATTTTCTCCACGGCCGGCAACGACGACTGCCACATCATCCTCCGCGGTGGCGGCGGCAGGACCAACTTCGACAATCCCTCCGTGCACTACGCCAGCAGGATCCTCGAACAAGGGGGGTTGAACGACCGCCTCATGGTGGATGCGAGCCACGCCAACAGCCAGAAGGACCACTCTCGCCAGATCGCCGTCTGCCAGGACCTCGCCGGGCAGATCACCGACGGCGAGGACAAGATCATGGGGGTCATGATCGAGAGCAATCTCGTAGAGGGCCGTCAGGACCTCGGCTCGGAACTGGTGTATGGCCAAAGCGTCACGGATGCCTGCATCGGCTGGGAGAACACCGTGGCATGTCTGGGTGAACTTGCCGAGGCCGTGCGCCGGCGACGCGACGCGACGTAGGGGACGGGCTTGTCCCGTCCCGCGCCAAAGGGCGGCGCACGCCCCCGGGCGACGGTGCGCTATCGCGGGCGACGGCGCGCCCTGCCGGGCGCGATAGCGTCGCCCCTACGGGGCGGACTCGTCCACGAACGTCACTTCGAAAATGGCAGGCCATAGCTTGCCGGTGACGAAGAACCGTCCCAACTCCGGGGCGTAGGCGATGCCGTTCAGCACGTCTGCACCTTGGGCCTCCCCGGCGTCGCGAAGACCTGCCGCGTCGACACGAGCGGTAACGCGCCCGGTCGCGGGGTCGATTCGAACGATAGTGTCGCGTTGGAAGACGTTGGCATAGACCTGGCCGTCGACGCATTCCAACTCGTTCAGATCCGCGAGCGGCGACCCTTCGAACGTCACGGCCACCTGTCCGACCACGGCGAACGACTCGCTGTCCCGGAAGCTCAGCCGATCGGAACCGTCGCTCATTACGAAGCGCCGGCCATCGTGGCAAAGGCCCCAGCCTTCGCCCCGGTAGCTAAGCGTTCCGAGACGGTCGAGGTCCGGCAGCCCGAAGACGAATGCCTGTTCGGCCTGCCAGGTCAACATGACCAGGCGGTTTCCGGCCCGGGCGAGCCCCTCGCCGAAGAAGAGCACCGAGATCCGGACTTGGCTTTCGACGGCTCCCGTGGCTGGGTCGATCCGCCGCAGTTGGGATTGGCCGCGCCGCCCGGTGCTCTCGTAGAGCTTTCCGTGCCACCACAGCAGACCCTGGGTGAATGCTCCCGGATCGTGGGGGATCTTGCGGTGCACCTTGACCGTCAACGACTCCACCGCCGCGACGGCGAGTCCGATGCCCAACACGCAAGATACGGCCATACGTCTGAGCGCGGACACGACGCTCGGGCCAAGCAGCGACCTGATCACTCGGCTGCGGATACGCGGGGCGACGTGCGGACGGCTGCGACTACGCACGGACGCGTGCGAACTTCTGCAGCGAGTGGCAGTCGAGCGGCACGAGACCCCGGTTGCCGCCGCCGCTGTAGACCACTTCGGAGACGTAGAGGTCGCCCTTGGAGTCGGACCAGATTCCATGCGGGGCGAAGAAATTGCCCGGCCGCACCGGATCCCTGCCCCCGAAGCGGGTGATGACCTCGCCGTCTAAGTCCATGACCGTTACCCGCGCATGGGGTGCGTGGGGCAGGATCTCGTGGTCCGGGCTCCGCCCCGCGATCTCGCCCAGTTCGGCCACGTAAAGGATGTCGTCATCGTCGATGTAGAGGTCGTCGGGCCGGACGATGTGGTCCCACTCCTTGACGTAGTCGCCATTGGCCGTGAACACCTGGATACGCGAGTTCTCCCGATCCGCGACGTAGACGGTATTGTCGCGATCCACGGCAATGGCGTGGGGCAGACGGAACTCGCCGGGGCCGCGGCCCGGTTCGCCCCAGGAGAACTGGTAGTCCCCCGTCGCCGAGAACTTGTGGACCCGGGCGTTGCCGTAGCCGTCCGCCACGTACATCTCACCGGCAGTCGACAGCGCCACGTTGGTCACCCGGTTGAACGGCCCCCCACCGAACTGCACCGCCGACCGCCCCGGCACGAACCCGGTCTCGGCGGGCTTGTCCTTCTCGCCCAGTGTCCGGAGCAGCTTTCCGTCCGGGGTGAAGATGCGCACCGTGTGGTCGACGTTGTCGGCGGCGTAGACGAGATCGTCCGGGCCGATGTAGATGCCGTGGGCATTGGCAAAGATGCCCTCGCCCCAGGCATCGAGGAAGTTGCCCTCGGAGTCGAAGACGATCATCGGATGTTCGCCCCGGTTGAAGGCATAGACCCGGTCGTTCGAGTCCGTCGCGACGCCAGCGACCTCCACGAAACTCCAGCCTTCGGGGAGCTTCTCCCAGCCTTCGATGACCTCGAACTCGATCTGCGCCACAGTGGGTGTCCCTAATACAACCCGCACTTGATGATACGCTGGCCCCGCACCCCAACCGCAACCGTCGAGGACCACCCATGACCGCCAACGCAAAGACCCACTTCGGCGTCACCCTGCCCCAGATCAAGCGCCCTTGGGTGGCGGCCGCCGGTGCTGCGCGCGCCTTCGAGTCGATGGGCTTCGACTCGCTCTGGGTCTGCGATCACCTCTACGGCCCGCAGTCGCCGCAACTGCCGATCCTCGAGGCCTGGTCGATGATCGCCGCCGTGGCGGCCATCACCGAACGCGTCGAGCTCGGCACGCTGGTGACGCCGGCGGGGATGCGCAACCCCGCCCAACTCGGCAAGGTGATCGCCACCGTCGACAACATCGCCGGCGGCCGGGTCATCGCGGGGCTCGGCGGCGGCTGGATGCCCCGGGAGTTTACCGACTTCGGCATGCCGTTCCACGACACGGGGCAGCGCCTGCAGCAACTCGCCGAGACCGTCGCGCTATTCAAGAGGATGTGGGGGGACGAGGGCGAGGTCACGTTCGACGGCGACTACGTCAAGGCCAGCGGCGTGGTCTGCCAGCCCAAGCCGCCACGCAAGGTGCCCATTCTGATCGGCGGCGCCGGCGAACAGGTCACCATGAAGATCGCCGCACGGGAGGCCGACATCTCGAACAACCTGGCCGGCCAGCAGGCGGCGCTCGACCACAAGATCGACGTGCTGCACCGCCACTGCGACGAGATCGGGCGCGACCCCGGCGAGATCGTGGCCAGCCAGCAGTGCCTGGTCACCATTGCGCCGGACGCCGAGCGGGCCGGTCCCATGGCCGACCAGGCCCAGCGGATCTTCGGCGGCCACATGGGCGATCCCAAGGGACCGCTTGCAATCACCGGAACCCCCGAGCGCTGTGCTGAACAGATCCAGAAGCACATTGATCTGGGCTGCACGATGTTCGTGATCGAGTTCTTCGGCAAGGACACCCAGGAGCCTGCCCAGTTGTTCGCCGAAGAGGTCATGTCCGAGTTCCGCTAGCACCCATGCGGCGGCTGGCCCTCGTACTCGGCTGCGTGGCCTGCGCAGGTACCGTTGCGTTCGACGGTCCGCTGGCGGTCAGCGCCAACGGCCGCTACCTGACGTTCCAGAACGGCGAGCCGTTCTACTACGTCGCCGACACCCCTTGGCAGTTGCTGGCCTCCCTCGATCTCGGCGAGACCCGGGAGTACATCGACATCCGCGCCGCCCAGGGCTTCACCGCCTTGCAGTTGGTGGCCACCCCCTGGTCCTTCGACGACACGGCGGCGCATTGGGACTTCGAGGGCGAGACGGGCCAGTCACGCGTCAACGCCGACGGCGAGGCGCCATTCTTCGACAGCGACGGCAATCCGCCGAAGACGAACGCCGATGTTCGTTTCGACCGTCCCAACGACGCCTATTGGCGTCATGTGGACAACGCCCTCGACTACCTGGCCGGGAAAGGCATGGCCGCCTACTTCATCCCGCTGTGGGCGAGCAACTTCAGCCGCCACTTCTCCGAGGAGGACCACTACCGCATCGGCAAGACGCTCGGGGAGCGCTACCGCAACCAGGCCAACCTCGTCTGGGTGCTCGGCGGGGACGAGGCCCGGGTAAGCGTCGCCAAGTACCGGCGCCTCTACCAAGGGCTTCGCGATGCGGCGATCACCCAACTGGTCACCATGCATCCCCGCTCCGGGCGCAGTAGCGCCGATCACCTCCAAGAGGAACTCGACTTCCACTCGATCCAGGAACGCGGCGACGTCGCATCCATGGTGGGGCGTTTGCGGGCGGACTATCTGCGCACGCCGACCAAGCCGACGTTTCTGTGCGAGACCTGGTACGAACACGACCGTGACGGCGGGGTTTTCCGCATCCACAAGACTGGCACGAGTGCGGCCTTCCGCGCCCACTACTGGGCCGCACGTTTGCACGGCGGCTTCGGTGAAGGCTACGGCGGCTGGACCAACTGGCTGAATCTCGACCACTGGCGCACTGACATCAAACGCCCCGGCGCCGTCGCCATCGCGACCCACATGCGCAACATCCTGGAAGCCACGGACTGGCACAACCTCGTTCCGGACCGGGAACGAGAAGTGTTCGGCACCCACGAAAGGGTCCACGGAACTATTTCCGACCCTACGAAGATCGCCGTCGCCTATTTCGAGTCGAACGTATCGGTGAGCATCGATCCGCGCTGGTTCGGGGAAGTCGCCGGCATGGTCTGGTACGACCCCGCAGACGGCCGGCTGCTCGGTATGCAGCCTCTTCACGGCAACCCAAGGGAGCGGCAGCCGCCCGCAACCGGCGCAGGTGGCGACACCGTGGTCACCATCCGGCCGATCCGAGACATCAAGGGATTTGACTACCGCGTGGCTGACCCCCCTACGTCGCCAAGGCGCGGGCCCTGAGCGCCTCCAGCCTACGGGCGTGCGCGGCCTCCCTGAAAAACACCAACCCGAAGGCCGAGGCGGCGAACAAGCCAGCCATGATGAGAAAGTCCTGGCCGAAGGTCAGGTGGTCGGCAACCGGGTAGAACATGAAGCCGCCGGACGCGATGCCGACATTGGCGAGTGCCATGTAGACCGCGAACTGAGTGGCCGCCACCTTCGTCCAGCACAGGTTCATGAAGAGCGCGATGACGGTGATGAAGACAACCTGGCCCACGATGTGCACGACCACCGCCAAGGAACCGAAGACGATGAGGTCGTCCAAATCGTCGGCCACGAGACCCGCGACGAGATGACAGACCGCGCCGGCGACCAGCGCCCCCATGAGAAAGCGCCGCGGGCCGAAGCGGTCGATGAAAGGACCCATCACCACGCCAATCACAGCCGCGGCAAAGCTCATCCCACTCGCGAATTGACTGTATCCGGCCCCGGACATGCCGAGCTCCTGAACCGCGAACGCCGTGTACACCGGCGTCACTATTCCCCCGCGAAGAAAATACGCGAACGAAGTGGCGACCAAGAGCAGGCTCATCGGCAGAACCAGCACCCGGAAGAGATCAAGGAAGTTGTCGACGACGCGCGGTGCCGCAACTTCGACTCGCGCGACTGCCTTGCCCGTCGACCACGGCAGCAGCCGTTCGCCCGGCCGTTCGCGAACGACGGCCACGAAACCGAAGATGGCCGCCACGGTTACCGCGCAAAGCGACGCGGTCATCGCAAGGCCGATCACCGGCAGCAGCGTGCCGCATAGGGCACCGAAGGATGAAGACCCCGCCACCTGCCCGAACGCCATGAACGCGTTCGCGCGGCCTCGCTCGTTCATCGGCAGGACGTCGATGGCCATCCCATCGACAGCGACGTCCTGGGTGGCCGCAAAGGCATTGGTCACGAATCCGACCACCATCAACGGCGCGATCGCATCGACATCGAACGGCGTCAACGCAAGGACCACCAGGGACACGGTGAGCCCCGCCTGCGCAAACAACACCCAAGGCCGGCGAAATCCCATTGGCAGGAACGTGAACCGATCCATGAACGGGCCGGCAACCAGCTTGCCCGCCCAAGGAAGGGACACCACCGACGTGAACAAGGCGAGTTCCCCCACGCTCGCCTGCTGTTCGGCGAGCCATGCGGGAACGGCGACCGAAAGTAATCCGAGCGGGACGCCCTGGGCAAAGTAGAACGCGCAGAATGCGCCGAACCGCAACGATCGCTGTTCGGTTAGAACCAGCGGCATTGGCGGGAGTCCGGAGGCCGAGTCGCGCTAGAGCAGTTCTTCCACCCTCTCGGAGGGCCGCGCGATGACCGCCCGTTCTCCGCGAACCACAACGGGCCGCTGCATCAGCTTCGGATGTTCGACCAGAAGCCCCACCACGGCGTCGGCCGACGTATAGTCGGCGGCGTTCAAACCGAGTTCGCGAAAGTTGCCGTCCTTGCGGACCAGTTCCGAGGGGTCGTCGTCGACCGACTCGAGGATGCGCCGGAGATCCGCCTCACCCACCGGCGCCTTCAGATACTCGACGATGTCGAAGTCGACACTCCGCGCTTCGAGTATCTCCTTGGCACCGCGCGATTTGCTGCACGCCGGGTTGTGGTAGAGAACGATTCGCGCCATGGATGCGCCCCCTGCTGGCCTCCGCCCCGAGTATATCGGCACAGCCCCCTACTCGCGATTGTTCTCCGCTCCGGGAACGGGCCGCGGACGTGGAAGGAACTTCGCCGTAGGGGACGGGGCTTGTCCCGTCCCGTGCAGCACGGGGAACCCCGGATCCCGGGCGGGCGACCACACGGGTCGCCCCTACGATTCCGTCAAGAATTCAACGGGTTATGGATTTGTTCCATGCGGGCCCGGGAGTCTGCGACGCAGATACGGCACGAAGTGCCGTTGCAAGATGCGGCGTCCTGGGGCCGTGAGGCGGGCGCGTTGGCGTCGGCCTATCTGCCCTCGCAACCGAGGTGACCCGCAGCCCGGGCACCGAGCCGCCGACAGTACTCCGCGACCTGGGCGTCCGACATCGTGCACGCGAAGTCGAGCAGCGTACGTTCGTTGTCGAACGTCGCCACCTCGATCAGAGCCCGCACCTTGGCGAAAGTCAGCTCCCCGTCTTCGAAGGCAGCCTCGATCTGCGGCAGGTTGAGCAGCGCGTAGGCCACGCGGAGCTTGTCGCGTACGGCGTCGCGTCCGATGCCGCACCGTGCATCCAGCCACTCGGCGCTGTCGGCGGCACACCGGCCCTTGCCACGGGCTTCCCGGTACCCCCGGCGCATGTCGAACTCGCGCAACAGGACGAGCAGGCGATAGCCGTGTCGTGAGATGGTCCGGCAACTCGAGACGAGATCGTCGGCAATGGATTCGAGGGGTTGAAGTGTCGCGACGGCGTTCATGTTGGTTCCTCGCTAGACGCCGACCGGCTGGCCAGCCGGCTCGGCGGCACCCGGCATCCGCTGCATCGGACGGGGTCGCCAAATAACTGTGATTATATCCAGTTCGAATGATGCGTCAACCGGAATCTCACATGTTTTGCACAGCCTTCACCCAAGAGGGCTCCCCGAACGGCCGGTGACAACCGCCCGCCGGTGCGCCATTCTTCTGCATCCAGGGGAGGACAAAGCGCTGCAACGAAACGAAGTCGATCCACTCGCCGACGAGGCGTTGCCGGAACTCGCACCCGTGCGTCCCGGCGAGGATCTGGACTGGGCCCGGGTCGAGCAATACCTGCGCGGCAATCTGCCGGGCGACGTGTTCGATGCCGCTGGACACTTCGAGGTCCTGCAGTTTCCCAATGGCTCCGCCAACCTGACCTATCTCATCCGCTTCGGCGAGTCCGAACTGGTATTGCGCCGGCCACCCTTCGGCGACCTGGCACCCGGTGCCCACGACATGAAACGCGAGTACCGCGTCCTGTCCAGGCTGTGGCGGATATTCGACGCGGCCCCTAGGGCATATCTCTTCTGCGACGACCACACCATCGGCGGTGCGGATTTCTTCGTCATGGAACGGCGCCGCGGCGAGGTCATCCGCGGCGTCGTCCCTCCCACCATGCGCCATCACCGGGAAATCGGCTTGCGCATCGGCATGGCGCTGGTGGACCGGATCGCCGAATTCCACACGCTCGACCCCGAGGCGGTCGACCTCGGCCGGCTCGGCAGACCGGACGGTTTCGTCGCCCGGCAACTCAAGGGCTGGAAGCAACGCTGGGACCTGGTGGCCGATGGTCGCTACGACGCCGAGATGTCGGCGGTCCACGCCCGCCTCGAAGACTCCCGCCCGGAATCGCAGCGCGTCTCCCTCGTCCACAACGACCTGAAACTCGACAACTGCCTATTCGATCCCGGGGACCCCGACCGGGTCACGGCGTTCTTCGACTGGGATATGACCACCCTCGGCGATCCCCTCATCGACATCGGAACGTTGCTCAACTATTGGCCGGACCCGGCCGACACCGAGGACTCGAAGCGGTTCAGCTACGACGGCATGCAACACGTGGGTTTGCCGTCGCGGGCGGCGATCACCGCACGCTACGCCAAGAGGAGCGGGCTCGATCTCGCGAACATCGGCTGGTACGAAGCCTTTGCCCTGTGGAAGTCGGGGACGGTGGTCCAGCAGCTACACCATCGGTGGAAAGTGGGCGACTCGACCGATCCGCGCATGGAGACCGTCGCGGACGGCTTGCCGAGACTCATCCACAACGCGACACGACTGCTCGATTCCGGGCGTGGAGCCCCGTAGGGGACGGGCTCGTCCCGTCCCGCCAACGTGAGTACGCCTGCCACGGGCGCCCGCGCGTTCGGGTCGCCCGTACGGATTCTTCGTGAGCGGGATGCACGAGGGACGCCTCCGCCTCGCCGTATCATCGTGTTTCCCGGTCGCCCGATGGAGACATGGCATGGAATCCTCGATCCCCGAAATCTCCCTGCTGAAGCTCATTGTCGCCTTCGTGCCGGTTGCCGTGGCCATCGTGATCCTCATGCGCTATTCCCTGGGCGCCTGGAATGGGATCTATGCGACGGCGCGCATGCTCATTCAGCTGCTCGTGATCGGCTACGTGCTGACCTACATCTTCAACGCCGAGCAACCCTACGTCGTACTCGCCGTGCTGCTGGTCATGATGGCGGTCGCCTCCTGGATCGCCCTTCGTCCACTGGGTCGCCGAACCCCATCCCGCTACGCCATCGCATTTGCCGCGGTGGCGGTCAGCGGGTTGCTGACCCTGGTCCTGGTGACCCAAGGCGTCTTGTCGCTGGACCCGTGGTACGACCCGCGCTACGCGATACCCCTCGGGGGCATGATCTTCTCGGCGGCCATGAACGCCGTCAGTCTCGCGGCGGAGCGCTACGACGCCGAACTCGCCACCGGCACCGCCCCCGCCGAAGCGCTGCCGACGGCTTTGAACGCGGCGCTGATCCCGCAGGTCAATACGTTGTTCGCGGTCGGCCTCGTGGCACTCCCGGGCATGATGACCGGACAGATCCTCGCCGGGGTCGAGCCGCTGATCGCGGTACGCTACCAGATCGTGGTGATGTGCATGCTGTTCGGCGTCACGGCACTGTCAGCAGCGGCCTACCTGGTGCTGGCCGGCCGGTTCGCGATCGCTACGGCTCACGGGCGGCGGGCTTAGCATCACAAGGAGCCTGACCGCGTACATCGGTCAATGCCACGGTCCCCTCCGCCAGGGACGCAAACCTCTCGCTCGACCACCCGAACTCCTCGAGAACGCCGCACACCTCCGGCGATAGGCCGGCCACCGCCATGCAACTCCGTTCGGGAAACATGGCGGCCATGACGGGGGAAAGCAGCACGATCCTGCCACCGATCCACGTGGCGAGGATGTCCTCATCGGCCGCCGTCAGCATCGTCCGATACGGATTTCCGCCGTCGGACTCGACCATTACGAGATCGGCCCGCAAACCGGCCCGGATGGCCCCGATGTCGCGTTCGAGCCCAAGCGCATAGGCCGCGTCCACCGTCGCCATCCGCCACAGCGCGTCGTCGGCCAACTGGACACCGGCCGACGCCGCGACCTCGACCGCACATCGCGCCTCTTCGCAGCATATTGAACGACCCACTCGGCGACCAGTCGGTGGCCAGCGCGATCCGCAACTGTTGCGCCAGCGCGGTTTCGAGATCGATTGTTTCGCCGTAGAGGGCGAGGTTCGACCTGGGCGACCACACCAGGGTCAAATCGTGTTCGCGCATCGCCGCGTGGTCGGCGGGTGTCGTCGCAATGCCGTGCACCATCGAATAACGTCGTTCGTCGCGCTGCGCGCGGTCAAGGAAACGGCCGACCTCCGCTTGGCGGCACAATTGTCGGCGCGGCCCTCGCCGACATGGGCGACATAGGCCGCGAACACCAGGTTGTCGTCGTCCAGCGGCGCGAATGGGCGGCGAGGACCCCCTGCGCACTCCTCGGCCAGGTCTTCGAGAGCCCGGTACGAGAAGGGGAACGTGGAGACATCGGCTTCGAAGTCGTACAGCGCAACATCGCCGGGCCGTTCATGGAGTCCCACGTTCCGCACGACCCCCGGCACGCCTCCGGACCCGGCGATGGTCGTTGCACCGCCGACGAGGTGGCGCAACTCCATGGCCACCAGGGCCGCTGTCCGCGCCTCGTCGCCGTCCGGAACGTAGTAGTAGGGTGTCGGCGAAGGCAGTTGCACTTTGCCGGCGAGCCCGAAGCGCCATTCGTCCCGGTGCGCGTAGGTCGGGTTCAGGTTCGCGTCGGGATAGGCGTAGCTGTAGGCCGGATGCTCGTGGGCATTGACGAATCCAGGCGACAGCACCGCCTTGCCGCGGCAGTCGAGGTGTGCGGCGTCCGGGTAGCTGTCCCGAACCGTGTTGAACGGTGCCACGGCACCGATGGTGCCGTTGAATCGGACGTGGACGCCGTAGTCGTGCCCGACTTGCGTCGGCAGGAGGACATCCGCGCCGATGATCAGCCCGGCCGCGGGATCTTCCTCCGCCGCCGGAGAATAGTCGCAGAAGCCGGGCTCGGGTGGGGGTTGCGCGTCTGCACCAGTGCAGAGGCCGACCGCGCACAAAGCCAAGGTCGCGAACGAAACCGAAGGCGCCGATCGGTTCGTCATTCGCCTCGACGGCCCATGGCGACGCGCCCTAGTCCTCCGATGTCACCCAGGCGGCATCCCGTTTCTCCCGGAACGCCGCCATCCCCTCGGCACCCTCCTCGCTGCGGAACATCCGGCCACTCCACTCGGCGGTCTCGGCAAAGCCGTCCTCGCGGTTCAGGAGCGGGACGCGCCGGACGAGCTTTTTGCACTCGACCACGGCGTTGGGTCCGCCGCGGTTGATCATGTCGATCTCTTCGTTCACGGCGGCTTCGAGTTCAGCCCGCGGCACCGCGCGATGAGCAAAACCCATTTCCACGGCGTCGGCACCGGTGAAACGCTTGCCCGTAACGAACAGGCGCATCGCATGGTGGGTGCCGAGCTTGGGAATGCAGACCACCGAGATAACCGCCGGAATCACGCCGATGCGCACTTCGCTGAAGCTGAACTGGACCTCCTCGGCGGTGATTACGATGTCAGCCGCCCCGACGAGGCCTAAGCCCCCGGCGAACGCGGCGCCGTTGACGGCAGCGATAACCGGTTTCGGGCTGTCCTGAATGGTAGTCAGCACCTGCGGATACGGTACCGCGCGGCGACCCTCCACCGATGCGCCGGGAGGACTCTTGAGGTCCGCGCCCGCGCAGAACGCCGGATCGGTGCCCGTGATGACGATGGAACGCGCGGCGGGATCGTCGTTGGCCGCGAGCAGGTGGTCGTAGAGTTCGCTGACCAGGATCGCCGACAGCGCGTTGCGGTTCTGCGGCCGGTTCAAGGTGATCCACGCCGCACCGTTCTTGACCTCGTAGATTGTCGCTTCCAACGTAGGCATTGCTGTCTCCCCTTGCGTCTCTTCCTAGCGCTACAGAATCCGTTGCCTCTCGGCACCGCATTTTGCCCCAACCCAAGCCGCCCCAGCAGCCCGTCCGACCTTTCGGCTAGCGCCGAGAAGTCCGACCGGCTGCTAGGCTTCGCCGGACTCTCCGGCTTCCTCGAGCAGCACCAGCAGTGCGCCGTTGTCCACCTGCTGCCCTTCCTCGACGTGGACCTCTTTCACCTTGCCGTCGAACGGGGCGGTGATGCGGTGCTGCATCTTCATCGCCTCGAGCACGAGGAGCAGTTGCCCTTCCGACACAGCCTCGCCTTCCGCTATATGGGTGGCGAGCACGTTGCCGGGCATCGGCGCTGTCAAACCGCCCTTGATCTCGTACTGCTCGGGTAGCGGCAGACGCGGCAGTTCCACGAGTTCGACGTCGTAGTCGGCACCGTGCACGAACCACTTCTCGCCGCTTCCGGACACAGCGAACTGCACCCGCCGACCGTCGATTTCGAGATCCGCTCCGCCCTCCCCCGCGCTGTAGGCGGCCACGGTCCTGTTCTGCTCGGCAACGTTCATTGCGAACGTTCCATCCCGGCGCGAGCGATAGCTCACCGGGATTTCCGCACTCCCGTACTTGAACGTCGTTCGTTCCGGCGGCATCACCGAGTTGCGCCAGCCACTCGGGAACCCGCGCAGGACCTGCGCGTTGGCCCGCCGAATCGCCTGCGCACACATAATGGCCGCGGTGACCGCATCGGCGAGGTTCTCGGCCGACAGGTCACGGGTTCGAGCCGGCTCCACGCGTTCGATGAAATCGGTGGTCGTGTCGCCGGCAAGGAACGCCGGTTCGCGGAGGGTCGCCACCAGGAAGTCGCGGTTGTTCCGCAGACCCTGTAGAGACGTTCGTTCGAGCGCCCGGGCGAGACGCGCCGCGGCTTCGCGGCGTGTCGGCGCGTGGGCGATGACCTTGGCGATCATCGGGTCGAACTCGACACTGACCTCGCTACCCGACTCGACGCCGGAGTCGAAGCGCGCCAAGCCGTCCGCAGCGGGTTGCCAGACGTCCACCGTGCCCGGCGACGGCAGGAAGTTCCGCGCGGGATCTTCCGCGTAGATGCGCGCCTCGATGGCGTGGCCGCTGAACGAGAGGTCCTCCTGGCCGTAGCCCAAGGGCTCGCCTTGGGCGATGCGCAGTTGCTCACGGACCAGATCGAGACCGGTGATCTCTTCGGTCACGGGATGCTCGACCTGAAGGCGGGTGTTGACTTCCAGGAAGAAGAACTCGCGTCCGGCAAGCAGGAACTCCACCGTGCCGGCCGACGAGTAGCCGATGCGCCGGGCCGCAGACACGGCCGCTTCCCCCAACGCGGCGCGCAGTTCGTCGTCCACCGCAGGCGAAGGGGCTTCCTCGATGATCTTCTGGTGACGCCGTTGTATCGAACATTCGCGCTCGAACAGATGAACCAGGTTGCCGTGGTTGTCGCCCAGTATCTGGATCTCCACGTGGCGAGCGGCGGTGAGCCAGCGTTCCAGGAACAGCGTGTCGTCGCCGAACGCCGCGCTCGCTTCCCGTCGCGCGCCTTCCACGGCTGCAGGGAGTTCGTCGGGAGTTTCCACGATCCTCATGCCGCGCCCGCCACCGCCGGCGGATGCCTTGACGAGAACCGGGTAGCCGATCTTCTCCGCCGCTGCCGCGAGGTCTTTGTCGGCGGTGAGTTCGATGGCCGTTAGCGTCGGAACTTTCGCCTCCAGGATCAGCCGTTTCGCCGCGAGCTTGTCGCCCATCTGTCCCATCGCGTCCGGGGACGGTCCGACCCAGCGCTGGCCCGCGTCGATGACGGCTCGGGCGAACGTCGCGTTCTCCGACAGGAACCCGTAGCCCGGATGGACGGCATCGGCGCCGGATCGCCGACACGCGTCGAGAACCTTTTCGATATCGAGATAGGTCTCGGCGGAGGTCTTTCCGTTCAGAGCAATCGCAGTGTCTGCCTCCACCACGAACGGCGCCCCCACATCGCCATCGGCATAGATCGCCACCGTGGCCATACCCATCTCATGGGCCGTCCGGAGTATCCGCCGCGCGATCTCGCCGCGATTGGCGATCAGCAAGCGGCGAATCGGCTCGATGCTCACGTCAGACATAGCAAACACCCGTTGTTTCCTCGCACAGCACCGAAGCGCCACTACGAATTCGCCTTTGGCGAATTCGGGGCGACCGCGCCAGCGGTCGCGTTACATCCGCCATGTGCCGAACTCCTTGGTACCCTGGACCACGTTGTTGTGGCAGGCGGACAGCGAGATTCCGATGAAGTCGCGGGTGTCGCGGGGGTCGATCATGCCGTCGTCGGCCACCCGGGACGTGGCGAACAGTCCCTTGGATGCCTCCTCCAACTGGTACTCGGCCCGTTCGACCCGCTTGGCATCGGCTTCCTCGTCGAATTCGAGTCCGCGCCGCTCGGCGGCGGCCCGCTGCACGATGGTCATGACGCCGGCCTGCTGCCTGGGACCCATGACGGCGATCTTCGCGGTGGGCCAGGTGTAGGCGAACCGGGTGCCATAGGCTCGACCGCTCATGCCGTAGTTGCCCGCGCCGTAGGACGCGCCAACGATCACGGTGATGTGCGGCACCGTGGAGTTGGACACGGCGTTGATCATCTTCGAGCCGTTCTTGGTGATGCCGCGCTGCTCGAAGTCGGTGCCGACGATGTAGCCGGTGATGTTGTGCAGGAACAGGAGCGGCACGTCCACCTGGTTGCAGAGTTGGATGAACTGCGACGCCTTCTCGGAGGACTCGGACATCAGCACCCCGTTGTTGCCCAGAATGCCGATGGGATAGCCGTGGATGGACGACCAGCCGCACACCAGCGTCGGGCCGTACAGCGGCTTGAACTCCTCGAACCGGGAGCCGTCGGCAATGCGGGCGATGACGTCCCGCATGTCGAAGGGTATGGTCAGATCCTCCCCGAGGATGCCCAGAAGCTCCTCCTTGTCGTAGACGGGCTCGTCCGGCGGCAGGCTCGGACCCGGACCGAGCTTGCGCCAGTTGAGATGCGCGACGACCTCCCGGCACAGACGGATCCCGTCGACTTCGGTTTCCGCCAGGTAGTCGCCGAGCCCCGACAGCGTGGTGTGCATCAGGGCGCCGGAGAGCTCTTCGCCGTCGGCGTCTTCTCCGGTGGCCATCTTGACCAGCGGCGGGCCGCCTAGCGACACCCGCGAGCGGCCCCGGATGAAGATGTTGTAGTCGCTCATCCCCGGCTGGTAGGCGCCGCCCGCCGTCGACACGCCGAACACCACCGAAATCGTCGGAATGCGCATCTTCGAGAGTTCCGTGATCTCGTAGAACAGACGTCCGGACTCCGCGAAGTGCCCGGTCGACCCGCGCAATCCGTCCATTACGCTGCGCTCGAACGCGGCCCGTTCTTCCTCGGGGGTCAGCTGACGCCGCTGCCCGCCGCCCCCTCCTCCGCCGCCCCGGCCACCGGCGCCGAGATCCGCGCCGGCGGATTCGACGAACTGCACGTAGGGCATGCGGTTCTCCCGGGCGATCTCCAGGCCGCGCATTAGTTTCTTGGAGTTGAAATGGTTCATGGCCCCGGCACGCACCGATGGATCGTGGCCGAGAATCACGCACTCCACACCCGAGATGACCCCGATGCCGACGGTGAAGCCGGAACCGATGGTGTAGTGCGAGTGCCAGGCGGCCAGGGGGCTGATTTCGAGGAACGGCGAGTCCGGATCGAGCACCCTGGCGACCCGTTCGCGGATCGGCATCTTGTCGCGGGTGCGCAACCGCTCCATCGCCTCCGGGCCGCCGCCCCCGGCCGCCTGTTCGTAGAGTTCGTCCAGGAAGGCGAGCTTGTCCAGCATCTGCTGCCGGTTGATCCGGTACTGCTCCGAACGCGTGTCGAGCTTCGATCGGATCACCGAAACTTCACGTCGGTTGACCCCGTGCTGCGCGGTGCCGCCGTGACTCGTTTGGATGCCGGACATTCTTTCTCCCCTACTTTCCTGAACGGCCCACTCGTGGATTCGACCCGACCGCACGAACTTGCCATACGAACACGCACAACGGTCGATCCCGGATCGTGCTTGCTCGTCCGCCGAGTTGGCCCCGCTACCTAGGCTTGCGCTCCCCCGATCAAGGCGCTGCCCTGCTGCCACGGCGATATCTGCCCCTCGTAGACGTCCGGTCCCTTGCGGAAGTGGGCGGCTTCCTCCAGCGTCTCCACGAACGGCATCTCCAGTGGGTATAGCTCGTCGTCGTGCGGTCGCGGACCCGCCTTCGACACATGGCCCCACAGCGGGTGGCCGACGACCTCCTCAGCGATCGCCGCGGCTTCGATCAGCTTGTCGAGATCGTAGCCGGTCTCGATGCCCATCTCGTGGCAAAGGTGGACGAAGTCCTCGGTGGGCACATGGCCCGCCGCACGACCGTTGCCGCAATAGGGGCAGCCGCCCATGCCGCCGATGGAGGTATCGAACTCGGTGGCACCGAGCATGAGCGCTTCGTAGAAGCTCGCCATGGTCGCGCCGCGCGTGTTGTGGAGGTGCATGTGGAAGGTCTCCACTTCCGGGTAGCGGTCCCGGATGGCGGTCAGGGTTTCACGTACCTCGTGGGGCATGTTCCAGCCCATCGCGTCGAGAAACGAAACCTTGGTGACCCGGATCCCGGCGTCGTGCCACTTGTCCACCATCATCGCCACGAACTCCATGCGCGTCTCGAGGCTGAACGGCCCTTCGAAGTTGGAGCCGAACGGGTTGCCGAGCGCCACCGAGGCGGTTTCGGCACCGGCGGCCTTGGCACCCGCGATGGACCCCTCCATGCCGGCGATCTGCTGCGCCTGGGTGCGGTTGTAGTTGCGCCGCGCAAACGAGTCGCAGAGTTCCACGTGGGTTCCGAACCGGCGGCCGCGCACGTCGATCTTCGGGTAGTACGAATCCGCCCGGTCGAAGCCCTTCTTGTTGAACACGGCCGCCGTGTACCTGATGCCCGGTTTGGGCACGAACTGCTGGGCGATCTCGTCGATGCAGGCCATCGACGGCGTCCACTTGGGGTGCGCGAAGGAACCGATGGAGATCACCTTCGCACCGGTCTCGCCCAAGGCATCGAGAAGTCGGAGTTTCTCGGACACGGGGATGTCGGGGCTCTCGATCTGCAGCCCCTCCCGCATGGTGTCGTCGGTGATCGTGACGCGCTTCGGCAGCAAACTAGACATGGCCACCCCGGTCTCCCCTTAGGACAATAGGTCTTTTTAGCAACTCAGCCGCACTGCGTCCAGCAGTGCGCCGCGGCGTCTAGCCAGCAGCCCTAGTGGTCGCGCGTGTTGGCCCAAACGAGGTCAACTCATCAAGTCAAGCAATGCCCGGCGTTGCTGGCGGGACAAGCGTCGGTAGAGTCGGATCAGACGGTCTTCGTCGTCGGACAGATCGCGGCGGAAGGTGGTCTCCATCTGGGCGAAGAACGGCGGCTCGACTTGGCGTTCCGCATCGTCTCCCGGGATTCCCAGCAGCGACTGTTCGAGGCGCGCGACGATCTCCGAGTTGATGCTGCGACGGTAGAGCGCTGCCGCCTCCCCAACCCGGTCGCGGAGTTCATCGGGCAGCCGGAGGACAAACTTGTACGACTGACTGGGCACAGCTCCTTGTCCCTTGCCGCGTGCTCATTGGACAACGTCCAAGAGCTTGGGGTTTCGCGGGCGATTTCGCCAGTCCAAGAGTGCAATTTCAGCGATTTCGCACACGGCCGAGGGGCGATCACTCACGCAAGGGGGACACCCGTCGGGGACGCGCACCTAGCCCCCCGGGTGAGCCGGTCGATAAGCCGGGTTCTGTCGCGAGCAACCATTCATCTGGGACGATCGTCGCCGATCGCCTCTAGCGGCCTACCCGGATCCGGCGCGGACCACGCCTTGGGATCCCTATTTGGCCTTGCTCCAGGCGGGGTTCACCTAGCCGGGGCTGTTGCCAGACCCCGCGGTGCGCTCTTACCGCACCCTTTCACCCTTACCAACCACTTCCGCCAACGGCTTAGCGTCGGCAGAGCGGCGGCGGTTTGCTTTCTGCTGCACTAGCCGTGGGTTCGCACCCCCCAGGGGTTACCTGGCGCCCTGTCCTGTGGAGCCCGGACTTTCCTCACGCCGCGAACGACGCGCGGTTGCTTGACCGACTCGTCGCGAAGCCTAGCAGCCTCGCCGGCTTGGGGCGACAGCCGCAGGCCCGGACTGGGCGCCAAGGCGGCGGATCCCGGGCGCTGGCAGCCTAGCTAAGCTAGCCGGCTTGCTTGCGGCGGCGGCAATGAAACCAGAGTGTCTATCACCCCAGCCGTGCCGTTCGAACTCCAAGAACCCGCTCGCATTGCTCGGCAGCCGTTCAGAGCAGTCTGGGACGGTCTCGTACGGTTGGGGAAAGGACCTGTGTCCCCGGATGCTCTGCGCGGGCTCGCTCAGCAACGCCTTTTCGGTGCGGCGTAGGGCAATATCCTACAGGCGCTTAGGATCGAAATCGCGTGCGTCCGTATTCGGCTTGCCCCTCGTCATGTTTGGATTGCGCCGTCTGGGCCAGTACATTGCGACCATAAGGAGAACCACAATGCAATGGAAATACAATTCGTCTGAGTAAGCCACGAGTTTGCCCTGACTTCCATGCCAAGATAGTTGACCCAGCCACACAACGAGAACGCAGGAACGCAAGACCTTTATCCATCTTCCGTTCTTCAACAGAAACTTCAATCGAGGCACTACAGCACGATGTCCATTGTGAGGGCGCATCCGACCGCCGTGGCAGATACGATCACCCACGTTAACCCGGCGGTGTCTTTGTTTTTGATCTTGGCAAATAAGACGGCACCCCCGGCGGAGGCCGCGACACCTACGGCGCAAGTCGTCCTCGGGTAGTCCCTAGCGATCTCCATCAGTTTCGTCTCAATAGCAGATAGCCCCCCGGGACTCCCGGTCAGGAAATCACACTCAGGTGCCATTTGGACTCCGGGATTGTCGGAGCCGTGCGTCGTACAAAACACGAACCAATCACCCGGAGTCCAACAAGCCGTGACGCTTGCATCGCAGTCTACTTCGGCGAAGTCCTCCTCTTCAACACCACTCTCCTCGTCGTCCGGCTCCTCGGTCGTTTCGGTCTCAATTGTGTGCGTATCCGTGTAAAGCCATTTCCCCGTGTCTTGATCGTGGTATGAAGCATGCCACCGGGTCCAGTCGGCGAAGCCGTGACACTGCGTCCACAGACTGACGGTGGTTCCGTCCGGGCATTCCACCAGCCAGAAGTCATCCCTCGTCCCGGTTACGAGGACACCCGGACAACCATCGTTCCAGCCGTATCCCGGCACGTTCGGGCACAAGTCGTCGTCATCCAGCACCTCGTCGTTGTCCGTGTCGACCGGATTGGCGAATGCAGGTGAGGCGACGATGATGGCGGCAGCGGCAAAGGATCGTGTAAGTATCTTCATCTTGTCTCCCATGGGCGACTCTCGTTAACTCGCGTTATCCGAAGCACCGAAGTGGAGAGACCCAATGAGAGCCATGTCCCGACGCCTGCACCGCATGCCCGAAGCCGTCGCGCCCGCCGAACGCCCGGTCGTCGTGGTCTTCGTCCTTGCCGGAACGACCCGGACGCCGGAGGCCGACCGGTCGCCGGAGGCCGAGGCGACGCCCGACAAAGTGCTACCGCACCTGGACTTCGACCTGGCGGTCCGGCTGTTCGACAATCTGCCGTCCGGGAACACCCGCAAGGCGTACGCCGGCGTGCTCCGGCGCTACGAGTCGTGGCTCGACGGACGGCCTCCCACCGACCGCCTCTTGGCGGACTACGTCGGCGTGCTCGACGACAACGGCCTGGCGCCCCAAAGCGGCGTGACGGCCGTGGCCGCCGTCAAACGCGCCGCCCTGGAGTCGGCCCTGGACGGATACGAAATCGCCGAGCCTCCCGCGGGACCCCTGGCGGCGCGGCGGCTGGAGTGGTTCCGCCGCGAGGGCGCCGGTCGGGGACGCGGCCAGGCCGGCCCGCTGCGCTGGGAGGACGCCGACGACATGTGCAAACGTGCCGAGGCCGACGACGATCCGCGCGGGATCCGCGACGCGGCGCTGCTCGGCGTGATCTCCAGCGCGCTGCTGCGCATCGCCGAGGCGTCGGCGCTGGACGCCGGGGACGTGTCGTTCCAGGAGGACGGCTCGGCGCACATCGACATCCGCCGCAGCAAGACGGACCAGCACGGGGACGGCGAGGTGGGCTACGTTGCCCGAGCGGCGGCGGCGCGGCTGCGAGAATGGATGGACACCGCCGGGATCGAATCCGGGCCGCTGTTCCGCCCGGTGCCCGGCCACCGCATCGGGGAGACGCGGTTGGGCGCGGCGGCGATCTGCGCCGTCATCAAGCGCCGGGCGAAGCAGGCCGGCATCACGCGGCCGGTGTCCGGGCACTCGCTGCGCGTCGGCGCGGCGCAGTCGCTGGTCGAGAAGGGGGCGTCGCTGGTGGACCTGCAGGTCGCCGGCCGCTGGAAGTCGCCGTCGATGCCGGCCTACTACGTGCGCAACCAGGAGGCGTCCCGGGGCGCGGTGGCGCGGCTGCGGGACGGTACCGAGGAAGCGGAGGAGACAAGCGAGAAGAAAGTTGCAGAAAGCGCTTGCAATCCGCGAAACGGTGGTGCTAACGTCCAATAACGCGAGTTAATTGACTACTTCAGACGCCAAAAGCGGATCAATCGACTCACTATCCGTCTTGTCCACTACCGTCGTCAACGGGATCACCACGCCACAGGCAGGTCGTCGGCGACCCGCAGCTGACATGCACTACGGGTCCCGCGCGGGAGCAGCCGCCCTGATCGCCCGCTCGTAGAGCGACCCACGCGATGCGCCTGTGATCCTCGCGGCCAGCCTTGCTGCCTGTCCGGGTGGTAGTTCAGCCGCGAGTATATCCATGACCGCCGGGGCGGACCGCGATTCGTCGGGTGCCGACGCGGGGGTCAGGATGCAGGCGAACTCGCCCCTGTCCATGACCGTTGGCGAGTCGAGCAGGTCGGCCACCGTTCCCACGGTCAGCGTCTCGTGCAGCTTCGTCAGTTCCCGGCAGAGGAGCAGAGATCGATCGCCGCCGCCGAGGTCGACCAGATCGGACAGCGACTCGCGCAGTCGATGTGGCGTCTCGAAGAAGACCACCGCGACATCCGATGCGAGGAGCGCCCCCAACGCCTCCCGGCGAGCGGCCGCCTTCGCCGGCAGGAAACCCTCGAACCGGAAGCGGTTGACGGGAATCGGCGATGCCGCCACGGCGGCGATGACGGCGCTTGGTCCGGGTACCGGTGTGACAGTGATGCCGG
Organism: Gammaproteobacteria bacterium; assembly: GCA_028818795.1. Lineage (GTDB taxonomy): Bacteria > Pseudomonadota > Gammaproteobacteria > Pseudomonadales > Azotimanducaceae > VXYL01. Next base: position 24,643 of record JAPPND010000126.1, on the reverse strand, counting down.
CTTCCCAGGCGAGCCGCACCAGTTCGAATCCCGGGTCGGAGACGGTCGGCGTTCCCGCATCGGTAATCAACGCCACATCCTGTCCGGAGCCCAGGTACTCGATGATCTGCGCGCTTGCCGGCGCTTCGTTGTGGTCATGGAGCGCCACCAGCCGACGTGGCGTCGCGCCGATGTGCGCCAACAACACCCGACTGCGTCTGGTATCCTCGCACGCCACCACGGGTACCGACTTGAGGACGTTCACCGCCCGCTGCGTGATGTCCGCCAGGTTTCCGATCGGCGTTGCCACGATGTACAACCGCGCCTGCCGAGACGGCGGGGCGGGCGGTGTGTCGTTGTCCATGGGCAAGGTCTCCCGCACTGGCTGCGTGTTCGCGGTTGCGGCCATCTTCGCAGTGAGTGGCTGCAAAAGCACCCCGGCGGAACCCGACCCGGCTCCGGTACAAACGATCCCCAGTCCGTTGACCGTTGTCGAAGCCGATCTCCAGCATGCCCAGGCTGGCGACGACCACGCGCGTAGAGCCCGTGACTACCTTGCAGCGCTGGAGCGCCTGCATGACCTTGGGGAGGCGGACCGCGTCGGCGAGATCGTCCTGCGAATGCTCGCCGAAGAGTCCGAGGCGGGACCCCTGGCCGATGCATTGGATCGAGGCCTGCGGTACCGCTTCGACGCGATTCGACTCGAAATGGCGACGACTGCCGGAGACACCGGGCAGATACAGGGCCTGCTGGCGGTCCTCGAACCCCAAGGATCCGAACAGGCCCGGCATGCGATGGGCGTTCGCGCCCGGGCCCTGTCAGCGCTCGGCGACAGCGCCGGATCCGCAGGCATGTTGATCGCCCTGATGGACGTCACCACCAACGCCGCCACCCTGGACCAGCTAAGCGCAGCGATCTGGCGAGAGGTGACGCAATCGCCTGTCATGGAACTTCGCGCCCGGGCGGAGTCCGCACCCACGCCATCCGCGCGAGCCTGGTGGTTGCTTGCCAGCGAGTTCAACGCGGCCGTCACGAGCCGTGGCCAGATTGAACAGTGGCAACGCTGGCGAAACCGCCATCCCGATCACCCGGCAGCACGCCACCCACCGCCGACGCTTCGGCAATTCGCCCGGGACCCGAACGAGCTTGCCCTGCTGCTGCCGGTTACCGGCGACTTCGGTCCGGCCGGCGAAGCCGTTCGCGACGGCTTCCTGGCGGCGTACCTCCATGCCGGCGGGAACTCGCAACGCATCCATATCTACGACACGAACGCGATGTCGGTCGCCGCCGCCTACGACCTGGCGCGACAACAGGGTGCCGAAGTGATCATCGGCCCGCTCCGGAAGGAGGCGGTTGCTGCCTTCTCGGCGCTGTCTCCGGCACTGCCCGTCATCGCCCTCAATCATCTCGATCCCGGCACCCCGACCACCGACGACATGGTGCAGTTCTCGCTCGCCATCGAAGACCAGGCGTCCGCCATCGCCGATGCAATCGCAGCAGCGGACATCGAACGCATCGTGCTCTTCGATTCCCCGGCCCGTTGGTCCGGCCGCGCTCGGATCCGGTTGGAAGACGAACTCGACGGCGTCGAAGCCGTCGGCTTCGGCACCTTTCACCGCCCTGGTGAGATCACGAACGTCGTCGGCGAAGCACTGCACATCAGCGAGAGTCAGACGCGCGCCACGGAGATCGAGTCGTTATTGGGGACGACACTCGAGTTCGCTCCCCGCCGGCGAGACGACGTGGATGCCGTGGTGGCGCTGATCGACGCCGCCGAGTTCCTGTCGCTGAAACCGGCACTCGACTTCTACTTCGCCGGCGACCTGCCCGTATTCGCACCCTCGACGGCCACACTCGGCAGCGTCGACCTGTCGCGTCTCGAGGGAGTACGGGTCTGCGCCATGCCTTGGACGCTCGATTCGGGGGACCTCGGCAGATCCGTCTACGACGCTTTCCCGGCAAGCCGCGGTACCTACGCGTCGCTTTTCGCCCTTGGCGTCGACGGGTTCCGGCTTGCCAACCAGTTGGATCGGTTGACCGTTCGCCGGGAACCCATCCCCGGCAGCACCGGTGTCCTGTCGCTCGGGGAGGACGGCCGCATTCGACGGACGCTAGTCTGGGCCGAGGTCATCGGCGGACGGCTAGTCCCGATCTGGAACGCCGCCAACTGACCAGCCGGTCAAGCTCGCCATCAGACCATCTATGTGGCGATACCGGTGATCGAGAGCTGGCTACGAGGGCTACGTCGCGCGGGCGCGTCACTGAACCCCGGCCCGCGGCCTGACACGAACCGAGTCGGGCGGCGGGCGGAACGGCGGGCGGAACGGCTGCTGCGCCGGCATGGACTGCGTACCCTGGCCAGGAACTACTCCCGTCGAACGGGCGAGATCGATCTGGTGATGCTAGACGGTGACGTGCTGGCCTTCGTGGAAGTCCGTTACCGATCGGCAAGCGCCTGGACATCCGGATTGGGTTCTGTCGACCGAGACAAGAGGCGCCGCCTCACTCGCACGGCGGAGGGATACCTACAGGAGCACCCCGAGCATCGCTACCGAGGAATTCGATTTGACGTCGTATCCGCATGGAAGGGAAACTACGGCCTAGCGTGTGAATGGATTCAGGATGCGTTTGATGCAATGGATGGCTGAACACTCCCCCGCCGCAAGCGGCGGACCACGTCCCGTTCGGATCGTTTTGCATTGGGTTGCAGCCACGCTCGTCGCGGCGCAGGTCGGCTGCGTGAATTCCCATCGAACACCCGGCACCTGGCTCGACGACGAAGCCATCGAACGGATGGCCTCGCGTCGCATCGATGAAGCCGACGAACGCCTGGCGATCAGCCACGTCAACGTCGTGAGCTACGACGGGATCGTGCTGCTGACCGGGCAGGTCGAAGACGCGGGTCTGCGCAGCCTGGCCGAAGATGCGATTCGCGAGATCGATAAGATCCGCAAGATCCACAACGAAATCCAGATCGGCGGCGCGATCAGCCTGGTGGCTCGGGGCAATGACAACTGGCTGCAGACGAAGGTCAAGGCGCAGCTTCTCGCCGACGAAGATGTGGAGGCCTCGCGGATCAAGGTATTCGTCGAGGATGGCGTCGCCTACCTGATCGGCGTCGTGCCACGCGAACAGGCGGATGCCGCGGTTGCCATCGCCCGGACCGTGTTCGGGGTCCAGCGGGTCGTGAAGGTGTTCGACTACGTGGAGAACAGCTCCTAGCGCTATTTCACCAGCGAGAGCTTCGGTCGGGACGGTGGTTCCGGCTCGGTTGGCGCGTCGTGGTCTTCGACCTCGAAGACCATTCCCCTGCTGTTCTCCCGCGCGTACACGGCCACGACCGTGCCGATTGGCGCGCTCACATGCACGGGTTGCCCGCCGAACCGGCAATCCACCTCCAGCGTGTCCTTGCCGATGACGAGATTTCGGGTTGCCGTGGCGGACACATTGAGAACAAGGCGACCGTCGGTCGCGTAGTCGAGCAACGCCTCGGCACCGCGCGCGTCCGCCGCCACCACCAAGTAGGGTGTCCAGGAGTTGTCGACGATCCAGTCGACGATCGCCCGAACCAGGTAGGGTCGCGTGGACGTCATTCGCCCATCTCGACCTCGAGCTCCGTCAGGCTGTCCCGGAACGACTGGCGCGCGAAGATCTTCTGCATGTATTGCATCATGGGTCGGGTCTGACGTTCCGGGAGGTCGACCTCGACGTACTTCAGACGCCACAGCACCGGTGCCACACAGCAATCCACGAGGGTGAATTCCTCGTTCATGAAGAACGGCTTCTCCGCGAACAACGGCGCCGCGCCGACGACGCTTTCCCTCAGTTCCCGGTGGGCTTTCGAAAGCACCCGTTCGCCGCCTCGACCTCGCATCAGCACGTCGAGCCGACCGCTCCAGTCCTTCTCGATGCGATGCATCAGCAATCGACTTTGGGCCCGGGCGACGGGATAGACCGGCAACAGCGGGGGATGCGGGAAGCGCTCGTCCAAGTATTCGATGATCACCGTGCTCTGATAGAGCACGAGTTCGCGGTCGACGAGGGTGGGAACCGTGTTGTAAGGATTCAGGTCGCCGAGTTCCTCGGGCGGGCGGCGGGCATTGACATCGACGATGTCGACGGTAACCCCCTTCTCCGCCAATACCATCCGAACTCGATGGCTGTAGTGGTCGCGCGGGTCCGAATAGAGGGTCATGGAAGAACGTCTGACTGGATTGAAGTCCACGGCAACCTCCTACACTAGCCGCGACACCTCGGCCCGACGAGTGACGACGTCAATACGGCATCGGAGCTCGACTCGAGTGGGGGCCTTGTGCCGCGTCCAAACATGTTTAGTGCAGGTCTTTCCCGTACTCGCGATTCAGCAACGTGGCCAGAACGAACAGCCCGGCAAGGAACGCGAGCACCCAAACCCCGATTCGGTGGCGTTCCCGGCGACCCGGGTCACCCACGTAGTGCAGGAAATTGGCGATGTCGTAGGCCGCCTGGTCGAATTCCTCCGCGGTCATCGAACCCGTCTCCGCGTCCACCTCCAAGTCCGCCACCCACTCACGGATCATTGGGTCCGAGCCGTCCGGCAACTCGTCGTCGGCGGTCACGTCGGTGACGTATTCGCCGTCCGCCCGCTTGTTCACAATCGCATCCAGCCCGTCGAGGACATCCACGGACTTGGGTCGTTTGGGAACGAGGCGTGGTATGCCCTGCAACCCTACGAGGACATGGGGCATGCCGATGTTCTCGTACACCCGGTTGTTGAAACCGAACGGTCGCTCCAGGTCGACGTAGAAACTCTTCAGCATGTTGTAGACCCACGCAGTTCCTCGGACCCGATCGACCATCGTCAGGTCCGGCGGGGGCTTCCCGAACCACACCTTGGCCCGTTCTTGGGGCATGGACGTCTGCATCAGGTCGCCGATCGCGGTGCCGTCCATGCCGACCGGGCGGGCGCGACGGGGAAATACCAGATTGCGAAGTGCCAAGTCGTGAGGAATGCCGAGATCGTCGGCGGTGCGCTCGTAGCGCTGGAACTTGAGGGAGTGGCAACCGAGGCAATAGTTGACGTACAAGGTCATACCCCGCTGCAGCGACGGCAGGTCGCCTAGATCCGGCTTCATCGGCTCGAGTTCCACGTCGGACCCGGCACCGTGGACCGTCAACGACGCGACCAGCCCCACCACACCCGCGACAACGGCCGCTTTCGTCACGTCACGCGCTCCGGTGGCGTCTTGGTCCTCTCGACGCGCGTGTACCACGGCATGAGCACGAAGTAGGCGAAGTAGATCAGCGTGCAGACCTGCGCGATTGCCGTGGTCAAGTCGGTGGTGTGGATAGTGCCGAGGTAGCCGAGTATGAAGAAGCTCACCAACATAAACGCCAGCATGATTTTCGACGCGAGCCCCTTGTAGCGCATGGACTTGACCGGGCTCCTGTCGAGCCACGGCAGCATCGCGGGCATCAGGATGGCCGAACCCATGACGACAAGCCCCCAGAACTTGGCGGCAAGACCGAACATCGGGAAGGTCGTCGCTCGCAACATCGAGTAGAACGGCGTGTAGTACCAGACCGGCGCGATCACGTCCGGCGTCTTCAACGGATCGGCCTGCTCGAAATTCGGCTTTTCCAGGAAGTAGCCGAACATCTCCGGCGCGAAAAACATGATCGCGCAGAAAATGAACAGGAACGCAACCGTCGCCTGGAAGTCGTGGACCGTGCAGTAGGGGTGGAACGGGATGCCGTCGAGGGGCACGCCCTTGTCGTCCTTGTGATCCTTGATCTCGATTCCGTCCGGATTGTTGGAGCCGACGTGGTGCAGCGCCACGATGTGCACGAACACCAGTCCGATGAGCGCGATCGGAAGCGCCACCACGTGGAGCGCGAAGAACCGGTTCAGCGTGATGTCCGAGATTCCGTAGTCGCCGCGAACCCATTCCATGAGATCCGCGCCGAAGAACGGGATCGCGCCGACCAGGGAGACGATCACCTGCCCGGCCCAGTACGACATGTTGCCCCACGGCAGCAGGTAGCCGAAGAAGCCCTCTGCCATGAGCACGAGGTAGATGGCCATGCCGATGAGCCAAATCAATTCCCGGGGTTTGCGGTAGGAGCCATAGGCCAGCGCACGGAACATGTGCAGGTAGACGACCGCGAAGAACGCGGACGCGCCGGTGGAGTGCGCTAGACGGATGAGATCCCCGTGCTCGACATCGCGCATGATGTACTCGACGGAGGCGAATGCGCCTTCGGCAGATGGCACGTAGGACATGGTGAGCCACAGCCCGGTGAGCAGCTGCATGACCAGCACCACCAAGCTGAGGGCGCCGAACAGGTACCAGAAGTTCACGTTCTTCGGCGCGTAGTACTTCGTGGCGTGATCTTCCATCGCCCGGGTCAGCGGAAAACGCTCGTCGACCCAAGCCATCAGGCGAGTCAACGGTCCTCGCGTGGAACCAACGTCAAAGGGAGCTTGCGACCGTGGCGTTTGTTTCATGGGCAGGCCGGCGTGGCTGGGCCGGAGGCGGAGTCGGCGCATAGCGAAAGGCGAAGGCGCGTCCTTCGGACCCGGTCGGCCCGGCTATGGGGCGCCGCTTGCGAAGAGGCGGCCACTTACGCCCGCTCCGTCGACGAGTCGTCCGAATCCGTTGCCGCAGCCAGATCCTCTTCATCGACGCCGATGATGATCTCGGTATCCGAAAGGTAGGAGTACGGCGGGACGTCCAGGTTGTCCGGCGCCGGAACGCCCTTGACCACCCGACCCGCCAAGTCGAAACGCGAACCGTGGCAGGGACAGTAGAAGTCCCCCTCTTCCGGCCGGTGCTTCGGCGAACAACCGAGATGGGTGCAGATGCCGATATAGACGCCGAGCTCCGGTCGCCTCGAACGCCAGGGGTTGCGCGCGTAGGCGGGCTGCCGGTCGAGCTTTTCGGACGCGGCATCGGCCAAATCGCCCTGTTCGGTCTGGAGGCGCTCGATGTCCTCGGGTGTCCGGCCCACGATGAAGCACGGTTTGCCGCGCCAGGCTGGCATGGGCTGAAGCATCTCGCCCGCGCGGATCCGAGAGATATCGCAGATCTTCGGCGCACCGGCCGAGCGCGCCTTTGCGCTCGGTGTCCACGACTTGACGAACGGCACCGCCGCGCCGATGGCCCCAGCCACCGAAGCTGCCGAAGTCATGCCAATCAGGAAATAGCGGCGGCCCTTGTTCTCCACGCTCGTCGCGTCTTTGTCGTTACTCACGCGGGCACTCGGGTGGATACGGCTCGTGGAAAAATGGACTCGAAAATCTTACCACACCGCCAAGGCAGCATTCTCGACCCGTCCGGTCCGGACGTTAGCGCTTGGAGTATTGCGGCCGCTTTCTGGCCTTGCGCAGGCCCACCTTTTTGCGCTCGACCTCGCGGGCATCGCGTGTCAGGAAACCCGCCTGCCGCAAGGGCCCGCGCAGTTCCTCGTCGCGTTCGACAAGCGCCCTGGCGATGCCGTGGCGAATCGCCCCCGCCTGTCCGGAGGGCCCGCCGCCCTTCACGGTCACCCGAATGTCGAGACTGTCGAGCGCTCCAACAACCTCCAACGGCTGGCGCACCACCATCCGCGCCGTCTCCCGGCCGAAGTACTCGTCGAGGGGACGTCGGTTGACGAAGATCCGACCCATCCCTTCACCCAGGAAAACCCGCGCCGTCGATGTCTTGCGCCGGCCCGTGCCGTAATTCGTTTCTGCCATGAAGTGCTTTTCCAGTTGTCGCCCGTTAGCGTCGGGTTGGTGCGTCCACGCACATCTCAAAGCTCGAGCGTCTTCGGTTGCTGCGCCGCGTGGGGGTGCGAGGGTCCGGCATATACCTTCAGCTTGCTTAGCATGGCTCGGCCGAGAGGGTTCTTGGGCATCATCCCGCGGACCGCGTTGCCTATCAGACGCTCCGGATGATCGGCGCGCACCTTCTTGAGCGGTGTCGCCTTGATGCCGCCAGGATAGCCCGAATGCCGGTAGTAGATCTTGTCCGTTTCCTTCGCGCCCGTGACCCGCACCTTCTCGGCGTTGACGACGACGATGTAGTCGCCCGTGTCCACATGCGGCGTGTAGGTCGCCTTGTGCTTGCCGCGCAGACGATGGGCAATTCCCGACGCCAGGCGACCCAAGGTCTTGCCTTCGGCATCCACCACGTACCAATCGTGTTCGGCGTCCTCGCGGCGCGTGCTGACGGTCTTCATCGACGGACTATCGGGCATCCGTAATGCGAAGGCGCGAATCCTACGCTTGTGGCCCTCGGCGGACAACCCTGCGTACTGTCCAACCAGAGCTATTCAAAAGTCCCTGACGACGGGTAGCTGACGCTTCCGGTCGGATTTTCGCTGGCCATTCAAAAGTCGCTGTGGTAGAGGTGCGACATGGACGGCGCGGACGGAAGTGGCGGCGGGCGCTGGTTGCGCGAGGTGGAGGTCCGGGCGGTGCGCGGCGTGGAGGAGCGGCGGCGCTGGGACGCGCTGATGCGCGAGCACCACTACCTGCCCTACCGGGGCCTGTTCGGCAGGTCGCTGCGGCACGTGGCGGTGCGGGGAGGGACGTGGCTGGCGCTGCTGGGCTGGCAGGCCGGGGCGTTCAAGGTGGGGGTGCGGGACGCGTGGATCGGCTGGACGCGGGAGCAGCAGTTCGCGCGGCTGCATCTGGTCGCGAACAACGCCCGCTTCGCGGTGCTTCCCGCGGGCCGGGTTCCGAACCTGGCGTCGCGGGCGCTGGGGCTCGGGCTGCGGCGGCTGTCGCGGGACATGCGCGCCGCGCACGGCCATCCGGTGCTGCTGGCGGAGACGTTCGTGGATCCGTCGCGGTTCGCGGGCACGTGCTACCGGGCGTCGAACTGGGTGCCGCTGGGGCGCACGCGGGGCTTCTCGCGGGAGCCGGGCGGGGCGGCGCGGTGGCGGGAGAACGGCCGGCCCAAGGAGGTGTACGTGTACGAGACGGAGAACGGCGCGGCGGCGGTGCTGCGCGGCGACGACCTGCCCGGCGGCTGGCTGGCGGGCGGGGCCGGTGAGGCGCCGGCGGCGCCGGAGCTGCGCAGCCTGCACGCGTTCCTGGGGGACATGCCGGACTTCCGCAAGGTGCGCGGTGTGCGCTACGGGCTGGCCTGCTACGCGACGATCATGGTGGCCGCCCGGCTGGCGGGCTGCCGGGGGGTGTCCGCGTTCGCCGAGTTCGCGGCGCGCATGGACCAGGAGCGGCTGGCGGCGGCGGGGGCGTTCTTCAGCCCGAGCCGCGGGCGCCAGACGGCGCCGGCGGCGTCCACGTTCCACTACATCCTGTCGTCGCTGCCGCCGGACGCGCTGGACCGGGCGGTGGGCGCGTGGACGGGGCAGCGCAGCGACGGGGCGGCGCCCGTGGCGCTGACGGCAAGGACGTGCGCGGCGCCTCGAAGCAGACCACCGACGGGCGCCGGATGATGGTCGCCGCGGTGGAGCACGGCACCGGGCTGGTGCTCGGGCAGGTGCAGGTGGGCGACAAGACCAACGAGATCCCGACGGTGTCAGTACCGGAGCAAAACTTGCGCTTCGCGCCGCTGGGTCGACGCGTTCGCCCAGGAGCACCTGTCGCCCTACCTCAACTACCACCGGCCCTGCCTGTTCGCCACCGAGCGCGAGGGCGCCAACGGCCGCGTCAAGCGCGTCTACCGGGCCCGGGACGTCCGGACGCCCTACGACAAGCTGCGCTCCCTGCCCGGTGCCGAGCAATGCCTCAGGCCGGGCGTCTCCTTCGCCATACTCGACGCCGAGGCCCATGCCGTGAGCGACCTGCAGGCCGCCGGGCAGTCAACGCCGAACGGGCGCGGCTGTTCCGGACCATCGACGACGCGCCCTCACATGGATCGGAACATCGCCCCTTTCAACTCGGGCCAGCGTTTGGCGGACATGCGGGGGGTCGCCACCGCCTGAACGAACATCGCCCCATTCAAATTCGCCCGGTGATGGCCGATCCGCGAAGGATGGTGGCGCAGCCCGGACGGAACATCGCCATCCGTGATATGTCTCGCTGTGTCTCAGGGGAGGCGGCGTGAACGCCGGCATCACCGCCGCCGAGGCGCGGATGCTCCACGACCTCGGCGCAATCCTGATCGACCCGGCCACCAAGCGGCCGCTGCATAAGTGGAAGGACCGGACGGTCCGCGCCCGCCACGCCACGCCCGCCGCCATCCGCCGACACGTCGCCAAAGGCGGGCCCGTCGCGATCTCGCCATGCGATGCCGGCTCTGCGCGCTCGACGTGGACCGCGGCCCGGTCTCCGACGTGCTCGACAACGGGGACTGCGCACCCTGGTGCGTGGTCCGGTCGAGCCGCGAGGGCCGCTACCACGTGTGGTGGCGGGTCTCCGGGCCGGTGACCGCACTCACCGACTACTCCGTCGGCGAGGCCGAGGGGCAGACCCGGTACGACCGCTTCTACCTCGTGCTGCCTACGGATCGAGCTTGGCCAACATCTATTCGGTGCAGTGCCAGGACGGGACCGTTCAGGTTATGTGGGACCAGTGCCCGGAATACGGAACCTGGGGCGAATTCGCTATCGGTCTCTACCAAAATACCATGGGGAATGTGCATTCGGGCACTTACACAGGGGATGACGGCTATCAACCGGAACCGGAGCCGGAGGACGATGGAACGGTCGAAGTTACGACGGGCGACGGCAAGAAATATACGTGCTATGGCGTGGCAACCGGTGTAACAGTAGCTGGCGGAGCCCTAATGGCAGCTGGTGTTCTCCTTGCGGCGTCCGCTGGCAATGATAATATCGGCCCCGATTGGATTTCCCGACCCGTCTACGACCGGTCTGGCTACCTTCACGATGACATCTACTTTGATCCCACACCCGAAGAAGGTCCTTTGTTGGCAGGTATGGGCCTACAGGTTGCGGGCGCGGTCGTTGTGCTTGTCGGTGCCGCGATCTACGTCGGGTGTTTTGTTGCGACTTAGCAGGAGGAATCAACCACAATGGAAACAGTACCGCTCGTTTACGTGGCCACACTGCTCGCGGTCTCGGTGGTTTGCAGTGTCGCCTTCCTTCAGTTGGCACATAGACATTGCCGACTGTTGTTAATGCTGAGACAACGCTCAGGAGCGCGCCCACTTCCAAAGACTGCCGTGGGGGTGTTCATCGAGAGCTGGCGAACGTTCGTTGGCCCTCGCCTCCGGCGGGGACGACCACAATCGGCGTCGCAGTCCAGCGGCGAGTTTCCTGCCACTTGAACCTTCCGGGGAGACTGTCCGGGCCGGACATCGCCCCCTTTCAGTCCGCAGGGTTGGAGTCGCGTTCCGGCGCTGCGAAGTGGCCGACGCGCGGACGTGGCTGATGGAGAAGGGCGGCGGATCGGGCTGGTCGATCCGGCGGAGGTGCCGGGCAGGTGGCTGCGGCGACGGTCGCCGGCAACGGCGTAGTCGCGGTTCGGCACGGGCACGGCGCTTGGCGGCGTTGTCGACGCTTCGTCCATGGCGCCGGTCCCCAGGAAAATCGGAGGCGCCGTGGGCGAAGGTGGGCAACTCCGGTCGAAACCCTTCGGGCCGCCCTACGGCGCAGATGGCCGCTTCCCGTATCGGACCGTCGCAACACGGTGCGAGGGCCGTTTGCGCCTGGTTTGCAACGCCGGACCCGAAAAACCTAGGGCACCGCGAGCGGAGGGTGCACAACGCAACGGCTTCAATTCGATTGCCGCCCGTCGGGCGATTGCCAACTCACGCTGGATTCCTGGGTGGTCTACGCCTCGGTCTTGGACAGATAGCCGAAATCCTTGCCCCAAGGCGGCGTTACGATTCCACGACCGGCCATCTCGTTCATTTCGCGTCTTACCAACCGGCGCTGTTTGGTTGCTTCCTCTTCGTTGCGAGAGGGGAATGGCTGGACGCGAAGCGGCGCCCGGGTCTGCTTGAATTCGAACCGCGGAACCTTCAACGCCCGTAGCACCGCCAGTTCGACAAGGGAATAGGCGTCGTCGGGTGGACGATCGAAACACATCGGCTGGGCGAGTACGACGGGCATGTTGGCGATGAAGCGCGGTCGGACGGACGCGTTCACGCTCACCCGGTGCAGCATGTAGGGATGCACCAGTACGACGTCTCCCGCCTCCCCGGTCAGTTCGGCGAAATCCGAACACTGTTCGATCAAGCCGGGTATGAGGTAGCCCGCCTGCGTTCCATCGGGATGCACGCCTGCCGGACACCGGGCAAGCAAACGCGCGACGGGGGCTATGGAGTCGCGTGCGATGAACGTGCCGCCACTGCGCGGCAGGATGTCCGTGTAGATGGGTACGGTCAGAAGACCCTGCTCTGGCGAGTTGATGAAATGACGGAAGTGGTGGCCGTCCTTGTGCCAACCCGGCTGGCGAGGGGCCGGGGGCTGCCAGGCGGGGCCGTTGGGCACCCGGAAGTTGCCGATGACCGCATCCCTCCAGCACAGGCCATCGCCGCTTTCCGCGAGCCGATCCGCCCCGCCGACCACGTCGGCCTGAGCGGCGAACGCCCGGGGTGCGTGCGTCTTCAACGGGAACCGTGCTCCGCTTCCCTGCGTGCGCACGTAGCCCTGCATGCGGCCCCGACCCATGGAGACCCCCTTCCAAGTATGCGGGTCGGTTCGTTCGATCCTGTATTCCGCCTCGAGCTCCGTCCAAGCACTCTCGCACACGACGTCGGCCATTTCCCTAGGGAACGCAGCCTTGATCACGACGTAGCCGTGTTCCACGAAATGCGCCGCCTCGGCCCGGGTTAGCTCGGTGCAGTTGGCCAGTGCAGCATTGAACGAGGCATCGAATTCCTTCGTCTCGAATGTTGTTTCGCGCGTCATAGCTGCTGCCAGGCAACGGAGGTGCGCGTTGCCGAATCCGGGCGACCACAAGGGTCGAACGGGCGACCACAAAGATGGAGAGTCCTACGGGCGGTGCATGCGTTGCAGGTAGGCATCGCTCTGCATTTCCACGATCCGGCTCTTCGTACGCTCGAATTCCATGGCCAACAAGCTTCCACCATACAGCGCGTCGACGGGCGCCGCTGCCGAGAACAGGACCTTGACGTTACGGTCGTAGAACTCGTCGACGAGGCTGATGAAACGGCGCGCCGCATTCTCGCTCTCGGACTCGACGTTGAACAAGGGGACGCCGTGAACCACCACCGTGGAAAACAGTCTCGCCAGTTCGATGTAGTCGTTCTGGCTTCGGGGTCCCTCGCAAAGCGCTTTGAAGTCGAACCAGACCGCATCCCCGGCGCAGTACCTTGCTCGGATTGGCCGGTCGTTGATGATCAAGTCCTCATTCTCCGCCGGGTCCGCGTGGCAAAGCGCGCGGAAACTCTCGAGGAGGTGCTCGATCCGCCCGTCGGTCCGGTAGATGTCTCCCCGCTTTAGTACCTGCAAGCGGTAGTCCGTTTCACCGCCGACGTGCACGACCTCCGTGTTGCGTTCGATCAGCTCGATGGCGGGCAGGAAACGGCGCCGTTGGAGGCCGTTCTCGTAGAGTTTCGCCGGTGCCACGTTGGAGGTGGCCACCAAGGTGACGCGGCGCTCGAACAGATGCTTGAGGAGTTCGCCGAGGATCATCGCGTCGCCGATGTCCGACACGAAGAACTCATCGAAACAGAGCACCCGGGCATTCGCGGCGAAACGGGCCGCAACCGTCTTCAAGGGGTCGGTACGGCCCTCGAGATCCCGTAGTTCGGCATGGACGTGCTGCATGAACCGGTGAAAGTGGAATCGCTGCTTCCGAGCGACGGGCAACGTCTCGTGGAACAGGTCCATCAGGTAGGTCTTGCCGCGCCCCACGTCACCCCAGAGGTACAGTCCCACGACCGCCTCGACTGGCCTGCCCAGCACCCGGCGCAACCAAGTCTCGAGGCGCGAGCCCTCCTCCGTAGAGGTGAGCTGGCGATGGAGTTCGGTGAGACGCCCGGCCAAGGCAAACTGCGCGGGATCCCGCGCGAACCCGTTGCGCACATTGCCGCAATGGGCTTCGGCCGGGGTCAACACGGGCGAGGCGCGACGGGAAGGCACCGTACGGGCCAGGCTATCGCGCCCGACGGGCGCGCCCTCGTCCGTGCCGGCTTTTACATGGCTCTGTTCGAACGGCGCGGGACGGGACAAGCCCGTCCCCTACGGCTCGAGTGACAAGCATCCTGACGGTCAGGAAGACCGGTTGTCGTCGTAGCCGACAAGCCTGGCTCGCGCGGCCAGACCGTGCGCAGCAAGCCCCTCGGCGTCGGCGAGGTTGGCCGCGACCCGGGCCAGGCTTTGGACGGAGGACTGGTCACCGCCCATGATCGACGACCGCTTGAGGAAGTCGGGAACGCTTAAGGGGGACGCGTAGCGGGCGGTGCCGAAGGTGGGCAGCACGTGGCTCGGTCCCGCCACGTAGTCGCCGAATACCTCCGCTGCGTGGGCGCCCAAGAAGATCGCGCCGGCGTGGCGAACCGCCGGCAGCAGGGCGTCGGGGTCTTGCACGGCCAGTTGGAGATGCTCGGGCGCAACGCGGTTGGCGATCTCGCAGGCGTGCGCTAAGTCGCGAGCTTCGATCAGCGCACCGCGTTCCCGCAACGACCTGCGGATGACCTCCGCACGCGGCAAGGTGTCGATCAGGTCGGCGATTTCCGCCTCGACACGGTCCAGGCAAGCGGCGTCGGGCGAAACCAGGATCGCCTGGGCATCCGCATCGTGCTCCGCCTGGGAAAGCAGGTCGAGAGCGGTCCAACGGGGTTCCACGCTGCCGTCGGCGATTACCAGGATCTCGCTAGGGCCGGCAACGAGATCGATGCCCGCCGGACCGAACACCAACCGCTTCGCGGCAGCGACGTAAACACCGCCGGGTCCGACGATCTTGTCGACCCGGGGCACGGTCTCGGTGCCGTAGGCCAAGGCGGCGATGGCTTGGGCGCCACCGATCGTGAACACGCGGTCCACGCCGGCGATCGCCATCGCCGCCAGAACATGGTCGCTTCGCTCGCCGCGAGGCGTCGGCACAGTCACAACGACATCGCCAACTCCGGCCACACGCGCGGGTATCACCGTCATCAGCACTGTCGACGGATAGGCCGCCTGACCGCCGGGCACGTACACGCCGACACGGTCCAAAGGCATGGTGCGTTGGCCGAGGACGTTGCCGAGATCGTCCGTGTAGCTGAAGTCGCCGCGCGGCTGGCGTTCGTGGTAGCTGCGTATTCGATCCGCGGCAAGGCGCAGCGCGTCCGTGTCAGCGGCCGGCAAGCGGTCGAGGCATCGCCCAAGTTCGTCCGGGTCGACTTCGAGGTCCCCGACGGACGGCACGTTCAGACCGTCGTGCCGGCGCGTCAGTCTGAGCAGCGCCGCGTCCCCGTCAACGCGAACCTCGGCCACGATGTCGGCCACCGTTTGCGCGATCTGCGCGGATTCCCGGGCTTCCCACGCGAGCAACGCATCGAGCTGGTCGTCGAACCGGGGGTCGGCGGCATTCAGGCGTCGGATCACGGGTTTTCGTCGAGCGTGCTCGCCCGGATGGTCACGGCGTGGATGGCGCCCGAGGCAATGAGATCCCCGATCACCGCGTAGACCGCCCGCTGCCGGGCGACCCGGCTCAAGCCCTCGAAGGCCGCCGACACGACGTGGACCTCGAACCGATTTCCCTCGCCGGCAACGGCTACTTCGGCGTCCGGGAACGCCTCTTCGAGGCGCGATTTCAGGTCGTCGATCATGGTGGCTCCGCAAACGCGAATGCACCTTAGCACGCCGTCGGCGGCTCCGGGCAGCACGGGTCAGCCACGCCGGCGTCGGACCCGTTACCAGCGGGTGTTACTTTGCGTAACATAACGGGGACTCAAGAGAACGGGACCTAGAACGGCCCATGGGGCTACTCGACCCCCTACATAGCCTCATTGCGGAGTATCCGTTCCTGACACTCATCGTCGGGTTCATCGCCCTCGGCTGGAGCGCCGACCGCTTCGTCAATGCCTCCGCCGCCGCGGCGAAGAACCTCGGGGTATCGAAGATCGTCATCGGCCTGACCGCGATCGCGGTCGGCACATCGGCGCCGGAGATCATGGTCGGTATCCAATCGAGCCTCAAGGATCTGGGCCAGATCGCGATCGGCAATGCCATCGGTTCCAACATCGCCAACATGGGCCTAGTACTTGGCATCACCGCGCTGGTCAGCCCGCTGCCGTTTGCCGACAACACTTTGAAGCACGAAATGCCTTGGCTGATCGGCGCCACGCTACTGACGTTCGTCTGTCTGTTCACGGGCGCCGGCGAGGATCACTACCTCGGTGTGCTGGACGGACTGGCGCTGCTTGCCGGGCTAGCCGTCATCCTCTTCCTCTTGGCCCGCAAGAACCGAGCGACGCCCGAGGACCTCGACGCAGAACTCGCCGAACTCCCCGACATGAGTTCGCTCAAGTCCCTGGCGTGGTTCGTCGTCGGTCTGATCGTCCTGCTCGCCTCGGCACACGTCCTGGTGGAGGCCGCCGAAGCCGTGGCGGTGGAGTTCAGGGTCAGCCCTTTGGTCATCGGCTTGACCATCGTCGCGGTCGGCACGAGTCTGCCGGAGCTGTCGGTGACCGTGGCAGCCGCTCGCCAGGGCCATCCCGAACTGGCCATCGGCAACGTGGTCGGCTCGAACATCCTGAATATCCTCGCGGTTCTCGCGATCCCCGCGCTGCTCGATCCGCAGCGGATCGGAGTGGAAGTGCTGTGGCGGGACTACGGCATGATGTTCGCGCTGACGGCACTCCTGGTCCTGCTCGCCTTCGCCATCGGGTCGCGCAAGGTGATCACCCGGTTCGAGGGTCTCGTATTGCTCGCCGCGTGGATCGGCTATACGTTCATCCTCTACCACCAGGGGTGACGATGGACCGTGGCGTTGCCGATCCCGCCGTCCCGGACGAGATTCTCCGTCGGCTCCGGAACGTGCGCCTGCTTGGACTCGACGTCGACGGGGTGCTGACCGATGGCCGCCTTTACTACGGACCGGACAACGGGGAGTTCAAGGCGTTCCACGCGCAGGACGGCAGCGCGATGAAACGACTCATGGCATTCGGCGTACCCATCGCCATCGTGACCGGCAGAACATCCGAAGCCGTTGCCCGGCGCGCCTCCGAACTCGGCGTCCGCTATCTCTATGCCGGCGTGGCGGACAAGCTGGCAACGCTCGAGGAGTTGGCGGCCCGAAGCGGCGTGGCCCTCGACGGAATGGCCTATGTCGGTGACGATCTCGCCGACCTCGCGGTGTTCGGCCACGTGGGCGTGTCCGTCGGCGTGCCGAACGCGCATCCCGAGGTCATCCGCCGGGCCGGCTACGTGACCTCGAACCCCGGCGGCTTCGGTGCCGTGCGGGAGATCTGCGACCTGGTGATTGCCGCCCAATCGACCTGAGGGCACATGGCAGAAGCCCCATCGGCCCCGCCCAGGACCCTCGTCAGGTGGGGTGTCGTGGTTGTCGTCATTGCCGGTTTCGCGGGCATCTCGATGGTCTTGGGTCCAAGCGAAGAGGACCTGCCGACCCTGCCGCCCGAACTGGCGGACGAGCCGGATGCCCTACTCGAGAGAGGCACCATCACACAGTACCGAGACGACGGTGCACTGAACTACCGGCTGCGTGCCGAATTGATCAGCCATTTCGACGACGCGGGCAGATCCACGTTGCAGGCGCCTGTTCTCGAGTTGCACGACGAGAACCGGTCGGTCTGGCACGTGGCGTCGCGCAACGGCGAAGTACGCACCGCTCCCGGTCCCTCCGGCAAGCTCGAAGAGCAGATCGCGCTTACACGCGACGTTTCCCTGGCGCAGGATCGCGGCGGCGGTGCTTTCACTCGCATACGTACCGAGACCCTGACGGTGTTTCCGGGCCGGCGGCAGGCCAAATCGGAGCAAACTGCTATGATCGAAACCGAAACGGTCAGCGCTCGCGTTGCCGGTTTCGAAGTCGACCTGGCGAGCGGACGCCTGGCGCTTTTTTCCTCGGCCGACCAGCGGGTAGCCATCGTTGTTCAACCGCACCAGCAGACCGCCACGCTGCGCTGAGACCCGATCCGAGGGGCTCGGCTGGTCGGCGACCGCCCTGGCGGTCGCGCTGGTCTGCGCACCAGCGCTGGTAGGCGCACCGGTGCTGGCGCTGCCGGAGGACGCCGAGCAGCCGTTGTCGATCGACGCGGATAGCGGCACATACGACGACGACCCCAACGGCACCCTCGAGCTGTCGGGCAACGTGCGCCTTCGGCAGGGCACGTTGCGTGTGGAAGCGGCGCAGGTGAGGGCTACCAAGCGTGACGGCAAGCTCGACCGCGTCGTCGCGACGGGCGCGGAAGGAGCGCCGGTGCGGTTCCAGCAACGGATCAACCCCGGCGAGCCGCTCGCCCGCGCCCATGCGCAGACGGTCGACTACGGCATCGCCGAGGAGCGGATCAAGCTGACCGGCGACGCGTTCCTGTCCAAGGGCGAGACCGAGTACGCCGGCGGCACCATCATCTGGGACATGAAGGAGAATGCGGTCGACTGCCGGGACGGCTGCCGGTACATCGATCCCCGAAAGACCCCCGATTGACGATGGCATCCGAAGCGAATGAGCCCGCCGCTCGCCTGACGGTGACCGGCCTCACGAAGCGCTACCGTGGCCGAATCGTGGTCGAGGGGGTCGGACTGGCTGTTGACAGCGGCGAGGTGGTTGGTCTGCTCGGACCGAACGGCGCCGGCAAGACCACCTCGTTCTACATGATTCTGGGGCTCGTCAAGGCCGACGCGGGGAGCATACGCATCGATGACCAGGACCTAAGCCGCGCACCCATGCACCAGCGCGCCCGGGCGGGCATCGGCTACCTCCCCCAGGAGGCTAGCGTGTTTCGGAAGCTCAACGTCGAACAGAACATCCTGGCGGTTGCCGAGCTGCGACGCGACCTGGACAGGGATTCGCGTCGCGCGCTGGTCGCGGAACTGCTGCGCGACCTCCGTCTCACGGACATCCGCGACAACCTGGGCGAGCGCCTGTCGGGAGGGGAGCGACGACGGGTCGAAATCGCCCGGGCCTTGGCGGGGGAACCGCGGTTCATGCTTCTCGACGAGCCCTTCGCGGGGGTCGACCCGATCTCCGTGGACAACCTGAAACAGGAAATCCGCGCACTCGCAGGGCGCAACATCGGCGTTCTGATCACGGATCACAACGTCCGCGAGACCCTCGACATCTGCGACCGCGCCTACATCGTCAACGAGGGCCACCTGATTGCCGAGGGAAAGCCCGACGCCATACTATCCAACGAGACGGTACGACGAGTCTATCTCGGCGAGATGTTCGAACTGTGATGAAGCAGACGCTTGCCCTGCGCATGGGCCAGCAACTGGCGATGACGCCGCAATTGCAGCAGGCCATCCGCCTGATGCAACTCTCCGTCTTGGAACTCAAGACCGAGGTCCGGCAGACCATCGAGGCGAATCCCATGCTGGACCTGGTCGAGGAGTCCGACGACGACCTGGCGTCTGACACCGGGGAGGATCCGTTCGACGACAGTATCGGCGAGGACGTCCTGGACGAGGAACAGCTCTCGGCGGACGGCGATACCGACGACTCCGACAACGCGGAGGATCCGGCATTCGCGACCGAGGCCGCCGAGACGCCGGGATCCATCGAGGAGATTCCCGAGGATCTGCCCGTCGATGTCACCTGGGACGACGTCTACCAACCTCCGCCCACCGCGGCTTCCGCGCCCAGCCCGGAAGAGCACAACGGTTTCGAGGAGCGCAACAGTGCCGAGGACACCCTCCTCGACCACCTGCGCTGGCAACTGAACCTGGCGCCGTTGTCCGAACGGGACGCCGCCGCCGCCCACGTGGTCATCGGCAACATCGACGACGACGGCATGCTCGCCGCGTCGGCGACCGAGCTGGTCGACACCATGGACATCGCCTACGGGGTCGACGAGATGGAGGCGGTGATCAAGCTCGTGCAGACGTTCGACCCTCCCGGCGTCGCCGCCCGCGATCTGCGCGAGTGCCTTCTGCTCCAGCTAGACCAACTTCCCCCGGACACGGCGTTTCGAACCGAGGCCATCGATCTCGTCCGAGACCACTTCGCGTTGCTCGCCAACCGGGATTTCGTCGGCCTTTCCCGCAAGGTCCGGCTCGCCGAACGCGACCTCGTCGAGGTCATGACGCTCATACGTTCCCTCAATCCCCGCCCCGGCGGCAGCATCGGCAGCGGCGGCATCGAGTACATCGAACCGGATGTACTTGTGGCCAAGCGCAACGGCCGCTGGAGCGTGGAGTTGAACCGGGAATCGGTGCCCCGGGTGCGCATCAACGACGGCTACGCCAGCATGATCCGTCGTGGCGACCCGAGCGCCGCCAACCAGTACCTGAAGGACAACCTGCAAGATGCCAAGTGGTTCCTGAAGAACCTCGAGTACCGCAACGAGACGCTCCTCAAGGTTGCCGGCGCCATCGTCGACCGGCAGGTCGGGTTCCTCGAACGCGGCGAAGAAGCCATGCAACCGCTCGTGCTCGTCGACATCGCGGCTGTGGTGGATCGCCACGAGTCCACCGTGTCCCGGGTCACCACCCGCAAGTACATGGAAACGCCCCGGGGCATCTTCGAGCTCAAGTACTTCTTCTCGAGCCACGTCGGCACCGTGAACGGCGGCGAGGTGTCGAGCACCGCTATCCGGGCGCTGATCCGCAAACTCACGTCCCAGGAGAACCCCAGGAAGCCCCTCTCCGACAGCAAGATCGCCGAGGTTCTGAAGGAGCGAGACATCCGGGTTGCTCGCCGCACCGTGGCCAAGTACCGCGAGTCCATGGCGATTCCGCCGTCCAACGAGCGCCGTCGGTTGGTGTAGACATTCGCCGGCCTCGCATTGAACGAACTCCGTAGGGGCGACCCTTGTGGTCGTCCGGCAGGTATGCCGGTTTCCCGAACAACGGGACGGGACAACGCCGCCCCAGGAGTCCGCGCCCATCAACGGCGCTTGCGCGCCGTTGCCGCTGCGCAGCCTCTTGGGCCCATCCCCTACACGTCCGTACCTGCGGTCGGTCGAGTCAATAACCCGTCCGTCCGCCGTCTTCCTTCCGGACCAATGCTACCAACTCCGGATCGGTACCCAGTGCGCCGTGCAGCGGCGGACCGGGCAGGCGCCGAACCAGGAGCGCTTCCAGTTCGGCGCGTTCGCGCTCCGTGATGTCCTCGTAGACCTGGCTGGCCGCGAACTGCTTGTAGGCCGCACTCATGTCGACCTTGGGAATCACGTACATAGGCACCATGGCCTGCAGCATCGCCGCACGCTTGCTGTCGGTGCGATTGACGCCGGCGCGATGCCAGGTGCGGGAGTCGTAGAGAATGATGCTGCCGCCGGGCGCCTCGACGATGTCCGCATCGGGCCCGTTGTAGGGCAGGCCGTGCTCGGCACGGTAGCTGCGGGAGGCGTAGCGGGCGGCGGTGCCCCAGTCGTCCGGCGGACCCTCGTTTCGGGCGTGGGATCCCAGCTTGAACGCCGTTGCACCGCGAACCTTGGTGAAGTCGGACACGCAGACGTTGCGTTGCACGCCGAGACGCGAAGCGCCCGGCTGCACCGGCACCTGCCCCGGTGCCGGAACGCCCCAGTGGTAGGGATAGTCGGAGTGCCAGCCCTGCACCGGGCGTTTGCCGTCGTCCTTGGTCAGGACGGCCATCCCCGGCGAATGGGCCATCGAGATGTCCTCCGTCCCCATGTATTGGCGGATCAGCCACAGCGAGACGGGTTCGGCGGCGGTCTGCGCCACGGCGACGTGTTGGCTGATCGCGGCCCGCTTTCGATCGGGATCAAGACCGGCGTACTGGTCGGTGCACGCCACCCTGCGCAGACCGTCGACGATTTCGTCCGAAAGGACGCAGTTGAGGCAAACCCAGCCGTTGGCCTCGAACACCCTGAGGTATTCCGACGGAAGTTTCTCCGGGCCATGTGCAACGGCGTAGATTTCGCCGTTGGCCTCGACTCGATCATCGGCGACCGGGAGTGTTCGACCCGTCACGGCGTGATGCACTTTCCCGTCCCGCCGTTGCCAAACGACTTGGTCGTCCGCAGCAGCGAAACTTGCGGTCTCGCCGCCGTCATCGACGCCGAGCAACTTCCCATCCGGGCCGATGAGCAGCGAATAAAAGCGGTCCGGACGTTCGAATCTAACGACCCGCTCCGCAAACTGTTCCGCCATGGCTTCTCCTCCAGCCCCTGTAATATACCCAACGTCCGCCGCGCTAACGCACCACGTCTTCGATAGGACCTCGACGATGAACTCTCTCCTCCAACGCCGCGAGCGTCTGCTCGGCCATCGGATGCCGCTCTTCTATGCCGAGCCCGTGCACATCGTCCGCGGCGAAGGCGTCTGGCTCACCGACGCATCCGGGCAACGGTACCTGGACATGTACAACAACGTGCCCTGCGTCGGGCACGCGAACCCGCGGGTCGTTGCCGCGATGCAGACCCAGGCGGGCACCTTGAATGTACATAGCCGCTATCTGCACGAAGGCATCCTGGACTATGCCGAGCGCTTGACCGGTCTGCACGCGGATTCGCTCACCCGGGCCGTGTTCTGCTGCACGGGGACCGAAGCGAGCGAAATCGCCCTCCTCATGGCCCGGGCGGCTACCGGGGGAAGAGGCATCATCTGTTCGGATGCCGGGTACCACGGCAACAGCACGGAGGTGCGACGGCTTTCGCGGCGCGGCGGGGCAGACAGCCCGGAGATTCGGGCGATCCCCTACCCGCAGCGCTACCGTCCACTGGACGAGTCGGCCTCCGAATCTCAACTCACCGAACTGTATCTCGATCAGGTGCGAAGCGCGATTGCGGACTTCGCCAACCACGACATCCCGTTCGCCGGCATGTTCCTTTGCTCGCTGCTCTTCAACGAAGGAATCCCCGACATCCCCGCCGGGTTCATGGCCGGCGCGGCCAAGATCGTGCACGACGCCGGCGGCGTGTTCATCGCCGACGAGGTGCAGGCCGGTTTCTGCCGCAGCGGCAACTGGTGGGGCTACGAGACGACCGGTTTCGTGCCGGACATCGTGACGATGGGCAAACCCATGGGCGCCGGACTCCCACTGGCCGGGGTCGTCGCCGGTCCCGAACTCGTCGACGCCTTCCGCGAGAAGACGGGCTACTTCAACACCTTTGCGTCCTCGCCCCTGCAAGCCGCAGTGGGGATGGCGGTGCTCGACGAACTGGAGGGGCGCCGGCTCCTCGACAACGTCGTGGAAGCGGGCGCGCACCTGCGGCGGGCGCTCGTCGAATTGCACGCGGACTACGAGTGCATGGGCGATGTCCGCGGCCACGGGCTCGCTCTCGCCGTGGACTGGGTCGAAGACCGGGCCTCGAAGGAGCCGGACCGCGCCGGGGTCGCAGCGGTCGTCAACCGTCTCAAGGAGAAGGGAATACTCGCGGGCAGCGCCGGTTCCCTCGGCAACGTCCTGAAGCTCCGTCCGCCGCTCGTGTTCTCAAAGGACAACGCCGACACCTTCGCGAACGCGCTCTCGGAGACCATGCAAGAACTCCATGGCTGAAGTGAACGCCGCGCTTCGCGCCCTTGCTGGTCAGGCGTTGGGCGAGTGGGACTTGGACGGCGCCCACCTCGAACCGATCGGAATCAGCGAGAACGCCTCCTTCCGCGTTGACGCACCGGACAAGCGGTACGTGTTGCGGATCCATCGGCCCGGCTACCACACCCTCGCCGAACTCGAGTCCGAGCAGGTTTGGACCGCCGCGCTACGCGAAGCCGGACTCGACGTTCCCGTGCCCGTGCGCACCCGCGACGACAGCGGCTACGTCGCCCTGCCCTTCGACGGGGGTGAACGCCACGTCGGTGTGCTCGAGTGGGTGGACGGCGAGTTGATGGGTCGCATCATGGCCCGGGAACCGTCGACCTTCCCGGAGCACTTCCGGGCCATCGGCCGGATCGCCGCCGCCATTCACAACCAGTCCGCCGCCTGGACCGTGCCCAACGGCTTTCAACGGCACCGCTTCGACGTGGAGGGCTTCGTCGGCGACCGGGCGTTCTGGGGTCCGTTCTGGGACATCCCGCAGTTGAACGCCGAACAGCGGGATGTGTTGGGGAAGGCACGCCTGATAATCGCCGACGAGCTCTCGCGCCTTGATGACTCGGCGAAGACATTCAGTCTCATTCACGCGGACCTACACCCTCACAACGTCGTGGTCGGCGAACGGGGCCTGCACCTGATCGACTTCGACGATTCCGGCTTCGGCTGGCACCACTACGAACTCGCGGTCGTGCTCTACCGGTATCGGGACCTCGATGGGTTCGACGACATGCAGACCGCCCTAACCGAAGGCTACCGGGAGCGACGTCCGTTCGCCGATGCCGATGTCGCCAAGTTGCGGCTGTT
The DNA here is from genome assembly GCA_028818795.1 of Gammaproteobacteria bacterium. Taxonomy (GTDB): domain Bacteria; phylum Pseudomonadota; class Gammaproteobacteria; order Pseudomonadales; family Azotimanducaceae; genus VXYL01. Next base: position 330 of record JAPPND010000126.1, on the reverse strand, counting down.
CTTCCTGATCCGGACCCTCGTGCACTTCGGCTGGCGGGCCGACCGTCCCGAACACGGCACCGACTTGACCGAAGAGATTGAGTACGCGATACGGGAAGCGAAGGAGTGGATGCGATGAAGGCCGACGAACCGGAGTCGACGATCTGGCGGATAATCCATCGAGGTGCGCTTCGGCGCATTCCCCGGGGGGGGGGGTTGACCAATTTCCGGGTAAAAAACAACCGCCACACCAACCACCCGCCGCTGTTTCCCCCCCGCGGCGCGCTGCGCGGCCTGGCGCCGCGCGGCGCTTTCCGTGATGCCGAAGAAGGGTGTGGCGGAATCGGGCAT
>JAPPND010000188.1 GCA_028818795.1 Gammaproteobacteria bacterium | reverse complement strand
TTGTCCCGTCCCGCTCAAACGGAACGCTTGCTGGCTCTCGCCAGCCAGTAGTCGATGCTGGTGTACCTCCCGCCGCCGGTGAAGAACAGCGACATCAGCATCACGAAATACATCGCGGCGAACTCGATGCCATTGTTGAGAATCGTCACGGAGCTGCGGCCTGTCAGCCATTGGTAGTTGCCGTGCTCCTTGAGAATGGAAATGATCTGGGCCTTGCGCGGTACTGCCTCCGCGATCCGGTCATTGGCCAGCCAACTCGACGAATCGGACAGGACCAGCCAGCCGTTCTCCCAATGCACCGTGATGGCGGCAACCAGCATGGTGACCAGCAACGGTACCGCCACAAGACGGGTAGCCAACCCGGCAAGGAGCATGACCCCGCCCACAAGCTCGGCGGCGGTGGCGAGAAAAGCCATCAGCTCGGGCAACGGCATACCCAGGCTATTCCCGAACCAGGACACCGTTCCGCCGAACCCTGTTGCCTTCATCCAGCCGGCCTGGATCATCACGGGTGCGAGGATCAACCTCAGCAAGAGTGGCGGAACCCCGTCCAGTGGTTTGAGCCGGTCGAGCGTCGTGTCGTAGACCCGCACGGGCGGCATCCGCCGCCACGTTGAGAGGTAGGTTGCGATAGGATTCATGGTCTCTCCCGATTGACGTCTGTTCTGTTTGACCGTGGCGCGAACGATCGATCACAGCGGTCGACGAGCGAACTCGCAACGTCTGCGTCGGTTGCCTCAAACGATGGTAACGCAGTGACGGCGCCCATGCGGATTGCCGATCTGGCGGGGTTGGTGCCAAGCGACGCGGTGAAGCGTTGCTACCGATGCTTGGATGCGAATACACCGGACGACTATCGCCAACTGGCGGCGTTGCTGGTCGACGACTGGTGCCGACGAGGGGTGGCGACCGCGGGGATCGGAGGAGGCCAAGGCGCCGGAAAGTCCACGCTGGGCCGGCTGATCACCGAAGCCGGAACGGTCTTCGGCACTCGTATCGAGGTCCTCTCCATCGACGACTTCTACCTCACGAGGGAGGAACGGCTCCGGCTGGCAGAGACCATACATCCGCTATTGGCAATCCGCGGCCCGCCGGGTACCCACGCCGTGGAGCGGCTTCGCGACACGATGGCGGCGCTGCGGCAGCCCGGTGTGGTCGATGTGCCGCATTTCGACAAGGGAACGGACACTCGCTCGGGCTTCGCGAGGATCGATGGCGGCGCAGGATTGGTGGTGCTGGAGGGCTGGTGCGTGGGTGCGCGGGCGGCCAAGTTCCCCATCGACGAACCCATCAATGCGCTGGAGCGGGAACACGATGCCCACACACGGTGGCGGTCGTACATCGAGAACGCGCTCGGCGGACCCTATGCCAAGCTGAACGACGACCTCGAGGAACTGGTCTTCCTCAAGGTGCCCGGTCTCGACGCAGTCCGCCGCTGGCGTTTGCAGCAGGAAGGCGAACGTCCCCCGGGTCAGCGGTTGAGTGCCGCCGAAGTGAATCGGTTCGTCGAACATTACGAGCGCATCACCCGGCGCATGTTGGCAACGATGCCAGCGATTGCAGACGTGGTCGTGGATCTCGATGACGCCCATCGCGTGTCGGCGATGCGTTTACGCGCGAAACCCGCCCGGCCTTAGCTCGGAGATGCTGTTCAGACTTTGTTCAGTTCCGCGCCCCGATACTCCGTGCGAGTTTTTTGAACAACGTCAACGGAGTTCCGCCATGTGGAAACAGAATCTGATGCTCGGTGCCGCCATCGTTTCGGCCAACGCCTTGGCCGACGTTCGCTATGCCGACGCCCCGGTGACCGGCGTCGAGCCGATTGTCGAAACCGTGGCTCATGTGGAGCCGAAGGAGCACTGCTGGTTCGAGGATGTGCCCGAGCGGGTGGTAACGCGAAGCGCAACCACCCCCCTAGTCGGTGCTCTGATCGGCGGCGCGATCGGTAACGCGATGGGTCACAAGAAGCGCAACAAACAGGTCGGTGCGGTGGTGGGTGCCCTGCTTGGCGGCAGCATCGCGGCCGACATCCAGAGGGACGGCGAACGCCGCGTCGTGTCGAACCGGCGCGTAAGACGCCAAGTCTGCGAGGTCGTTGACGAGACCACGTACCGCCGGGAGGTCACCGGGTATCTCGTCACCTACGAGTACGCGGGCCAGACCTACCAGGCCCGAATGCGCCAGCGCCCCGGCGATCACGTCCGTGTGCGGGTTACGGTCGGGCCGGCGTAAGCCGGGGGATAGGCCGCAGGGAGTAGAATGGCATGGCGTCAGGAGGAGGCGCGGCGGCAACCCGCCGCGGATGGCTATGCGTAGATTCGCCCTTGTCGCGGTGTTCGCTTTGGGTTCCGTTGCCGGCTACGCTGGCGAGGCACCCGAAGAGCGAACCGAGCAGACCGAACCGCCGGCGGACGAACAATCGTCGGATCGGGAACGCGACCCGAAGGACGAACCCACAAAGCGGTCCCAGGTCTCGCTCGAAGATGCCACGGCCATCGTCCGCCAGGCCTACGGGGGACGCGTGGTCTCCGCCGCCGCGGCAACGGCGCGACCGCAACGGGCGCGCCCGAAGGAATCCGGCTACCGGGTGCGCGTGGACGTCGACGGGCGGGTCAAGACCGTGTTCGTCGATGCCCGTGGCCGGATTCACGAGAACGCCGAGTACTGATCCCGCCCGACGCGAGGTACGGCCATGCGACTCCTGATCGTCGAGGACGAGGTCCTCTTGGCCGCGCAGGTGGACAGGTTCCTGCGCGAGAACGACTTCGTGGTGGACATGGCCACCGATGGCGAGGAAGGGCTGTATTACGCACGCGAGTACGACTACGACGCGGCCGTCATCGACCTGGGCCTGCCGAAGCTCACCGGTATCGAGCTGATCAGGACGCTGCGCCGGGAAGGCAACACGGTTCCGGTATTGATTCTCACCGCGCGAAGCGACTGGCGGGACAAGGTGGGCGGGCTGGAAGCCGGTGCCGACGACTACCTCACCAAGCCATTCCACATGGAGGAACTGCTGGCCCGCTTGAAGGTGCTCATACGTCGTGCAGCCGGCTTCGCGTCCTCGGTAGTCGAACACGGCCCGCTGAGACTCGACACATCGAGTAAAGAGGTGCGGGTCGACGGTACATTGGTGGAACTCACCGCCTTCGAGTACCGTATCCTGGAGTTCCTGGCGTTGAATCCATCCCGCGTCGTCTCCAAGGCCGAACTTACCGAGCACCTCTACGAGCAGGACTTCGACCGCGACAGCAATGTCATCGAGGTATTCATCGGTCGCCTTCGTCGCAAGCTGGATCCGGCAGGACGCCTTAAGCCCATCAGGACCGTGCGTGGTCAGGGGTACCGGTTCGCCTTGGACTCAATCGCCTGACGGTCGCGTCCCGTCGCGTGGGGTGGCACCATCGCGAAATAGTCGATTTGGGCCAATGATGCCGGACGAAGGTTCGACCAAGGATGTGCGTGGGGGCGTGTTGCCCCGAATTCTCGGGTTGCAAGGCCGGTTGCTGTTGATCACCGCACTGGTTCTGGGAACCTGCTTGGGTGCCGTGGGGTGGGTTCAGGACCGCACGTTCAAGGCCACCGTGCGCGCAGGCGCCGAAGAGCAACTCCGCGCCGTCGCCTACGGCTTGCTGAGCGCGGCACAGGACGAGGCCAACGAACTCGCCTTCGGCACCGAACTAGGAGAGCCGCGCCTTGCACAACCGGACTCGGGACTCTACGCGTATGTCGAACGTGCCCGGGACGGTGTCGTCTGGCGTTCTCCGTCGAGCGTGGTCAGCGTCGGTCACATCGGCGAGCAATCGCCCCTCGGCCGACGGCCCGCACCGGGCGAGTCGGCCTTCGGGGTCGCCGCCACACGTAGCGGGCCGTCCCGGTTCGCCCTGGCCTACACGGTGATCTGGGAAGACCTCGGCGGCGCGGAACTCACCTTCTGGGTGCTGACGGATCGGGCGCCTTTCCGCCGGGAGATAACGGAGTTCCGGCGCAACACCACCATCGGGTTGTTGAGTGCCGCCATCGTATTCGTGGTCATTCAACTCGCTGCGGTGCGTTGGGGGCTCGCGCCGGTGCGGCGCATGGCCGCCCGACTAAACAGTCTGGAGGCAGGTCGGCGAGGCGATATCGGGGACGACTACCCCCGCGAGTTGTCGGGACTGGCCCGCAATCTCAACCGCTTCATCGCCTACGAGAAGGCCAACCGTGACCGGTATCGGCGTGCCATGGACGACTTGGCGCACAGCCTGAAGACCCCGCTCGCAGTGATGAAGAACGCCATGCGCGAGATCAACGGATCCAGTGCCAACGTCATGAACGACCAGGTCGAGCGCATGGAAACCACGGTCACGCATCAACTCTCGCGGGCCGCGGCGGTACGAACCGTTGTGCCAGCAAAGGCGGTGCCCGTGTCCCCTGTGGCCGCCCGGATCGGTCGCGCCCTAGAGCGCGCCTACGCCGAAAAGGCGGTCGACCTCGAGCTTGTCGACGCCCCCCTCGCGGTGCGCGTGGACGAACGGGACCTCTTGGAGATGCTGGGCAACGTGATCGAGAACGCATTCAAGTACACGCACAAGCGGGTGCGAATCTCGGTACGACGGGCGAAAGGTGCCGTCGCGATCCTGATCGAGGACGACGGCGACGGCATCGCGCCGGCCGACCGTCGGCGCGTGCTGAGAAGGGGTGCCAGGGCGGACACGGAGAGCGCTGGGCATGGGATCGGCCTGGCGGTCGCGCTGGAACTCGCCGAGGTCTATCAGGGCACCCTGGAACTCGGCGACAGTGAACTCGGTGGCGCGCTCGTCCGGCTGGAATTACCTGGCCGGAACGGCTCGTAGGGGACGGGCTTGTCTTGCGCCAGGCGAAGCCTGGTGAAGGGGGATGCCA
>JAPPND010000240.1 GCA_028818795.1 Gammaproteobacteria bacterium | reverse complement strand
CAATTGCGCGCTCCCGAATCTCCGCAACCCAGTTCCCGGACAGGAACTAGCTAGTAGCTACTTATCGCAAGGCCTTTCATGGAACATGACGCCGAACGGAGCGTAGCGACCGGCGGCGGATGTTCCATGAAAGGACGGCGTGGCTGGGCCGGAGGCGGAGGCGGCGTAAAGCGAATGCGAAGCGCCGGCCCGGCTTTGGGGCGCTCAGACCTCCTGCTCTGGCTCATACGCTACGCTGTCGGTAATCGTGGCAGACCATCTACGTGGCGCACCCTAAGGGACACCCGGCCTATCGCAGGCCGAGTCGTTTCGTCTCCTTCTTGGACAGCTGGCGCTTGGACGCGGCGTACACGCCGCGCCGGTCATAAAGCACGGCCCGAGGCAAATCGGAGAGATTCGCGTCGAGCACGGCGTCATGCACTTCCCTTTCGACCGCAACCCTGCGCGGAGGACCGTAACGAGTCCTACGGTCTTGGTAGTAGGTCGGGACCTTCTTCAGCGCCACTTCCCACCACGCTCCGTCCTGCAACAGGTGATACTGGCGGTTCTCGCCCGCGGAGACCATCCGCCTCCGGACAAGCGCCTCGCGCCGGCGCTGCCGTTCGCGAGAGCGCTGCCGGTAGGTCCTGTAGTGCCTGTTGCGACGCAGAATCCCGGTTCGGGGATCGATCCAGAGCTCGTACCAGGATTCGCGCAACGTCGCTGCCGGGCGCAGGAAACACCCGGCCAGGTAGAACTCTCCATCGCGCACCGTGACATCCCTCGCCACGAAGTCGAAGACATGGTCCCGCACGTGCTGCTGCACCGCTGACGACGGTCTGAGGTTGGCGCATATCTCAGACCACACCTTGTCCCAAGGCCGACCGACCTGGCTGTGCAGGTAGCGCCGAAGCGGCGCCAGGTTCTCGTTCAGTTCCTTCCACGAGTCGGCCTCGACTGCCGCGCGGTGCAGACCCACCTGCTTGCGAAAGTCGTCAGGATCGCGGGGCCGTCGCCCCTTGCGTAGACCGCGACCCCCCGAGCGGGGTCGTTCGACGATCACCTTGGACATGTCGCTACGCATCACTACTTCTCCACGTCGGCACCGTAGACCCCAGGGGTAGTCAATGGCCGCATCGCGACAAGGGGGACGGGCACTATACTGGACGCATCGATTTGTCCCAAGTCGACCGGGCAACCCATCAATGCGCGCAAAGTCAGTCAGAAAATACGCCGCTGTTGCGACAACCGGCGTCGCATTAACAATGGCCGCCAGTACCGGTCTCGCCCAAACCGGCACCATCGAGGAGGTTGTTGTCACAGCCAAGACCGGCAGCCGCATCGCCGGCCAGGCCGACTCCCCGTCCCCGCTGTCCAGCTACGAAGGCGACGATCTTCTCGACGCCGGGCTCAAGGACATCCGCGACCTCGTCGGCGTCCTGTCGATCAACGCCGGGTCGGAGAACAATTCCGATAACCTGACCCAGAACTTCACGGTCGGAACCGCCAACATCAATCTGCGTGGACTGGGCGTCGCTTCCACCTTGGTACTGCTCAACGGTCGACGACAGGCTCTGTCCTCGGTTCAGACGGACGACGGTTCCAGTTTCGTGGACCTAGCGGCCCTCGTCCCGATGCTGGCCGTCGAACGCGTCGAAATACTGAAGGACGGCGCCACGGCGATCTACGGGTCGGAAGCCGTCGCCGGGGTCGCCAACTTCATCACGCGATCACGCTTCGAGGGCATCGAAGTGCACGCCGAATACCGAAGCCGGGTCAGCGACGGCTCGCAGGACGACCTCGTTCTGGACGCCGTGATCGGCGGCAACGCGGGTACCGCGGACTTCCTGCTCGCCGGCAGCTATCTGGACCGTTCGAGCCTCGTGCTGATCGAAGTGGATTGGCTGCGCCCCGCAACCAGCGGCTTCGGCAATCCCGGCAGCTTCAACGTGCCCTCCCTCGGTCGCACGGTCTCCGACCCGCAGTGCGAACGGTATGCCGGGCTGCTCCAGGAACTCACCGACGGCGGCACGATCTGCCGGTTCGACTACGGCCCCCAGATCACCGCGGTCCCCAACGAACAACGAACCCAAGCCTGGAGCCGAGTCGACTTAGAGCTCAACGAGACGGGAAGCCTTTGGGCGGAGTTCGGCTACGCCCGGAACAACATCAGCCGTGATGTCTCGCCGAGTTCCCCGTACTCAACACGCCCCTCGTGCCCGCCAACAACCCCGGCAACACGTTCGGGGAAGCGGTCTTCTTCCAGGGCCGACCCTACGGCTTCGGCCAGCCGCCGGAGATCAACTACTACCAGCACGACACGGCGCGGCTGGCACTGGGCATCGACGGTAGTCTCTCGGACAAGGCCGACTGGAACGTCTCGCTCGTCCGCGCCGTGAACGACTCTCTCCTGAACCCCCGAGACGTGATCGCCGGCAACTTCCAGGCCGCGCTGCAGGGCTTCGGCGGCAGCGGCTGCGACACCAGTCCAACGGCACCCGAACCCGCCGTCGCCGGGGAAGGCGGTTGCCTGTTCTTCAACCCGTTCAGTTCGAATTTCGCCGCCCCGCCCGGGGACGCGCTGCACAACTCCCCCGAACTGCGCGACTTCATCATCGGCGACTACTTCGGCAACGGCGAGTCGACCCTCACCGCCCTGGAAGCGAACCTCACCGGGTTTCTCTCCGGCTACCGGGCGGGATTCGCGGCCGGCGTCCAGTACCGCGACTAGTCGTTGACCTTCGCCTACGACACCGTCACGCGCCACGACGGCTTCGCGTTCCTGATCGGCAACGCCAACTTCGAGGCCGAGGACGACGTGTTCGCGGCCTACGGCGAGGTCTGGGTACCCCTGTCGACGCGTCTCGAAGCTACCGGCGCGTTGCGCTACGAGAACTACGGGGAAGGTGTCGGCGACACCCTGGATCCGAAGGTCACGGTCCTCTTCCGCGCCACGGACACGCTCTCGCTGCGTGGTTCGTTCAGCACGTCGTTCCGGGCACCGTCACCGTTTCAGACCCGGGGCGTGCAGACCAACTTCACGAACATCGTCGACCACGACGGATCCAGGACCTTCGCCGGACGGCGCACCCTGGGCGACCCGCAACTACAGCCGGAGACTTCCCGCGCCTACAACGGAGGATTAAGTTGGCGGACGGGAAACTGGGCATTGAATGCGGACCTCTGGCGCTATTCCTTCGAGGACGTGCTGCGCAAGGAGAACGCGCAGGCGATAGTCAACGCGAATCCGTTCGACTCACGCGTGGAACGCACGTCCGCCGGCACGATCTCCATCGTCAACGTGGCATTCATCAACGCGGACCGGATCGAAACAACCGGCCTGGACCTTTCCGCCCGCGCCGACTTTGCCACCACCCGCGGAAGCCTTTCCGCGTGGGCCGAGGCGACCTGGCTCTTTGCCTACGACGTGACCAACGCCGGCGTCGAAATCGACGGCCTCGGAAAGCTCAACCGCGCCAACGTAGGGGCGCCGAACCAGCGGCTGCGCTTCGCCGGCGGCTTGGGTTGGACGCGTGACCGAATTCGGCTCAACGCTATGGCGCGGCACGTCGGCGCGTACGAAGACGATGGCGGCGGCAGCATCGACGGTTTCTCGACCTTGGATGCCAACGCAACGTGGTCGGTGGGAACATGGCAGGGATCGGAAACGTCCTTCACCGTGGGAGCGGCAAACCTGCTCGATGCTGACCCGCCCCACGTCAACATTGCCGGAAGCTACGATCCACGTTCCGCCGATCCCCGTGGGCGACGCGTATTCGTTAGGGTTCAGGCAACGCGCTAGCCCGGATATCTCGCCTGTGGCCGCGATGACCGCCTTGCGGGCTAACGTCCAGCTGCTCCTCGTGTGCCTCGCGGCAACGCTATGGCCATCGGTACCGGCGCTTGCACAGGACACCGACGGCAGAGCGACCGACGGCCCCGCGATCGAGGAGGTCGTGGTGGTGGGTTCGCTGATCCGACGGCGGGAGGTCTACGAGGGCCGGGCGCCGGTACAGACGCTGGGCGCGGCTCTTTTCGAGTCGGTGGGCGCCGCCCAAGGCGTCGACATCCTGTCAAGCCTCACCGCCAACACCGGCTCCTACCTCGCGACGCAGCAGAACTACCTGCAAGGCGTCGCGCAGTTCAGCCTGCGCGGCGTGGGCCTGTCGTCCACGCTGACGCTCGTTAACGGGCGTCGCGCCGGGTTTGCGCCGGTCTCCAACGACGTCGGACAGAGTTTCTTCGACATCAACACGCTGCCCGTTCTCATGATCGAGCGCGTCGAGATTCTCCGCGACGGGGCTTCGGCGACCTACGGATCCCAGGCCGTGGCCGGGGTCGCCAACATCGTCACCCGCAAACACCTCACGGGGCTCGAGCTCGCCGGCGGCTACCGGGACGCGACGAACCGCGCCTACGACCTCGGCTTCGCGTCAGGGTTCGAGACGACGAGAGGCACCATCAGCCTTTACGGCACGTGGTACGAACAGGACGAGAACTTCCGCACCGAGTTCGACTGGATGATCCCCCGCGCCATCGACCCGGACGGCGACGGGGACATCGTGGAAGGCTCGTTCGACTCGGGGCGCGGCTCGCCGGGTAGCTTCCGGCGCGCCGTTGCCAAGGCGGACGGAACGTACTCGCCGTACCAGGTCGGCGGCTTGGACGCCCCCCGCTTCCCGGATGCGGACTGCCGGGCCGGTGGCGGCTACCCGAGCGGTGCGCTGTGCCGAATGGACTTCTCGGACCAGCGCACAATGATCGCCGCCGAGCGGCGGGCGCAGCTCTTCGCCGACGCCGAGTTTCATTTCGACGGCGCCCGGACGCTCCTCGGGGAAGTCGGGTACTCGGTCAACAAGGTGACCGACCGGGTGGGCAACATGCTGCTGTTCCGGGGCAACGTCGAGCGCACCAACGAGTTCTTC
>JAPPND010000041.1:20784-47791 GCA_028818795.1 Gammaproteobacteria bacterium | reverse complement strand
CGTTCTCGCGCTGGACGAACTGCGTCTGAAGAGCGAGGGCACGGTAATGGTTCTTGCCCCCAGAGCCGGGATCGTCCACTCGGTGCGGGTGGATGCCGGTGATGCCGTGCGACCGGGCAAGACCCTGCTCGATATCGTCGCGGCGAACGGCACCATGGCGGCTCGGCTTTACGCGGCACCAGCCGCCACGGGTTTCGTGGAGGTCGGCCAGGCGGTTCGGGTGTACATCGACGCATTCCCCTACGAACGTTATGGCGTGCGGTCGGGCCGTGTCGCGTCGCTTTCGCAAACCGCAGTCGTACCCGAAGGACCGTTGCACGATACGGGAGAACCGGTCTATCGGATCGACGTGGTCTTCCCGGACGGACTCGCCTTCACCACCGTACAACGCCGGGCACTGCGACCGGGGATGACGGTAACGGCCGATCTGATCCGAGACCGGGGTACGTTGGTTGATTGGCTGATCGAACCCCTTCGCGCCACTGCCGGTCGACTTTGACCCAATGCCAGTGCCCGTCGTCATGCAGAGCGAACGCTCCGAGTGCGGGATTGCGTGTCTGGCCATGGTCGCGGGCTACCACGGCTATCGTTCGACGCTTCGCGAACTCCGGTCGAAATTCCGGCTCTCGCTACGAGGCATGACGCTGCGCCGACTGCGGGACTGCGCCGAATCGCTCGGCCTGGCCTGCCGGGGCGTACGCTTAGAGCTCGCCGAACTGAACCGGCTCAGAACACCGGCCGTCCTGCACTGGGAACTCGACCACTTCGTCGTGCTCCAAGCCGCAAACCGTCGGCGGATCGTGATAGTGGATCCGGCGCTGGGCCGACGCCGTTTCACGTACGAAGAAGCCGGATCCCGATTCACGGGCGTTGCGCTAGAGGTCTGGCCGACTCCGGCTCTGCAACCCAAGCGCGCCGTCGAGACCGTCAAGCTCGCGGCCTTCTTGGCGCCTCTCAGGGGACTCGGGACCACCTTGGCCGGGGTCTTCGCGATGACCCTGTTGCTGCAGGGTTTCGCCCTGATCATGCCGCCCAATACCCAGTTCACCGTGGATCACGGCATCCGCCAAGGCGACATGCACATCGTCGTCGCGCTTGCCATCGGTTTCGGATTGCTGACGGCCATTTCAACTGCGACCGGCTACCTGCGCTCGTTGCTTCTCCTGTACGTCGGGAACACGTCCGCGCTGCGCATGGTCGGCGGCCTCGCGCATCACCTCCTCCGTCTGCCCGACGCGTGGTTTACGGCCCGCCACACGGGTGACGTGCTCTCTCGGTTCGGGTCGATCTCCCCGATACGGCAGTTCCTCACGACCGGTGTCTTCGCGATGCTGATCGACGGCCTCATGGCCGTCGGTGCGTTCGCCGTCACGCTCGCCTATTCGCCGACCCTAGCGTTGGTCCTTTGCGCGTTCCTGACCTTGTTCGCTGCGCTCAACGCAGCGACGTATGCGCCACTTCGCAATCTCAACCAAGAGTCCATAGCTGCTTCGGCAACGGAGAGCACCAGCTTCATCGAGAACATCCAACGACACCGCGCGATTAAGCTCTTGAGCGCTGAGACGGACCGCGAGGACGCGTGGGGAGAGAAATACATCGGCTCCATCAACGCGAGCGCCCGTCTAGCCCGCTTCGGCCTTCACCTGGGTCTCGCGGGGTCAACGCTCGTCAACGTCGAGAACCTGGTGATGCTCCTGCTCGGCGCCCACAAGGTCATCGAAGGAGAATTCACACTCGGCATGCTGTTCGCGTTCAGTTCCTACGCCAGCATCTTCTCGGGTCGCGTTCATGCTCTTGTGCAAGCGGGCGTGAATCTGCGGATGCTGAAATTGCATCTGGAACGGATCGGCGACATCGGTCTCGAGGACCGCGAACTTCCGGCGGAACCGGAAGGCATACGGGTCGAACTTCGCGGGGAAATCGATGTCCGTTCTCTGGCGTTCTCCTACGGCGACGAGGAGGGTCAGCTTCTCGACGGCATCGACTTTCGTGTCGGAGCGGGAGAGTTTGTGGCTGTCACAGGAGAGTCCGGTAAGGGCAAGACGACCCTGGTCAAGCTGCTAACCAGACTGCTGGACCCGGAAGCCGGAGAAATCCTAGTGGACGGCGTGAATCTCAGGGGTCTGGATACGGCCCACTACCGACGCCAGTTGGGCGTGGTGATGCAGGACGACGACCTCTTCTCCGGATCGCTGTTGGAGAACATCGCGGCCGGAGAGACGCACCCCGATCTCGACCGCGCTCGATGGGCAGCGCAGATCGCCTGCATTGACGAGGACATCGAGCGCATGCCCATGCAGTACCTAACCCTCGTGGGGCACATGGGATCTTCGCTCTCCGGGGGTCAACGGCAACGGCTGATGGTCGCCCGCGCGGTCTACCGCGAACCGAGGCTGATCATTCTCGACGAAGGCACAGCGCATCTCAACGACCAGCTTCAACTCCGGCTGCTGGACAATCTCTCCTCCCTCGGCGCAACGATAATCGCCGTTACGCACGACCCGAGGGTCACGGCACGGGCCGACCGGTGCATTGCGCTTTGACGTAAACGGCACTCGACGGACCTGGAGTATGCTCGACCTACTCACGATGAGGAACGGTCAACGCCGATGCCTCCCAACAACCGGTCTTCGGCCAGACAAACGTGGACCAGGCATCGAGTCGCGGCCCTGGCGGTTGTCCTGTGCACGACGCTCCCGGTCGCATGGGCGAACGAGTGTTCGGATTGGGACAACAACGGCTTCTTCACGACGGCAACCGTCGAGGATATCGCCGAGTGCCTGCGGGCCAGGGTGGACCTGACCGAACGCGGAACCCGTGGACGGACTCCCCTGCACATCGCCGCGATGCGCAACGAGCGTCCCCTGGTCGTCACGGCGTTGGTCGCAGCCGGGGCCGACGTTCGCATGAGGGACCGACGCGACCATACGCCCCTGCACAGCGCCGCCATGGCAAGCGACAGCCCCGAGGTCATCGAAGCACTCGTCGCGGCCGGCGCCGATCCGGATGTCGCCTCTCTGCCAGCCTCGATGGAGGACCTGATCGTCCCTGGCGGCCAACGCTCGTACAGCTTCTACGGTTTCGAGCTTTGGGGAACACCCTGGTTCTTCCACAATCTCGAAACCGCACGCGACGACCCGGTCGCGGAGAGACCGCCACGCGCCCCCGATCCGCTGACCGCGGGTGCGTTGCTGGGCGGCGAAAACCCTGCCGTGTTCGCCCTGCTCGCCGAACTCGCCACGCTGACGGACCCGTCCGTGGACCACCGGAACATCGAGGATGCTGCCGACGCCGCCTCGCTGGCAGAGAGCCTCGGGGCGATGAACGAGTTGCTCGACATGTTGAAGGCCCGTGACAGCCGCGGCCTGCGACCCATACACGTCGCGGCTCGATTCAATGACAGCCCGCCGGTCATCGCCGCCCTGGCACGCGCCGGTGCCGACCTCCATGTGTTGACCGTGCACGACTACAACGCCCTGCATGTGGCGGCCGGACATGGCCGGAGCGCGGCGGTCGTCGCCGCCCTCGCACGTCTCGGCGTCGACCTCAACGGTCGGGACACTTCCCACGGCACGCCGCTGCATGTCGCCGCCAGCAGCAGCGGTACACCGCCGGTGGTGAAGGCGCTCATCGATGCCGGCGCCAACCTTGAAGCGAGGGACGAAGAAGGCAGAACGCCCCTGCATCGAGCCTACGACCGGTTCTATCGGTCCGCCGAGGTGATCGACGTTCTGCTCGACGCCGGTGCCGATCCCCAGGCGCGGGATTCACGCGGAAGAACGCCAGTGGAACTCGAGCATTGGTGAGGCCAAGTCGGCCAGAGGCCGAGTCCGACTTGCCACCCGCGCGAAGAATCCGACAGACTACGCGGTTCGCTTCGGAGGGACGCTTACAAGCATGAAGTTCGGGATCTTCTACGAGCACCAACTGCCCCGGCCGTGGGACCAGGGCGAGGAGCAGAAGCTCTTCAACGACGCCCTGGAACAGGTCGAAGTGGCCGACCGCTTGGGAATAGATTTCGCCTGGGAGGTGGAGCACCACTTCCTCGAGGAGTATTCGCACTCCTCCGCGCCCGAGGTGTTTCTCGCGGCATGCTCCCAACGAACCACGAACATCCGCTTGGGCCACGGCATCCGCCAAGTCATCCCCGGCTACAACCACCCGGCGCGCACAGCCGAGGTCATCGCGACGCTGGATCTCGTGTCCAACGGCCGGGTCGAGTTCGGCACCGGCGAATCGTCGGCGGAACTGGAACTCGGCGGCTTCGGCGTTCCGGTGGCGAAGAAGCGCAAGATCTTCATGGAGGCCACCGAGCAGATCTGCAACATGCTGGCCATGGACCCGTATCCCGGCTACAAGGGCCAGTACTTCGAGATGCCCTGCCGAAACATCGTGCCGAAGCCGGTGCAGCGCCCGCATCCGCCGCTGTGGGTGGCCTGCTCGCAGCGGGAGACCATTCGCATGGCGGCACGGCTGGGCATCGGCGCGCTGACGTTTGCGTTCGTCGATCCGGCGGAGGCCACCGAGTGGGTGGAGGAGTACTACGGCATCATCAAGAGCGACGCCTGCGTGCCCATCGGCCACGCCATCAACCCGAACATCTGCATGGTGTCGAGCTTCTCCTGCCACCAGGACCGGGAAGAGGCCATCCAGCGCGGCCTTGCGGGTTTCGAGTTCTTCGGTTTCGCACTCGGCAGCCTGTACGCCTTCGGCGAGCACAAGCCGGGCCGCACCAACCTGTGGCAGCAGTTCGAGGCGATGAAGAAGGCGCAGCAGGAATCCCGCGACATCACCCAGGCGCTGTCCGGCAGCCGGGGCGGGATCGGCACCCCGGATGACCTCCGGGAACACCTTCTGAAATTCGAGGCCTGCGACGTCGACCAGGTCACCTTCATCCAGCAGGCAGGCCGCAATCAGCATGAGCACATCTGCGAGGCGCTGGAACTCTTCGCCGCCGAGGTGATGCCCGAGTTCAAGGAGCGCGAGGAGGAGCGGGAACGCCGCAAGATGGAGGAGCTCGCGCCGTACCTGGAAGCCGCCATGGCCCGCAAGATCGCCATGGAACCCTTGGCCGACGAGGAGATACCCGTGTTCCAGTCCCTGGGGCGGAAGATCTCCGAAGAGTCGAAGAAGGAGGAGTCCATCTACGAGCGCCCCGCCGCCGCAGGGTAGGGGACGGGCTGGCCCCGTCCCGTGGCACAGGCAACCGGGCATTCGGCCCGGGCGACCCGGGACCTGGCGGGCTATCCACGGCATCATCGGATTTGCGCCAGCGAATCCGGGGCAACCGCGCCAGCGGTCGCGTTGCGACCTTTTTCGTCACCGGGGCATCTAAGGGGCATGTCCCGGTTCAAGAGCGTTGAGATCGACCCCGGCGTGGTGCGGCAGCTTATGAAGGGCAACCGCAAGGCGCAGGAGATCGTCTATCGAGCCTATGCGAACGCCGTCTACACACTGGCCCGGCGCATCCTGAACGATGCCAATTTGGCCGAGGAAGTGACGCAAGACACCTTCGTCGACGTGATCCGGGCCGCCCACAAGCTAGAACGCCCGGAGTCGCTCGGCGCATGGCTGCGGACCACCGCCGTCAACCACTGCCTGATGCGGCTCCGTTCGCCCTGGCACAAACGTCGCGAGGCGCTGCCCGAAGACGACCGCGCCGCCAACGGTGCCAACGAAAGTGTCGCCGACGGCACTGATCGAACGATGGACATTGAACAGGCCCTGGGCACCTTGCCGTCGAACGCCCGCCTGGTGGTCTGGATGCACTGCGTCGAGGGCTACACCCACGACGAGATCGGCCGCTCCTTCGGACGCACGGCCAGTTTTTCGAAATCCCAGTTGGCGCGCGCCTTGAAGGCGCTCGCCAGGCACACAGGAGTCAGCGATGGACAATCAACGACGCCGGCGACCGTCTGTGCACCGTAGCGACGCCGGGACCCTCGACCCGGGCAAGGTCGAAGTCCTTGAGAACGAACTGCGCGCCCTGGGGGAGTTGGAAGCGCCCGGCGAGCTCTGGGAGCGCATCCAAGGACGCTTGGACGAGGACGGACACGTCCAATCGCCATCGCCCGGGCGGTGGAGTCGGCAAACGCCCCTGGTAGCCGCGGCCAGCGTCGCGCTAGTCGCCGTTGCCGCCGTTCTCGTGTGGGTCCACGTTTCGACTGGCGACATCGAGACCGCCGGTGACGGCTTGACGCAGCGGGGCGACGAGTCAAGCGATCATCATGCCCTCATCGCAGCGTTGATGGAGCAGTCGCGCCAAACGGAAGAACGCCGCCGGACAGTGCTGGCGTTCTATTCGCCGTCTGCACCCGAACGATTGCTCAGGACGCAGATCAGCGGCATCGACGCTGCGCTGAACGAGCTGTTCGCCGACGACATCGAACCGAAGTCTCGGGAGGCGCTGCTGCGCGACCGCATCGACCTCATGGCCGATCTCACCGATATCGAACGCTACCGACAGCACGAATTCGTACGGCAGGTGTCGTTCTGACATCCGGCCACCGCTAAAGGAGAACCCCATGAAAGCAACTGCCTTTGCACTGACACTTGCCATGACACTCCCGTCATCCGCCCTCGTGTACGCCGATGAGTGTGACGACACCGCCGTCAAGGCCCCAACCGTCGAGGCGGTCGCCACAGCGGAAGCCGAAATGGAGGCCGCCCGTGCGCAGATGGAAGCGGCCCGCATCGAAATGCAGGACGCGGCACGGCGATTGGCAGAAGCCTCGCGCCAGCGCATTAGCTGGTCGGGGCAAAACCGAGCCTTCCTCGGGGTACTGATCGGCGGCCAGTCCGAGGACGGCATCGTCGTCGCGGGGGTCACGCCCGCCGGCGGCGCCGAGACAGCCGGTGTCGAAGCCGAAGACATCATCGTCGCGATCAACGGGGAGTCCCTTACAGGCAACAAGCAACCCGTCGACATCCTGCATGGCGTCCTCGATGACGTCTCGCCAGGCGCGGAGGTGGAGCTGACGGTGTACCGCGACGGCAACAGCGAGACCTTCGAGGTGGGTACGACACCTGGCGTCATCCACATCGAGAGCCAAGTGCCAGCAAGGCTTCTGGAAAGGCTCGGTCAAGCGTTCGAGGGCCACGCCCCGGTAGCGGCGATCACGCCTGCCACGCTGGTAACGCCAGCAGTTCCGAGGCTCGGCCTCGGGGGCGCCTGGGGCGGAACCGGGGCGCTCCACCTCGTCGACATCGGCGAGGACCTAGGCGACTATTTCGGCGTCGACGGCGGCGTTCTGGTCGTTAACGCCGCAGGCGACAGCGAACTCAAACCCGGTGATGTACTCCGGCGCATCGACGGTGCCGACGTCGGTTCGGCCGATGAGGCGTACCGCCTCCTCGCCGGCACAACCGGGGATGCCGCCGACGTGCAGGTTCGACGCAAAAACCGCAAGGTCGACGTCGCCGTAGCCAAGGGGCCAAGCCGGATGCGTCACCGGTTTCATGCAATGCCGAAGGGCAAGGCGACGATTATTCTCGACGGCCCCGAGGTCGAGGTGGACATCGAGGTCGAGAAGGACGGCGACTAGCGCGACCGCCAATACGTCACCGTCAAGGCGATCATCCCGACGAAGCCGGCCAACGCGAGGGCGGGGATCACGAACGACTGGTCCGCGCACTCGCCGGTGCCGGCCATGACGCGCAGGATGTCCAGGATCGGGAACACGTCGAGCACGTAGTCCAACGGCACGCCGCAACCCTCGACGCTCCCGGGCGGCAGCGTCATGATGTAGAGGTGGCGGATAGCGAAAGCGGCACCCGCCACCGAAGCCAGCGACACCAGCAGCGGATAGATCCCGAGACGCGGGTTGTGTGCAAATCCGGCGACGGCGAGAACGCCAGCAAGCATCGCCCACCACCGCTGGTTGACGCATAGCGGGCAGGGCTCTTGACCGAAGCCGAGCTCCAGGATCAGCGCCCCGCCGACCATGGCCGCCGCCCAAGCGACGGCGGCGAGATTCCAAAGCTCTTTCCTGTCCCAATCGGCGAACAACATCGGGTTGACCCCTGTTTCCCACGGACGCGTGAAGCCAAAACGGGCCTAATGTTACACGCGAGCCGCCGTCAACCGACGGTGCGGCTCCTAGAAAATGTCCTCCGGGCGAACCCGCGTCCGCTTCTCCCCTGCGGTATCCCCCGGTGCCCTCTTCGGAAGGCTATCCGCCAGGAAGTACTCGAACAACGCATCCGGGTCGTCGGGGCGGGCAACGCGTCCGGTTGCCCTGTTCACCTTGACGCGGACCACGCCATCGGGGATGGGGCGCTCCACCACCGGTTCGTCGGCGAGCGCTTCGCGCATGAAATCCATCCAGATCGTGAGCGGCGTGCGGGAGCCGTACTCTCCCTCGCCAGTGGGGCGGTGATCCGAAAAACCCACCCAGACTGTGGTCGCGAGCGTGGGGTGGTAGCCGTTGAACCAGGTGTCGGTGGACTGGTCCGTAGTGCCGGTCTTGCCGGCGAGATCCGAGCGCTCGAGTCCCCGTGCACGCCGGCCCGTGCCTCGCGGGTGGGCGATCACATCCCGGAGCAGCGTGTCCATGACGAACGCGTTGGCCTCGTCGATGACCCGCGGTGCAGAAACCGGTGCCACGCCCTCGTCATCCGGCTCGGGGCAAGGTTGGCACGCCTCGGGATACCGGCCTTCGAATACCAGCGAGCCGTCCAGGCGTTCGACGCGGTCGATGACGTTCGGTTGCACCAGGAACCCGCCGTTGGCGATCACCGCATAGGCACGCGCCATGTCCAGAGGCGTGAACAACATGGTGCCACCGCCGATCGCGAGTTGGACATCCTCCGGCAGGTTCGCCGTCTCGAAGCCGAAATGGCCGACGTGGTCGAGGACCGGGCGGGCGCCGATGCTGGTCATCACGCGCATGGACACCATATTGATGGAGCGCGCCAGTGCCTCGCGGAGCCGCATCGGCCCGCTGAACTCGCCGCTGTCGTTGCGCGGTCGATAGTCCATCTCCAGGGCGTCGTCTTCGAATACCAGCGGCGCGTTCAGGAACATGCTGGCCGGGGTAACGCCGTTCTCCAATGCGGCGGAGTACACGAACGGTTTGAACCCGGAGCCCGGTTGACGAGCGGCCTGCAGCGCGTGGTTGAACTGCTTGGATTGGAAGTCCCAACCGCCGACCAAGGCCGCGATGGAACCCTTTCGCGGATCCAGCGCGACGAGGGCTGCCTGCAC
This sequence comes from Gammaproteobacteria bacterium, assembly GCA_028818795.1. Classification (GTDB taxonomy): domain Bacteria; phylum Pseudomonadota; class Gammaproteobacteria; order Pseudomonadales; family Azotimanducaceae; genus VXYL01. The sequence continues at coordinate 38,586 of JAPPND010000041.1, read as the reverse complement.
CTCCGGTAGCTGACGCAGCCGCCAGGCGCCCTCCTCGTCCTGGAGGACGCGAATGACGTCGCCCCTCGAGACGATTTCAGCGGCGCGCCGAGGGGTAGGACCGCGGCGGTCGGTGTCGAGGTAGGGTGCCCAGCGCAGGCCGTCCCAGTCGATGCCGACGATCTCGCCCGTGGCGCGCATCACCTCGACGCGGCGCTCGCCGATCTGCACCACGACGGCGGCTTCGAGGCCCCGCGATGACCCGTAGGCATCTAGTGCTTCCGCGATGGCCGTTGTGTCGAGCATGCCCCCTTCGCCCACCGTTAGCGCATCGAGGGCGAGCTGGCCCTCCGGTCCGCGGAATCCATGCCGGATGTCGTAGTCCAGCACGCCGGCCCGCACCGCGCGTTGTGCCGCAGCCTGGCGTTTCGAGTCGAGCGTGGTGTGGACCACGAATCCCGTGTAGATGTCCGTGCCGTATCTCTCGATGAGCTGCTGGCGGACCCATTCGGCGGGATACGGCGCAGGCAGGTCGATACCGCGCTGGTGAACGGCCGCGGTGATCGGGGATGCCACCGCCACCTGGTATTCGGCTTCGTCGATAGAACCTTGGGAGCGCATCCGGCGCAGCACCAGGTTGCGGCGGTTGATGGCCCATTCCGGGCCGTTGATGGGATTGCCCGCCGTCGGCTTCTTGATGATCCCGGCAAGCATCGCCAACTGGGCCACGTTCAGTTCCTCGACCGGGCGGCCGTAGTAGGTGTGAGCGGCCGCCTGCACGCCGTATGCCTGCTTGCCGAAGGCCATGATGTTGACGTAGAGCTCGAGAATCTCGTCCTTGGTCAACTCGCGTTCGATCTTGATGGCCAGCAGCATCTCCTTGAGCTTGCGGATCATCAGCTGTTCGGGGCCGAAGGACACCTGCTTGGCCAACTGCATGGTGATGGTGCTCGCACCGGTGCGGACATCCGAGAAGAACAGGTCGACGACATCGTTGGCCAGCGAGATGAGATCGATCCCGGCGTGGTCGTAGAAGCGCTTGTCCTCGGTGTTCAGCAGGGCGTTGATGAAGTCCCTCGGAACGTCATCAAAATCTATTGGAATCAACCGGTTGCCAAACTCCGCGACAAGCGCTCCGTCGGCCGTGAAGATTCGTAGCGGCGTCTCGAATCGGTAATGTCTGTAGGTCTCCGTGGTCGGAATCTGCGGGTTCAGATAGAGAAAAACTGACGCCAATCCGAGAGTTGTCGCACAGACACCGACCGCTCCCAGCCAGACAATATCCCGCACCACGTACTTCGCCAGGGAGCGCAGAAACGACACCCGTGAGTTGTCCTCCTGCGGCTGTTTTCCGGGCCAACGCCCGAAAACCTTGGCCCGCCATTGGCCCCGCCTTCCGGCGGCCGGCTGATCGCCGTCAAAGGACATGCCACGGCCCCGTCAAAGGATCGCCACCATGAAACTGTTCGCGCCCAAAGTCTCTCCATTCACGTCCGCCCCCGCACCGGTCGAAGCACCGGCCTCGCTCAAGCCAACGCCGACACCGGTCCCGGATTCCGCCATGCGAAACCCAAGCGCAGCCAAACGACGTTTCGGCCGTCGGTGGCTTGGCATCGACATCGGCTCGTCCGCTGTGAAACTCGTCGAACTGTCTCGCGTCGACGAGTCGTACCGCGTCGAGGCATACGCGGTCGAGCCCATCCCAGCCGGCAGCGTCGTTGCGGGGAATATAAGCGATGCGCGAGCCGTTGGCGAAGCCATCCGCAGCGCCTGCAGGCGAGCTGGCGTGAAACCCCAAAAGGTGTGTGCCGGTATCCGCAACTCCGCCGTCGTGACCAAGACGCTCGAAATGGATGCGATGTTGGACGACCGCCGGATGGAGACCGAAGTCATCCAGGAAGCCGGACGCCACATCCCCTTCCCCATGGAAGACGTGGTGATCGACTTCGAACCGATGCATCTGTCTGCCCAGGACCCCTCGAAAGTCGACGTCCTGCTCGTCGCCTGTCGCGTGGAATACGTCGCGCAATGGCAGGAAGCGGCGGACGTCGCCGGATTGGGTCTCGATGTCGTCGATGTCGAAAGCCATGGCGCCCACTACGCGGTTCTGCATGCCGCCGGGAGCGGTACGCCCGTGGCGCTGGCCGACATCGGCGCCGTCACAACTACCATGATGCTCGTCGACGGCGACACCGCCGTAACGAGGGAGGAGCCGTTCGGCCTGTCCGCGGACCCGGCGGGCGAAGATCTCGCCGACAGCCCAGCGGCAGGTCGCGCCTTCGAAGCATCCACCGTGGACTCCCTGCTCGCCCTGCTGACCCGGCTCCTGCGTCTCGTGCTCCTGGCAAGCCGTTTGGAGTCCGTGGACAGGCTGCTGCTCGCCGGAGGCGGTGCCGCAATACCCGGACTCTCCGAGAGCGCGGCGGAGCGTCTTGACATCGCGGTAGAGGTCGTCGACGCCTTTCGCGGCATGGCGGTCACCCCGCGGATCGACGGGGCATCCCTTGCCGAACTCGCGCCTACGCTGTTCACCGCCTGCGGACTGGCGCTTCGCGGCTTCGCCGAGATCCGAACATGATCGCCCGCATCAACCTGTTGCCTTGGCGGCAACGGCGACGAGACCGGCAACGACGTGCATTCCTCGGGCAACTGGGCGGCGTCTTCGCAGGCTCTTTCTGCCTCGTGTTCCTGGCGGCCTTGGTTCTCGACGGACGGATCGCGAGCCAGGACGCGCGCAATGGGTTCCTGCGTTCACGCCTCCTCGAACTCCAACGCCAGGCCGACGCAATCGACGAGGTCCGCCGACGCACGGACGAAACGCTCGAACGCCTCCAGGTGCTGGTGGACCTGCGTCGCGACCGAACACGCACCGTGCGCATCCTGGAGGAACTTGCCCGAACCGTGACGCCGGGCGTTCACTACACCTCTCTGGTCAAGCGCGGAAAGCACATCACCGCCCACGGCGTCGCCCGCTCCAATCACGCCATCTCGGCACTGATGCGCAATCTCGACGCATCCGAGCAGTTCGAGGCACCGCGACTCAAGGGCATCGAGGAGATGTCCGCCAACGCGGAGGCCGACCTTGCCGCCGCGTTCGAACTGACCATTGCGACGTCCGTCCCCAGAACGCAGGGAGGGGCCCGGTGAACGTGGACCTGTCGATGGACCTGGCCGACCTGGACCTCGCCGAGATCGGCACCTGGCCCGGCGCGGTGAAGGCTCTCTGCTTCGGGATTCTGGCGATGACTGTCCTCGCGCTGGGCTATCTCGTCGTCATCGGGGACAAACGGGCTGGGCTCGCCGCTGCGGAACAACGCGAAGCCGACCTGCGCCACGAATTCGACGAACTCGCCAAGACAGCCTCCGGACTGGGGCTCCGTCGCGCCGGTCTTGGCGAGGCAACGGCCGCGCTGGACGAGATGCTCGCGCGGCTGCCAGTCGAAACCGAGGTGCCTGGCCTGGTCGAGGACATATCCCGGGCCGTCGTCGCCCACGACCTGGTCATCGATCGGATCGAGCTGGGCTCCGAACGCCAAGCGGGCTTCCACCGCGAGTTGCCGATCACCATCGGCGTCGTCGGCGACTACCACGACATCGGCGGTTTCGCCGCGGACATCGCGGGGCTTCCCCGGCTGGTGACCCTGCACGATTTCGACCTGACGCCTCGAACGGGACCCCGCGACCTCGGCCTCACGATAGAAGCCAGGACCTATCGTTACGCCGAAGACGCGCCAGGGTCACACGTACCCGCCGGGCCATCGCGTCAACCAATGCCGCCTCGAACATGAGGGGTCTTCGCTACATTGGTTGCGCCGCGCTCGCGCTGACCGGCGGGTGTGGGGATACGGATCTGTCCGACCTTGAGCGACTGGTCGACACGACCACCGAACCATCCGCGACGCCGACGCCCGTACCGACAGCGCATGGGGGGGCCGGGTTCGAGTACGGGGCAATGGCCGAACGAAGTCCCTTCGAGCCCTTCGCCGAGGTGGCGGGGGCCGGTGCCTCGCAGGCGCCGGATCCCAACCGCTCGCCGCAACCGCAGGAACTCTTCCCCCTAGGCCAACTGGAAATGGTGGGAACGCTCGTCGGGCGGGGCAAGACCCTTGCCTTGATCCGCGACCCAAGCGGCATCACCCACCCCCTCGCCGTCGGGGACTACCTCGGGCGCGACCATGGCCGAATCGCGGCGATACGCCCCTCGGGGATCGACATCCTCGAACTCGTCGAGGACGGCGAAGAGGGCTGGACGGCGAGGGCGCGTGCCCTTGATCTGAGCGTTCCCGGTGATCCGAACGACGGATCGGAGAAAACCGACGAAGGAGGTAGCGAAGAATGAGAAGTCGCCAGAGCGGCGCGCCGCCAGCTTTCACGAACCCGATCGTTCACTCGGCGGTCTTGGCGGGTGCGCTGTTGGCCTGTTGCGGCAAAGCAGCCGACGACGGCATCGGGGATGCCGATCCCGTTCGGGAACAACCGATTGTCTACGTCGGAGAGCGAATGAGCGTGAATTTCCAGGACGTGGAGGTGCGCAGCGTCCTCCAGTTGATCGCGGACTTCGCGGGCCTGAACCTGGTCGCGGGCCAGGCCATCGAAGGGCGCATGACCCTTCGCGTCGTGGACGTGCCGTGGGACGAGGCACTGGATCTCGTGCTGTCCATCAATGGACTCGGCAAACGCCGTACCGGCTCGGTGCTCCTCGTCGCGCCCGCGGCCGAAATCGTGGAGCAGGAACGGCTGGAGCTGGAGCATCGCAGGGCGCGCGCGGAACTGGCTCCCCTGACGCGGACGTTCATTCGCCTCCGCTATGCCGATGCGACCGCCCTTGCGAACCTGCTCGGCGATGGCGCCGTCCTATCCGAACGCGGCCGCGTGCTGGTCGACCCCCGGACCAATTCGCTGGTGGTCACCGATACCGCAGCCAACCTCGCGGAGACCCGGCGCGTGATCGAGCGGCTCGACGGCCCGGTTCGGCAGGTGCAGATCGAAGCGCGGGTCGTCAACGCCAACGCCAACTTCTCCGAGGAACTTGGCATTCACTTCGGTGGCGCGGTGTTCACGCCCAACCCACTCGCCGACATCGAAGACGAGCCGGCGGGCGAAAACGGCGTTCGGCATGCCGAAGATCTAGTCGCCCGCCTCGGCATCGCTAGCGACGGCGCATCCGGCATCGCCGTCGGCATCGCCGATGTGCACTACCAGTTGGACCTGCAGCTATCCGCCATGGCGTCCGACGGCCGCGCCGAGATCGTCGCCCGACCGAGCGTCATTACTGCGGACAAACGCCTTGCGACCATCGAATCGGGGGTCGAGATCCCGTTCCAGCAGGCAACCAAGTCCGGTGCCACCTCCATTGCCTTCAAGGACGCCGTGCTGCAGCTGGAAGTCACACCGCAGATCACGCCCAACGAACGGATCCTCATGGACCTCACGGTCAAGCAGGACACGGTGGGCCGCATCTACCACGGCGTGCCGAGCATCAACACGACCCGCATCTCCACCCAGGTCCTAGTGGACAACGGTCAGACCGTCGTGCTCGGCGGAATCTTCCAGACCGACCGGCATCAAGCCACGGTGCGAACCCCCGTGCTGGGCGAGCTACCCGTCGTCGGGCGCCTCTTCCGAAACACGCTGGAACGCGACGACAAGCAGGAACTGTATGTCTTCATCACCCCCTCGATCATTCAAGAGCCAACGGGTAGCCAAGCGCGCGTGGCACCCGGCCAAGAGGCACGTTAAGGTGCGCGAATCAAGGATTCAAGATCAATGACCACACGTAACGTGTATCTCGTCGGCATGATGGCGGTGGGCAAGACCACGGTCGGACGCCACCTGGCGTCACGCCTCGACTTCACGTTCCACGATACCGACCAGGTCATCGAAAGCCGGGCCGGTGCGGACATCTCGTGGATCTTCGAACTCGAAGGCGAAGAGCGGTTCCGGGACCGGGAACAGCAGGTGATCGAGGAAATGACCCGCCGCGAGGGTGTCGTGCTCGCCACCGGCGGGGGTGCCGTGCTGCGCGAGGCGAACCGAACCGTGCTGCGGGAACGGGGCATCGTTGTCTACTTGCGAAGCGGTGTCGATCTCATCCTCGAGCGCACGCGCAGCGACCGTCGCCGTCCACTCCTCCAGGTGGACGACGTACGGGAACGGATCGAGACGCTCGCCGCCGAGCGCGGCCCCCTCTACGACTCCGTCGCCCACCTGGCAATCACGGTGGATCGCCGACCGCCCAAGGCGATCGCCAACGACATCCACGATCTGCTCCAGGGTTCCAGGGAACCCGGTGCGATCGGAACCCGCGCGAACGTCCACCGGTGCGTGTCGTGAACGACCGGATCGACGTCACGCTTCCCGGCGAGCGCAGCTACCCGATCCTGTTAGGCAACGGTCTCCTCGGCACGCCCGACCTCCTCGAAGCGTACACCGGCAACCAGGCCTTGGTCGTCACCAACGCCGCCGTCGCCGATCTCTACCTCCCCCAGGTGCGAAGGAGCCTCGTGAGCGTGGACCAGGTCGACGTCGTCGAGATCGGCGACGGCGAAACGTTCAAGACCCTCGACACCTACGCGGCGATACTCGACGCCCTGATCGACAAGCGGCACAACCGGTCGACGACGGTGGTCGCCCTCGGCGGCGGCGTGGTCGGCGATGTAGCTGGATTCGCCGCCGCCACCTATCAGCGCGGTGTGGGCCTGGTGCAGATTCCGACAACGCTGCTCGCCCTCGTGGACTCCTCCGTGGGCGGCAAGACCGCGGTCAATCACTCGGCCGGAAAGAACCTGATCGGCGCTTTCCATCAACCTCGGGCGGTGATTGCCGACGTGGGCGTATTGGCAACGCTTCCCGAACGCGAGTTTCGCGCCGGCTTAGCGGAGGTGATCAAGTACGGGATCATCGCCGATGCAACGTTTTTCGCCTGGCTCGAGTCGCATATGGACGATCTTCTGAGCCGGGATCCCGCCAGCCTAGTCGATGCCATACGACGATCCTGCGAGATCAAGGCCCAAGTGGTCGCCGACGACGAACGGGAGCAAGGGCGCCGCGTGATCCTCAACTTCGGCCACACCTTCGGCCACGCCATCGAGGCCGTCACCGCCTACGAGCGGTTCCTGCACGGCGAGGCGGTGGCCGCCGGCATGGTGATGGCCATGGACCTCTCCGTACGGCTCGGCAGAAGCACCGACCAGGATGCAGAGAGAGTGCGTCGTCTGATCGAACGTTCGGGGCTCGCTACCGAGACGTTGGATGTCGACGTGGAAGCTATGCTCGAGGCGATGGGCATGGACAAGAAGGTGATGGACGGCCGTCTCCGCCTCATCGTTTGCGACGGTATCGGCGCGGTGTCGGTTGCCAGCGACGTACCGGAGCAGACCCTTCGACAGGCGATCGCGCTCGGTCGCTAGGGTCGCGGCTACTCTCTCCCGACGCGTACCATGGCCGACGGGAGACGAGTTAGCGCAACATCACAGGAGTCGAATATGCCAACAACGAACCGCAAGGTCGTCATGAAGCAGCTACCGGTCGGCGTGCCCACACCCGCCGACTTCGAGATCGTCTCCGAGTCGCTTGGGGACATCGAAGACGGCCAAATGCTGCTCCGAACGCGCTGGCTGACCCTCGACCCGTACATGCGGTCGGTCTTCATGCCGCGACCGGACAACGTGGGCAAGACCGTGATCGGAGGAACGGTCTCCGAGGTCGTCGAGAGCAGGACGACAGCGTGGGAGGCCGGCGACTTGGTCGTCGGCTACTACGGTTGGCAGGAATACAGCATCGGGACGCCATCGGACGTGCAGTGGAACAACCCCAACATCCCGATCCAGAGATGGGATGGTTCCCTAGGAGCAACATCGACGGCGCTTGGTGTTCTCGGCATGACCGGCTACACGGCCTACGAGGGACTCTTGAACGTCGCCAAGGTCGAGCCCGGCGAAACGGTCGTGGTCAGCGCCGCCAGCGGTGCGGTCGGGCAAGTCGTGGGCCAACTGGCGAAGATCCACGGCGCGCGGGCGGTGGGCATCGCGGGCGGGCCGGCCAAATGCGGTTTCTGCGTCGATGAACTCGGCTTCGACGCCTGCATCGACTACAAGGCCGGGAACTTGGCGGCCGATCTGGCGGCGGCCACGCCCGACGGGATCGACATCTACTTCGAGAACGTCGGCGGCGACGTCCTGGAAGCCGTGATCCCACGTCTCAACCCGGGTGCTCGGATTCCCATCTGCGGCTTCATCGCCCACTACAACGAGACGCCGGATACGCGACGCATGAATCCCCTGCAGCGTCTCCAAGCGGAGGGGCTTCCGGCACTCGGCGGTGATGGAAACACGGATGGCTACGCCTTCTTCGGCTTCTCCAATCTCGCGACGCGGCACCCGGAGGCCGAACAAGCTCTCGAGACGCTGTCGGCATGGATCAAATCAGGTCAGCTCAAGTACCGCGAGAGCATCACCGATGGACTCGACTCGGCGGCCGACGCGTTCATCGGCATGCTCGGCGGCCGGAACTTCGGCAAGACGTTGGTGCGCGTTGACGGCTGAGCCGGAACGACGGTCCGTGTTCCGCAACCACGACCCCGATGCCGTCCTCGTGTCGCGGGCGGACCCCGCCAATCCCCTGGCGAGCTACTCCAAGCACGCCTTCCGCCTCGACGGCTCGGACTGGCCGTCGGTCGAGCACTACTACCAAGCGATGAAGTTCGACGATCGAGCGCTTCGCGAGCAGATCCGCATCGCACCGCATCCTGCCAAGGCTGCCCGGATCGCGCGCCGACAGCGGCGCCGGGTTCGCAACGGCTGGGACGACGTGAAAGAGGTCTACATGACCCGTGCCACCTATACCAAGTGCCGGACGCATACGACCGTCGCCGATGCCCTCACCGCAACCGGCGAGAGAACCATCATCGAAACCAGCCAGTACGACTACTACTGGGGCTGTGGACGCGACACCCGGGGCCGGAATGTCTACGGACGCCTACTCACCAACGTGCGCCAGCGGCTACGGGAAGAAGCAGCGCGACTCTAGAGCGTTCGTAGGGGCGAGGCTTGTCCTCGCCCTCGCCCGCGTTCGCGCGACGAATGGCCTCGGTACGGTCGGCTCGGGCGACCACAAGGGTCCCCCTAAGGTCTGATCGTCGCCGCACGCCTTCTCGCCGGTCACCGAGGCACAATACAGCGTATATACTGCGCGCCCTTCGCCGTGCCGGAGACCCCCGGATGTACCCACAACGGAATGTCGGAGCACAGGTTCGTGCGAACGGTTCAGTGGCACCTATGACATCGAATGCGCTGTCCCTGGTCGTTTGTGCCGCCGTCGTGCTTGCCGCAGGATGCGGACGATCGACGGTCGAAGTCGACGACCGCCACGCCGATGTCGCCCGATTCGACGTCGAAGAAACCGCAGGCGCCGTTCCCTGGTCGAGCCTGGACGCGAACGACGCCGACGAGGACTTCCACTTCGTCGTCGTGAGCGACCGAACCGGGGACGCCCGCCCCGGCGTCTTCGCCTCGGCGATTCCGAAGGTCAACGTGCTCGAACCCGCCTTTGTCGTGAGCGTCGGCGATCTCATCGAGGGGTACACCGAGGATCAAGCCCAGATAGACCGGGAGTGGGACGAGTTCCAGGGCTTCATCGAGCAACTCGAAGTCCCGTTCTTCTACGCGGCGGGCAACCACGACATGAGCAATGCCGCCATGGCGGAGACCTGGCAGGCGCGCTTCGGTCCGTCGTTCTACCGCTTCGTCTACAAGGATGTGCTGTTCGTGGTCCTGAACTCGGAACTCTTCGGGATGGTCAGCAAGCCCGACACGCCCGTGCCGGGCCCGTGGACCCAGGTCGAGCAACTCGCCTTCGTCGAGCGGACGCTGGCCGAGGTGCCGGACCCACGCTGGACGATCGTGATCGTGCACCAGCCCCTGTGGGACTACGGCAGCGGCGTGCGCGGCGACTGGCCGAAGGTGGAGGCCATGCTCGAGGGCCGCCGCTACACCGTGTTCGCGGGCCATTTCCACCACTACGTCAAGGTGGTGCGCCAGGACAGCAACTACATCACCCTCGCCACGACGGGGGGTGGCAGCAGCATGCGCGGAAACCTCTACGGGGAATTCGATCATGTCGCCCTCGTCAGCATGACCGCCAACGGTCCCCGGATCGCCAACCTGATGCTCGACGGCATCCAAGACGAAGATCTGCTGACGGAGGATGTGCGCGACACGATGCGCTGGCTCGACGACGCCGTGCAGTCCGTACCCATGCCCGGCCATGGCCCTGGCTTTTCCGACGGCCGTGCGGCGTTCCAGGTCACCAATGCCGGGGACAGGGATCTCGCGGTTTCGCTCCACGTCGACCCCGGCCCCGACCTGCTCTATACGGGCACCGCACAGGCAACGACGATCCCGGCGGGCGGCGCAAACCTGTTCACCTTCGATCTGCGCGCGGGCGAACCGCTCCCATATCGAGACATCCGGCCCGGGCGGGTGTTCTGGTCGCTGTCCACGCACACCGGGGCAAACCCCGTTGACCTGCACGTGGTGTCCGCCTTGCTGCCCGTGGCGCCCCTTCCGATCCCGAGTGGCAGTGCCCCGTCGGTCGACGGCGACCTCGGGGAGTGGGATTCGTTGCCGTATCGCGCCGATCGTCAACGGGACGTCGTCTCGGCACCCACTGCGGCGACGGACATCGCCTACTCGTTTGCCGTTCGAGAGTCCGACGGGGACCTGTACGTCGCGGTTCGCGTTTCCGACGACAGCCTCTTGGCCGACGAAGCGCGCGGTCTGACGACCCAGGACTCGGTAATGATCACGGTGGATTCGCGACCCGACCCCGAGCGTTCCGCGAATCTCCGCCTCTACGACTCGGTCCGGCGGGATCTCGCCCAGATGGCCGTCGGATTCGTCACGCTTCGCGGGATCGTGGAAGAAAGCTACTACCTGCGCTTCCTCGAGGGCTCCCGTGCGGCGGTTGCGTCGAAGGCAACCGCCACCGAGGCGGGTTACGACGTGGAATTCAAGGTCGACGGTGCGTTTCTCGACCGGCACGCCGGGGAGTCCTGGAAAACCGTGCGTCTCGCCATCGCGGCGATCGACTGGGATGCGGGAGACGACGTGAACGAGATTTCCTGGCATGCAAAGGGCTCCGACGGCGTCGCGCTGCATTGGATGCCGGACCGATTCGGCGAAGCGCCCGTCGCCGCCTCCGGTACCTTTACCCGCTCGGTCGAAAGATAAGGCGTCCCGCGTCGTCGTTCGATTCGTAGGGGACGGGCTTGTCCCGTCCCGGCGCGCCCTTCGGGCGCGTTTCGAGAATGCTCGCGCATTCTCGTGGCAACCGGCTGACGCCTCGCGCTGCCCCAGGGCGGGCGACCACAACGCGCCCGAGGGCGTGCGGTCGCCCCCACCGCATTCATCAAGCGATTCGCTGGGTTGTGGGTCCTAGCGAACCGGTAGTTCCGTGCGCTTCACCACCGTCCGCAGCGCGAAACTCGAATGTACGCGGTCGACGCCCGGCAACGCCGTCAGGTATTGGCTGTGTATGCGTTCGTAGTCCCGGGCGTCGCGGACGATGACGCGCACTAGGTAGTCGGCTTCTCCCGACATCACGTAGCACTCCATGACCTCCGGCAGTTCGACGATCGCGCGTTCGAAAGCCGCGAGGTCGTCGCGCTGCTGGCTCGCCAGCGTAATCTGCACGAAGACGTTGTCCGGATACCCGGCAAGGGACTGATCCACCAAGCCGACGTAGCCGCGGATCATGCCGGCGTCCTCCAGGCGCTTGAGACGCCTCAAGCTCGCCGACTCCGACAAGTTGATGCGTTCGGCAAGATCCGCGTTGGTGATCCGCCCGTCCTGCTGGATCTCGTGCAGGATCATTCGGTCTCTTTGGTCGAATTCAACAGATTCCACGGCTTCAATCACATTTTTTTGCAGATAGTCCCGATATGCTGGACGATTGCAGGCGAAAACGCAAACGCATTGCGTCCCGGATTGTCTAACGTCACCACGACTGGCAAACCACGAAGGCGAAGGCAATGCGCATTGGCGTCCCCAAGGAGACCAAGGTCCACGAATACCGCGTCGGACTGACCCCCACCGCCGTTGCCGAACTAATCCGGGACGGGCACACCGTCGTCGTCGAAGAGAACGCCGGCGCAGGCATCGGATTCGGCGATGCTGATTACGTCGCTGCCGGTGCTTGCATCGGCTCCGGCGCGCAAGCCTTCGCCCAGACCCTCGTCGTCAAGGTCAAGGAACCGAATCTCGACGAATGCGCGATGCTTGGCGAGGATCAGGTTCTCTTCACCTACCTCCACCTTGCCGCCGACTCCGCGTTGACCAACGCGCTCCTGGCAAGCGGCACGGCCGCCATCGCCTACGAGACCGTCACCGCGGACGACGGCAGCCTGCCGTTGTTGTCGCCGATGAGCGAGATCGCGGGGCGCATGTCGGTCCAGGTGGGTGCCAATGCCCTGCAGCGGACCACCGGCGGCAGCGGCGTGTTGCTTGGCGGCGTACCGGGCGTCGCACCGGCCCGTGTGGTGGTGATCGGCGGCGGCATGGCGGGTGCCAACGCGGCGACGATCGCCTTGGGCCTCGGTGCCGATGTAACCATTCTCGACAAGAGCGTCGCCCGCCTGCGCTGGCTGGCCGACCGGTTCGACGGTCGCGCCAGGACGGTCATGGCAAACGCATCGACCACCCGCGAGCACGTTCTCGAGGCCGACCTGGTGGTTGGTGCAGTGCTGGTCCCGGGGGCACGGGCGCCGAAGTTGGTGGGCACCAACGACGTCCGCGACATGCGTGACGGTTCGGTGCTGGTCGACATCTCCATCGACCAGGGCGGCTGTTTCGAAACGAGTCGACCAACGACTCACGACGATCCGACCTTCGTCCACAAGGGCGTGGTCCACTACTGCGTCACCAATATGCCCGGCGTCGTTCCGCACACCGCGACGCTGGCACTTAACAACATCACCCTGCCGTACGTCAGAACCATCGCCGAGAAGGGCTGGCGTCAGGCAATTGCAGACGATCCGCACCTCGCGAACGGCGTGAATGTCGCGGGCGGCACCGTCTGGCATGAAGCCGTGGCTCAATCCCTCGATACCCCCCTCCCGGCCACGCAGCCTGGCGCCACCCACTCGGCGAACCCTGTAACGACGCTGATCGAGTTGCCCTACGCACCGAGTCCCGCGCTCGCCATGGTGAGCAACGCCTAGGGGACGGGCTCGTCCCCGACGAGCCTGCGCCGCGGTCGCGGCGCGTCAGCGCCGTTTCGAGGCGCTCTCGAAGGTGTATGCTCCGAAGACCATTCCTGTTGGTGGGGAGCCAAACCATGACCAGATCGGCACACATCCTTCTCTGGCTGTCCGTCGTGGCAATGTGGGGTTGCGCGAATCTGCCCCCGTCAAGCGAGCCTGTCGAATCAAGCAGCGAACAGGTTCAGACGCCCATAGCTGAGCTCACGTGCGAAGAACTGAAACTTGCATTGACGGCAGTTGCGACCACCGACACCAAGGGCAAGCTACTCGCGAAGATGAGGGCCGACACGACTCGCCGCGCCAGCGGCGCCTCGTATCGGTACTCGGAGACTGCGGGTAGCACCATTGCAGCCGTACACGCGCCGCCCGCCTACGCCCGATCGAACCCCGAGACCAGACGCGAACAACTCGCCCTGAAACGCGAGTTCGCCGCGCGGTGCGAACCCGGTTAGTTGCTAGCGCGTTCTTTCGATGGGCGCTTCTTGCAAGCGCCCCCAATGCCGGGTTGGCCGGTCCGTAGGACACGCTTTCGCCGTTTGCCATGACTCAACTCCGCCCCCGGCCCGGCTACACGGCGACGCTGTTCACGCTCCCATGTCCAATGACCCAACGACAAGGCGACGCGTTCGTTGACAGGCGTCCACTCAAACACTCAACGGCAACGCTTGACATCGTCTCGGGCGTAAGCTGAGAATCGAACTCGGCGAACTTCCGCGCCGGACCTCGATCGGTCCTCCCCAGCAGGGCCGAGCCAAGAGGCGAAGGGGATTTGATTCCTCGAAGGGACGATCACGGTCAACCTTGTCGGACAGTGATTGCTGGGGAATCGATGTCCGAGTTGGCGTTGGACCGGTGACAGTCGACAAGCATTTCAAGCGGCTCGTTCGAGCCCGTGCCGCCCGTCGCGGCGAATCCTATACGGCTGCCCTCTGGTACTTCCGCCGACAAGCGGAGGAATCAACCATGAGCAAGACGAACCGCGTCTCGCTGGCGGATCTAGGGTTCGCCATCACCATACCCGACGGCTGGCGCCGCATCACGCATTCGATGTGGAGCCCCGCCTATCCGGCGATGCACTACACCATCTCCAAGGACGATTGGGAACAAGCCGACTACGAGCTCACCTGCAGCCGGCAGGCCGCGATTCGGCAGTCCAGCCAATCCGCGGCAAAGGCGATAGAGCAGGAGCTAGCGCAGGCGTATAGCCGGTTCGCGCATAGCGACACGAAGCTCGGTGGACACGATGCCGTCCGGCTCGACTGCACGGACGCCTTCGGGGCACCGGAATACATGCGGCACTACTGCCTCGAACACAATGGCCACCTGATGAAGCTGCGCTTCCTGTCGACCAGCCGTTCCGCCCACGAGTCGATGATCGACGCGATGGCGGGGTCGATCGAACTCGGCGACCCCGCCACCGAGTGCGCTCTTGGCGAGCTCGCCCTCCCCGACTATGCGCCTGCGGCGCTGGAATGCGTCATCGTCGGTGCGATCATGGCCCACGAAACCCGCGAGGAACTCTCGGGACGCCATCTGCTGGCATCCCTCGTCAGGGGCGACAGCGGGATCGCCGCGTCCATCCTTCGGTCGCTGGGCGTGACCGTAGAGCGCCTTGGCATCCACCCCTGGACGGAGGACGACGCCGAATCGGACTTCGACATGCAGGAGATTCGGGTGTCTCCCGCAGTGTTCTCCCTGTTGACCCACGTGGTACCCCGCTACGCGCGCGAGACCATTCGGTCCCACCACGTATTGCTCGGAATTCTCTCAAAGGAAAACGCTTCCGGCGGTTGCGAACTGCTTGAGGATCTCGGAGTCGGGCCATACGAGTCCCGCGCCGCCGTTGCGAAACGGATCAGCCAGGAACGCGACACGAGCTGCGCGTTCTGCTCCTTCTGCCACAAGCCGCAACTCGACGTGACGCATCTCTTCCCAAGCGCATTCAGCCACATCTGCGACGAGTGCGTCGCCGCCTGCAAAACCCTGGCTGGTGATGGGCAACCGGGCGAGGGCGTCATGCGGCGCTACAGCGGTCCCGAAAAGAAAGACGTGTTCACGGGGTGCGGTCATTGCGGCGCGAAATCCGATCTCTTCACGGCACCGCACGAGTCGTACTTCGTCTGCGGGGCTTGCGTTGCCCAGATGTCGGCCATCGCACCGTAGCCATGGCAAGGAGAAGACCAATGCGACCAACAGCCATCCGCAACAGGTGGTGGGCGTGGGTGTCGGTCATCACCGCGCCGACCGTGACGTGCGCGATCAACGCCGAGCCCGCAAACCTCGACTTCGAGGAGGGAGTCATCGGGGAAGTTCCAACCGGTTGGTTCGCGCCGCCACCCGAGCAGAGCGGCTATGCCGTCGAACTCAGCGGCACGGAGGCGAAGACGGGCACTGGTTCCGTCATGATCGCCAAGACCGACGGACCACCCCCGGCGGAAGCCGCAGGTGCCATGCGGGGCACAAGATTCGGCAACGTGATGCAAGCGGTAGACGCCGCGCGCTACCGCGGCAAACGGGTCAGCCTCAGCGGGTGGGTGCGGACCAACTTCTTCGCGCTTGACATCGCCAGACTATCACGCGCTCAGGCACAGCCCTGGTTTCGCGTCGACAGACCGGGTGGCCGAACCGGGTTCTTCGACAACATGCAAGACCGGCCGATTCGCTCGAAGAACTGGCGGAAGTTCGAGATCGTGGGGGACGTTGCCGCAGATGCCGAGCGGATCAACTTCGGTCTCGTGCTGGTCGGCAAGGGGAAGGCCTGGCTCGACGACGTGGCGGTCGACGTCGTCGGCGTCGCAGGCGAAGGCGACCAACCGGCCCGCGAACTCGATGAACGCGGCATCGAGAACCTAGTCGCGCTGACCCGGCTATTGGGATACGTGCGCTACTTCCATCCCACCCGAACAGTTGCCGATACCGATTGGGATCTCTTTGCCGTTAACGCCGTGCGCCGGACACAGGCCGACACGCCTGCCGAACTGGCTCGAACTCTGCAGACCGTATTCAGCGAAGTTGCACCGACCGTGCGGATCGCGCCGACCGGCCATGCCCTGCAAGCCCCGGCCGGCTTGGCCGGCTCGGGCGGCAAGGGGCGCGTCCGCTACTGGGAACACAACGGCGTCAAGGTCTGGGATCAGCCGTCGCGCTACTCGAGCAAGCTGCGCACGTCGGCGAGTGCACCCGTCAGACCCGACGAGCCCATCGAGGTGGACCTCGGCGGCGGCGTGTCGGCCCTTGTGCCCACGGCCGTACCCGTATCCCAGCAGGCATCCTTCGAAGGGACACCCACCAAGACCCTGGCCATTGACGGCGTACCGGACTACTGGCGTCCATCCGGCGACGACCGGTCAACCCGCCTCGCTGCCATCGCTTTGGCGTGGAACGTGTTCCAGCACTTCTATCCCTACTTCGATGTCGTGGACGTCGATTGGGAGGCCACGCTGCGACGCTCGTTGGCCGCCGCCGCGGTCGATGCAGGCGAGGCTCAGTTCCTTGACACCCTCAAGCGGCTCGTCGCGGATCTTCGCGACGGGCACGGTCGGGTCGGCAACCATCACGATGGTCCCCCGCATCTGCCCGCGATGGCGGCCGACTGGGTCGGTACCGATCTCGTGGTTACCGCCGTCGGCGAGGGTGTCGACGGATTGCGAGCAGGCGTCGTGGTAACCGAGGTCGACGGTCGGCTCGTGAACGACATCTTGGCATCGTTGGGGGAAACCGTGTCGGCGGCGACACCGCAGCACCTTCGCGACCGCGCACTATCCGAAATCGGCTTCGGCGCGCCTGGATCGACGTTGACCCTGAGGACCCGTTCACCGTCCGGACAAGAACGGACCACCACCGTTCGGAGGAACATCCCGGCCTGGGAAGACCGCACGGTACGCGAGCCGCGTCCCGACCAAGGCGCGGAACTCGCTGACGGCGTGCACTACGTCGACCTAGATCGAATCGAGCACGTCCGCGAGTTCAACAGACTCGTCCCGAAACTGGCCAAGGCCGACGGGATCGTTTTCGACCTGCGGGGCTACCCGAGTTTCGACTTCAGACCCGTCATCGCCCACCTGATCGACGAGACGGTCACCTCCGCGCAATGGCATGTGCCGCTTGTACATCGCCCCGACCGGCGCGACATGCAGTTCCAGTTCAGCAACTGGTCCGTGCGGCCCAAGTCGCCCCGGTTCACCAGGAACGTCGCGTTCGTCACCGACGGACGCGCAATCAGCGCCGCCGAAACCCTTCTCGGCATCGTCGAGCACTACAAGCTGGCGGAGATCGTCGGCGGACCCACCGCCGGCACGAACGGCAATATCAACCCGTTCGTGCTACCGGGCGGCTACCACGTCACCTGGACCGGAATGCGGGTCCTGAAGCACGACGGATCCCAGCACCATGGCGTGGGAATCCAGCCCACCGTACCCGTGTCGCGGACCGTCGAAGGAATCGCCGCGGGGCGGGACGAGTTGCTGGAACGGGCGGTGGCGGTGGTGACAAGGAGATAGGGAGCCCGGATCGTCGTCGGCCAGCAGGCGCACGACGACATTGGTGTCGCGCGGTCACGACTCGTC
>JAPPND010000041.1:0-20684 GCA_028818795.1 Gammaproteobacteria bacterium | reverse complement strand
CGTCGTCGGCCAGCAGGCGCACGACGACATTGGTGTCGCGCGGTCACGACTCGTCTTGTTCGTAAAGGAGGCCGAATCCGCCGAGAACGGCTGCCAGCGCAAAGGTCCCGAGCCATTTGAATAGCCGGAACTCACCTGCCGTCACGAAGTCGTCGCCGGAACGGTCGCCTGCCGCGGTTTCGAGTACGTCCAGGCGCGCGCCAACGGTTGGACCACCAAGTCCAACTCGTCCCGGGTAATTCCCAATGTATGGCTCACCGTTTCCGGTACCGGCCCGCCGCCGCCTGAATACGCCAGTCGACTTTGCGCCTCCCGATGGGCGGCTGCAACCGTCCATCGCCGATGACTGGCATGTATTTCAACGATTTCGACGTTTTGATATTCGCGTGATGTCAACCGTTTCGGGTTTCGGAACGCGGTAGTCGTTTTTAGGGCAACTCCGTCGACCCCGAAAGGAACCGGTCGATCTCCCTCGCAGCCTCGCGTCCCTCGTTGATCGCCCGCACCACAAGCGACTGGCCACTGCGGCAGTCGCCCGCCGCGAACACCTTGGGATTGCTGGTCCGGTAGAGGCCCTTTTCGGCCAGGTAGTTGGCGCGCTGGTCGAGTTCGAGGCCGAGCGGTTCGCTGACGTAGTGCTCCGGGCTACGGAATCCCATCGCCAGCAGCACGAGATCCGCGTCGTAGCTGCGTTCGGTGCCCGCGACCTTCTGGAACTTTTCGTCGTACTCCGCAGCCGTCAGCGACCTCACGCGACCGTTGCCGTCGCCGTGGAACTCCACCGCGGAGGTGCGGTATTCGCGCGGGTCGCGGTTGAACTTCGCCGCCGCCTCCTCGTGGCCGTAGTCGACGCGATAGATGAACGGCCAGGTCGGCCATGGATTGCCTTGCGCGCGTCCGGCCGGCGGATCGGGCACGATTTCGAAGTTGGTGAGCGTCTTGCACCCGTGGCGCATGGCGGTGCCGATGCAGTCCGTGCCGGTGTCGCCGCCGCCGATCACGATGACGTTCTTGTCCTTCGCGTCGATGTAGTTGCCGTCGGCGTGCCCACAGTCCAGAAGACTCTTGGTGTTGGCGTGCAGGAACTCCATGGCGAAATGGACACCATCGAGATCCCGGCCGGGTATGGGCAGGTTGTTGGGCACGGTGGCACCGGTCGCCAAGAGCAGCGCGTCCGCCTCGTCGAGTATTTCGGTAACCGACAGGGTGCCGTTTGCGCCGTCGCCGATGTCGGCGTCGGTGACGAACTCGACGCCCTCCTCCCGCATCACCTCGATGCGCCGCTCGACGATGCCCTTGTCGAGTTTCATGTTCGGGATGCCGTACATCAGGAGCCCGCCGATCCGGTCGGCGCGTTCGTAGACGGTGACGGAATGTCCGACCGTGTTGAGTTGCGCCGCCGCCGCGAGGCCGGCCGGCCCAGAGCCGACCACCGCGATGCGTTTGCCCGTGCGGTCGTCGGGGGGAACGGGAACGACCCAGCCTTCCTCGAAGCCGCGGTCGATGATGGCCATCTCGATGTTCTTGATGGTGACCGGCGGGTCGGTGATGCCGAGTACGCACGAGCCTTCGCAGGGCGCCGGGCAGACCCGGCCGGTGAACTCCGGGAAGTTGTTCGTCTTGTGCAGGCGATCCAGAGCGTCGCGCCACTGGTCCCGGTAGACGAGGTCGTTCCACTCCGGGATCAGGTTGTGGATCGGGCAGCCGCTGCGGCCGTGCACCATGTCCGGGGATTGGCAGAAGGGCACGCCGCAGTCCATGCACCGAGCGGCCTGGGAATTGAGCCGGGCATGGTCGTGCTCGGTGTAGATCTCCCGGAAGTCGGCGATGCGTTCGACTGCGTTTCGGTAGGGAGCGGCGTCGCGGGCGAACTCCTTGAAGCCCGTGGTCTTACCCACTCGCAGCCACCTGCGCCAGGACTACGTCGCGCTCTTGCCGGCGCGCCGCCTTGCGCTCCTCCAGCACGCGCTTGTAGTCACGTGGCATGACCTTGACGAAACGGTCGCGGACGTTGTTCCAGTCGTCGAGCACCCGGGCTGCAACGGTCGAGCCTGTGTACCGCCGGTGCTTCTCGACGAGCGAGCGGACCTCCCCCACGTCGGCCTCCGCAACCAACGGCTCCAGATCCACCATGCCCGGGTTACATCGCCCGGCGAACGAATCGTCCTCGTCCAGCACGTAGGCGACGCCGCCGCTCATGCCCGCTGCGAAGTTGCGTCCAGTCGCGCCAAGGATCACCACGCGGCCGCCGGTCATGTATTCGCAGCCGTGGTCGCCGACGCCTTCGATCACCGCGTGCGCGCCGCTGTTGCGCACGCAGAACCGCTCGGCGGCGACGCCTCGGAAGAAGCACTCACCCGACGTCGCGCCGTAGAGCACGACGTTGCCGATCAGGATCTGCTCCTCCGCCTTGAACTGGCTCGACTTCGGCGGATAGACGATGAGCCGGCCTCCGGACAGTCCCTTGCCGACGTAGTCGTTGGAGTCGCCTTCGACTTCCAGAGTGACACCCTTGGCCAGCCACGCACCGAAGCTCTGTCCGGCACTGCCGGTGAACTTGAAGTGGATCGCGCCGTCGGGGAGCATGCCCGGCCCGACTTCCCGGATGATGTGGTTCGACAGCATCCCGCCGACGACACGGTTCACGTTGACGATGGGCAACTCGCGATAAACGTGCTCGCCCTTCTCGATCGCCGGCTTCGCGTAGTCGATCAGGTCGTTGTCGATGGCATGGGCGAGGCCATGGTCCTGATCGTGGATGCGGTACACGCCGAGACAGTTCTCCGGCTTCGTGGCGGGCTCCAGGATGGCCGAGAAATCGAGTCCCTTCGCCTTCCAATGCTCGAGGGCGGCTTCCACCTTGAGGGCGTCGACCCGACCGATCATGTCGTTGACCGTGCGGAAGCCAAGTCTCGCCATGATGAGGCGCAGTTCCTCGGCGATCATGAAGAAGTAGTTGACGACGTGTTCCGGGGCGCCGGTGAACTTCTTGCGCAGATCCGGGTCCTGGGTCGCGACACCCACGGGGCAGGTGTTCAGGTGGCACTTGCGCATCATGATGCAGCCCATGGCCACCAGCGGAGCGGTCGCGAAGCCGAACTCCTCCGCGCCCAGCAGGGCGGCGATGGCGACGTCGCGACCGGTCTTCAACTGACCGTCGGTCTGCAGCACGACGCGGGAGCGGAGGTTGTTCATCACCAGCGTCTGGTGGGTCTCCGCGATGCCGAGTTCCCAGGGCACGCCGGCGTGCTTGATCGACGTCAACGGCGATGCCCCCGTGCCCCCGGTGTCTCCGGCGATCACCAGGTGGTCGGTCCGGGCCTTGACGACCCCCGCGGCCACGGTGCCGACGCCGATCTCCGCGCCCAGCTTCACGCTGATGCGCGCCTCAGGGTTGCCGTTCTTCAGGTCGTGGATGAGTTGCGCGATGTCCTCGATGGAGTAGATGTCATGGTGCGGCGGCGGGCTGATGAGCCCCACGCCGGGCGTCGAGTGGCGGATCCGGGCGATGTAGTCGTCCACCTTGCGGCCCGGCAGTTCGCCGCCCTCCCCCGGCTTCGCGCCCTGGACGATCTTGATCTGCAGCTCGTCGGCGTTGGTCAGGTAGTTGACCGTCACGCCGAACCGGCCGCTCGCGACCTGCTTGATGGCCGAGCGCTTCGAGTCGCCGTTGGCGAGCGGAATGAACCGCTCGTCGTCTTCGCCGCCTTCACCCGTGTTCGACTTGCCGCCGATGCGGTTCATGGCGACGGCCAGGCTCTCGTGGGCTTCCTTGGAGATGGATCCGAAGCTCATCGCCCCGGTGGCGAAGCGCTTGACGATCGCCGACGCGGGTTCGACGTCGTCGAGGGGAACCTCGCCGCCGTTGGCCCCCTCGTGGAAGGTCAGGAGTCCGCGCAGGGTCGACCGCTTGGTGCTTTCCTCGTTGGCCTGTTTCGCGAACCGCCAATAGGCCTCTTGATCATCGCCCCTCGCGGCCACCTGCAAGTTGGCGATGGACTCCGGATCCCACATGTGGGTGTCACCATGGCGGCGCCAATGGAAATCGCCCGGATTTGGTAGTACAGGCAGAGACACCACGTCGCGGGGCGGGTACCCGAATTCGTGCCGGCGTTGCATCTCTTGGGCAAGCACATCGAAGCCGACTCCCTTGACCCGGCTCGCGGTACCCCTGAAGCAGCGCTCCACGACGTCCTCGGCGAGCCCCACCGCTTCGAAGATCTGCGCGCCCTTGTAGGACTGCAGCGTCGAGATGCCCATCTTGGCCATCACCTTCAGCATGCCCTTGGAGACGCCCTTCCGGTATCCCTCGACGACGTCCGCGTCGTTCGAGACATGGTCCGCCTCGGCCAGGTAGCCGTTCCGGCGCGCGTCCCAAAGCGCCTCGAAGGCGAGATAGGGGTTGATGGCGTCGGCGCCGAAGCCGATCAGCAGGCAATGGTGGTGGACTTCCCGGGCTTCACCGGTTTCGACGACGAGCCCGACCCTCGTGCGGGCCAATGTCCGCACGAGGTGATGGTGCACCGCACCCGTCGCCGCCAAGGCACTGATCGGCACGTTGTCCGGCCCGATCGCGCGATCGCTCAACACGATGAGTTCGATGCCGTCGTCGATGGCGGCCGAGGCTTCGGCACAGATCCGGTCGAAGGCGGCAAGCAATCCGGCTTGCCCGGAGTCCCTTGGAAAGGTGATGTCGATGGTGCGCGACCGCCACCCCCGGTGTTGGATGTTCTTGATGGCCGCCAGCTCGTCGTTCGAGAGTATCGGGTGTGCCACGCGCAACCGGTGCGCATGCTCCTCGGTGACGTCGAGCAGGTTGCGCTCCGGCCCGATGGCGCATTCGAGCGCCATGATGACTTCCTCCCGGATGGAGTCGATGGCCGGATTGGTGACCTGCGCGAACAGTTGCTTGAAGTAGTCGTAGAGCATCCGCGGCTTGTCGGACATCACCGCCAACGCGCTGTCGTTGCCCATCGAGCCCAAGGGGTCGCGCAGTTCGGTCACCAGCGGCAGCAGCATGAACTGCATGGTCTCCGCCGTGTAGCCGAAGGCCTGCATGCGCGGCAGCAACGTCGCCTTGTCGAATCCCGCCGGCTCGGCAGCCGGTAGATCGTCCAACTCCACGCGTTGCCGCGTGAGCCACTCGCCGTAGGGTCGGCGGCGGGCCCACTCCGACTTGATCTCCTCGTCGGGGATCAAGCGACCCGCGTCGAAGTCGATCAGGAAGATCTTGCCCGGCTGCAGGCGTCCCTTGGCGACCACCCTGGCCGGATCGACGGTAACGACCCCCACCTCGGAGGCCATGATGCACTTGTGGTCCTCGGTGACGTAGTAGCGCGAAGGCCGAAGCCCGTTGCGGTCAAGGACGGCGCCGATGTAGGTGCCGTCGGTAAAGGCGATGGACGCCGGGCCGTCCCAGGGTTCCATCAGGCAGGCGTTGTATTCGTAGAACGCCCGCTTGGCCGGGTCCATCGTCGGATGCTGCTGCCAGGCTTCCGGAATCATCATGAGCACGGCTTCCTGGAGCGTGCGCCCGGTCATCAACAGGAACTCCAGGACGTTGTCGAAGGTGCCGGAGTCGGAACAGTCGGGTTCGACCACGGGGAACAGCTTGGTCAGGTCGTCGCCGAAGAGGTCGCTCTTCACCACTCCTTGGCGCGCGTTCATCCAGTTCTTGTTGCCGAGCAGCGTGTTGATCTCGCCGTTGTGGCTCATGAACCGGTTCGGCTGCGCCCGGTCCCAAGACGGGAAGGTGTTGGTGGAGAAACGCGAGTGCACCATGGCGAGGTGCGACTGGTAGTCCTCGTCCTCGAGGTCCGGGTAGAACGGGAACAACTGGTGCGGCGTCAGCATGCCCTTGTAGACCATCACCTTGGCGGACAGGCTGACGAAGAACAGCAGCGGACGCTCGGTCAAGCTCTCGTCGCTGCGCAGGCGGTGGGTCGCGGCCTTGCGGATGAGGTAGAGCTTGCGTTCCAGCGCATCGCCTTCGAGGTCGCTGCCGATGAACAGTTGCTCCATCGCCGGCATCGACGCCCGCGCCGCGTTGCCGATGTCCGCCGCGTCGGGACGCGTCGGGACAGGCCGCCAGCCCAACAGTCGCTGCCCCGCATTGGCGATCGCCTCTTCGATCACCGCCTTGCAACGCGCCCGCTCGTCTTCGGTCCTCGGCAGAAAGACGATGCCGGCACCGTATCGACCCCGCTCGGGCAGATCGATGCCGAGATCGCGCTTCGCGGCTTTGGCCAGGAACTTGTGGGGTATGCCGGTGAGAATCCCGGCACCGTCGCCGGTGTTCTTCTCGTAGCCGAGGCCGCCCCGGTGGACCATGCAGCAGTTCATGTTATCCGCCGAGTCGATGATCTCCCGGCTGGCCCGGCCCTTGATGTCGCAGATGAAGCCGACACCGCAGGAGTCCTTCTCCTGCACCGGGTCGTAGAGCCCCCGCCGCTGCGGCAGACCGAGGGTCAATTGTCGGTCGAGTTCAGACATCGTGGTCATTGCGTCATGCGACCTTAAAGCATAACCGACCGCGCCGATTCGCGCCTGCGGTCGCGCCAAAGCGACGACCGATCAACTGATCGCGACCTCATGACGCGTTGTCGAGGCTGAGGTCTCTTAGTGCCTCCGAAATCCGTCGAGCTGGCTCGTGGCGGATACGATGCACGTCCTCGATGTCCTCTAGTTCCTCCAGGCGATCAAGCAGCGCTTCCTGAATGAAATGGTCCATGACGATGCCACGCGATCGGCAATAGCGCTCCAAGGCGATCTTGAGACTCTCGTCCACACTCGCGTTGATCTGCACGGTCGCCATTTGTCAACGTCCTCGAGCTAGCGATTGCTGTCGAACATAGCACCTCTCACCCAATCCGACTGAATCCCGGCGCGGGATGCCGCACCACTCAATGGGTAGGCCTCGAGAGACATATACTCTTGCTCTGAAAGCTAGTCTGGATGCACCCATTGAGTATTCGCGTGGTCCCTTTGAGCGGACACTTCGGCGCCGAGGTTCCCCAAGCCGACGTGACTTCCCTGACGGACGCTGCTCTGAAGCGGATTCTCCTGTGTCTATACCGCCAGCGATTCGTCGTACTTCGAACCGCCGGACTAACGAAGCCCCAGTTCGTGGAGTTCGCCCGTCGGGTCGGCGACCCGATCCGCTTGAGCGGCGATCCCGACTTTCCCGAGATCGCGAACATCACCAATGTCGGGATCGACGCCAAGGTGCGCAGGCTCGGTGCCGCGCATTGGCACACCGACCAGTCGTTTCGCAACCAGGTGTCCTCGGTCACCATGCTGTACTCGGTAAAGGCACCTGGCCACGGCGGCGAGACGAAGTTCTGCGACATGGCCAGCGCCTATGCGGCACTCCCCGAGCCAACGAAGCGGAGGATTGACGACCTGACCGTAGTCCATCGCCACGGCGTATCGGTGGCGGCCCGCCCGGGAGACCACGTCCCGATACCGCCCAAGGGATGGGATCAGAGTACGACCGTCACCCATCCGCTGGTGAGGCGACACCCGATCACCGGCCAAAAAACCCTGTACGCCATCACGGGCACGAGCCAGGGGATCGTCGGCATGGAGCAGGCCGAAGCCGAGTCGCTCTTGCACGGATTGTGCGACCACGCCTTCCAGGGCCGGTTCGTGGCACGCCACAAGTACCGGGTCCACGATCTCATACTGTGGGACAACCCGACGGCCATGCACAGCGCCTCGCCGATAGCCGCCGCAACGGGTCCCGACGACACCCGGCTCCTGCACCGGATCAGCTTGCGCGGCACGCCGTCGGTCTTCCCGCACGAGGAGACCGCAGCGTGAGGGCGGTGTGGAACGGTCGCGTGATCGCCGAAAGCGACGACACGGTGGTGGTCGAGGGCAACCATTACTTCCTGCGTTCGGCGCTCGACGACGACCTCTTGGCGCCGAGCGAGACGACCACCATCTGCTCGTGGAAGGGCACGGCGCACTACTACCACCTCATCGTGGCCGGCGAGACGAATCGGGACTCCGTCTGGTACTACCCGTCACCGAAACAGGCCGCGCGTCAGATCGAGGGGCGGGTTGCTTTCTGGCGTGGCGTGGAAGTGACGCCCTGACTGGACCTGCCGATACGGGCCCGTAGGGGACGCCCTTGTGGCGTCCCGTGCTGGCAATCCCGCTTGCGGGACCCGACGCGGGCGACCACAGGGATCGAGCGGGCGACCGCGCGCCCTACGGGCGCGATAGGGTCGCCCCTACGAACGCCGGAGCATCTCGATGTACATGTCGATGAATCGGTCTTGACCGATGTTGCCCGCCGCAAGCGCGATGACCAGATCGGCGAGTTCGATCCCGTGCCTATTCGCGACGATTCTTTCGCCATTCATCAACAGGATCAGGTCGCCAACGGCGAGGGCCGTACGTTTGTTCGCGTCGTTGAATGGATGACCCGCCGCAAACGCATTCACGGTGAATGCCGCAACCTGCTGAACAGCGGGATCTTCGAATTGGTAGGCGAGGTTCATGTGGATTCGACCGAGTACGGATCCAAGGGACGTACCCGCCCGGGACCCCGGCAATCCTCCGTGCCTTGCGAGCAGGTGCTCGTGCAGGTCCGCGATCTGCTGCTCGGTGGGTAGGGCGATGCTCACCGCTTCGACAGGTAGGCGAGGACTTCGGAGCGCTGATCGAGAATCGACTGGGTGAGTTCGGCCACCCGGGCGTCGTCGGTGGTGGCGAAGGCCAAGGACTCTACCGGCACGTAGTATCCCTCCACCTTGCTGTTGCGCAGGATGGCTGTCGGTTCCTTCTCATCGAGGATCCGACTGGCCTGCTGCTTGAGTTCGGTCATCGTGACGTAACGCATGGCATCCATCGGTGCTGATATCGGTGTCGAATTATAGCACCGATATCGGTGCTTGTTAGACTGCCCGTCCATCAACGAGAAACGCGGCGACACCATGCGGATCACCGATGTCCAACACTTCCTGGTTCACCCCGGACGCGGCAAGAACCTGTGCTTCGTTCGCATCAACACCGACGAGGGCGTCTACGGCTGGGGCGAGTGCTATACACAATCGGATCGCGACCTTCAGATCACCGCGCACATCGATCAACTCAAGCGCTACCTGATCGACCGCGATCCGGGTCGCATCAAGGAGTTCACGCAGACGACCTTCGACGATTTCGCCGCGCGGCGGGGTTCGATGGACCTTTACTGCGCGGTGAGCGGACTCGAGCAAGCGCTCTGGGACATCAAGGGCAAGGTCGCCGGGATGCCAGTGCACGCGCTCCTCGGCGGCGCTTGCTGCGACCGCATCCGCGTCTACGCAAACGGCTGGTCCGGCGGAGCGCCCTCTCCCGACGAATTGGGTGCCCAGGCTGCCGAGGTAGTCGGACGCGGCTTCGGTGCGCTCAAGTTCGATCCCGTGCCCGGTCCCTGGCGAACCTTCGTCGACAAGGACGTCGAACAACGGGCCATCGAAAACGTGCTCGCGGTTCGCGACGCCGTGGGGACCGACGTGGACATCTTGATCGAGATGCACCGGCGACTAGCCCCCATGCACGCGGTGAAGATCGCCCGCGCCATCGAATGCGCCGCGCCGTTCTGGTTCGAGGAACCGGTGCTGGCCGAGAACGTACCCGCCCTGGCGCGGGCCAAACGCGACATCAACATTCCCGTCGTCACCGGCGAGGCGCTGTACACCAAGTTCGACTTCCGCGAAGTGTTCGAGGTGGGCGCGGCAGACATCATCAATCCCGACGTGTGCAATGTCGGCGGCATACTGGAGCTTAAGGAAATCGCGGCCATGGCCGAGGCGTATTTCGTGGCCTTGTCGCCGCACAACTACAACAGCACCACCGTGGGATTGGCCGCAACGCTGCACGCTGCGGCGACGATGCCCAACTTCTTGATCACCGAGTACTTCGTTAACTTCGAGGCGTTTGGTCGGAAGATTGCCCGCGACCCATGGCGCGTCGTCGACGGCTACGTCGATCTGCCGCAGGCACCAGGACTCGGCATCGACCTCGATGAGGCGGCGCTGTCAGACCATCCCTACCAGCCGTTCCCTAGGCGATAGTGGAGGCGCGACGAACTCGAGTGTGGCCTAGTCCACATCGGCAATCGCGAGCATTACCGATGTGTCAACGACCAGACTCATGATCGTACGCACCGGCCAAGTAACGGTCGTGGTTCTCGGCAAGATCGGGATGCTTCGAGTGGTAGCGTCCAACCAGTTTGCGCGCCTGCGGCACCAGTCCGCTTCGGTCCCGTGCCGCGTGTCGGACCAAGTAGTCGGCGATGCTTGCGCGCACCAGATCCGCCACCGACCGTTTTTCCAACCGCGCCCGCTCCTTAAGCGCCCTTGCCTGACTCTCGGTCAAACGGATTTGTGCTCTAACCATAGCGGCATGACATCAATTCCTACATGATGGCATTTGGCATGGCTTACCGACGGTCGTCAATGGGCGACCGATCTCGGTGTCTGGTCACGCGTGGTCATCCGGCTCGATTCGCACACCGAAGCCGACACCCTGCCCCAGCGAGATTTCGCCATTGACAATATTCGGCTGATCCCCGACCCAGGTCATCCACTCCCGGCCGGACTCCGCCAGCGGATCCGGGTCCAGTGCGCAGATCGCGTGGAGGGACCAGATCTCGCTGCCTCTATGGGGGCATACCCGGATGCCGTACTGCTCGCCCAACCGGTAGATCTTCACGAGTTCGGTCAACCCGCCGCACCAGCACACATCCGGTTGCACGATGGCG
Organism: Gammaproteobacteria bacterium; assembly: GCA_028818795.1. GTDB lineage: Bacteria > Pseudomonadota > Gammaproteobacteria > Pseudomonadales > Azotimanducaceae > VXYL01. Next base: position 9,931 of record JAPPND010000041.1, on the reverse strand, counting down.
TGGAGCCGGTCCGCCATCAGGGTCTCGAACGCCTTGGCGGTGTACTCGTGCTCGCCCCCGGCAACGGGGATGGGGCACTCGTCCCGGAGCCGCGCGTAGCCGGTGAGGTCGTCCGCCGGCAACGGCTCCTCGAACCAGCCCAGGTCGACACCTCGGAGTCCGTCGGCGATCCTGAGCGTGGTCTCGACGGTGAGCGACATGAATGCGTCGCCCATCAATTGCACGTCGGGCCCGAGTGCCTCCCGAACCCGGCGAACCCGTTCGACCACGTCACCGACACTCTCGCTAGCCGACATCGAGAGGCTGAGCTTGAGTGCGGTGAACCCTTCGGTGCCTTCGTTGATCCACGCGTCGGGGGATCTGCCCGTCCGATACGCCGGCACGGTGGCACGCACATCGTCTGCCAGAATGTATGCGAGCGGAAGATTGGCTCGCTTCGCCCTGAGGTCCCATACGGCGAGGTCAACGCCGCTGATGGCCATGATGGCGAGGCCTTTCCGCCCGTAGGCGAGCGTCATCGAGTACATCGCATCCCACAGTCCCTCGACATCCGTCGCGTCCTGTCCCGTCAACGCCGGCCCGATGACGGTTTCGATGACGTGTACGGCCGCCTGACCGCCGCCGCCCACGCCGTAGCCGGTTAGCCCGTCATCCGTCTCGACCATCACCAGTATCTGGCCCAGCGATGTTCGCCAATCCTTGGGGGCCTCCGGCGTCGCGGGCTGACTGGCTCGTATGCTCTTGATCTTCATGGTCTCAGCCCCGTTTCGAAATCCGGTACCGGTATTCGTAGAGCCGCTCGAAACCCAACGCCTCGTAAAGACTGCGGGCGGCGGAATTGTCGTTCAACACTTGCAGGTAGGCGTTGCGGGCACCCATTTTGACCGCACGATCAAGGAGGTTCTCGACCAAGGCGCGACCGTGCCCGCGGCGACGGCACCCCGGATGGACCACGACATCGAACAATCCGACCAATTCCCGCTCAACGACGGCCATCCCGCACGCCACGGGTTCGCCGCCCTCGACGATCGAACCGAACACCGTCTCGCCGCGAATCGCCCTCAAGATCACCCGGTGAAGTTCCGACGCCGTGCGAGCCGCCCGCTCATCGATGCCCGGTGGCGCCTGCAAGCTGGCGTAGGTGGCCAGGAAACTTGCCGCGGGCACGACCGAGAACGTCCCGGCCGGGTCGAACTCGCCGGTGGCCAGGGGGCGATGCAGCACCTGGGTCCGGTCGATGCTCGCGTAGCCACGATCCGCCAGCACGTCATCGAGTACACCCTCCTCCGATACCGTCGTCATTCGGAAAACGGTCGAGAGACCCTCCCGGGCATACAACTCCTCGCAGTAGCGCACCTTCTCCGCCGGGTGTTGTGCGGCCGCGTAGAGCGGCGTCACCGAGTTGGCGCGCTTCGTGAAACCGCGGCTGAAACGGAGCACCCAGCCGTCCAGCATCACCTGGTGCAAGGCGGGCCACGCGTTGAGCGAGGCCTCTTCCACTCGCCGGGCTAGTCCTGCCACACCTGGACCCGACCCGCTACTGGCTGCCCATCAGCTCTTCAAGCAGGGCTTGTTGGTCGACCCCGCCATCGCCTGCCGCCTCGAGCACCACATCGACGATGCGACCCGCGAAGGGGAACGGCGATTCGTAGCAATCGTCGACCGGCGTCTGCCCGTCCCTCCCCACCTCCAGTGGTTCGTTGGCAAAGTTGTATGCACGGAACGGTGCCAATGAACCCGCCCCCGACGGTTGACCATCCAGGAAGAAGCCGATGCGACCTTCGTCGTCGGCGACCTTCGCCACGTCGACACGCAACGTCACGCCGCCCATCGGGAGCGCCACCGACGAGGAGACCCGGCCGCGTTCCCCGTAGTGGTTGACCGTGTAGTGCACACGATTGCCTTGGATGAACAGGCTCCAGCCGCCGAACCGACCGCCATCGGCAACGATGACGCCTTCCTCGGTGGGCAACGCACGCACGATCCGCGCCGTAATCCGGTGAGACGTGCCGAGGAGCCGTGGCCCTGTCCCTGTCTTGACGTGGTGCGGTAGCACGGCATCCTGGTACAGCACCCAGCGACTCGACGGTTCCGGCCACCAGCCCACGCCGTTCCTGCCGCCGAGATCATCCAGCGGCAGCACGCCGTATCTCGCCGCCTCCCGCCACCAGAGCGCGATCATCTCCTTCAGTTTCTCGGGATGCTCTTCCGCCAGGTTGTCGATCTCGGCCAGATCGCGGTCCAAGTCATAGAGTTCCCACACGTCCGAATCGAAGTCGGTCCCCCGGGTGTGGAAGGTCACGGCCTTCCAGCCTTCCTGCCAGATCGCGCGCTGACCCACCGTCTCGAAGTACTGGACCTTCTTGCGCGTGTCCGCCCCGTTGTCGTTGAACGTGTGGGCCATGGACGTTCCATGCAGCGGCATCTGCTCGACGCCGTTGACACGACCGGGTAGCCCGACACATACCAAGTCCAACAGCGTCGGGGTCACGTCCACCACGTGGTAGAACTGCCGGCGCGTCTCGCCCTTGGCGTCGATCCCTGTTGGCCAACGAATCAGCAAAGGTGCCCGGATACCCCCGGCGTAGGTCTGGCTCTTGTACCGCTTGAACGGCGTGTTGCCCGCCATGGCCCACCCGGCAGGGTAGATGGCGTAGGAGAGCGGACCGCCCAGGTCGGCGAGGCGGGCCATGTTCTCCTCGACGCTGGGCTGATCGCCGCTGCGGGACCGGTGATGGTCGTAGCTGCCGTGTAGACCGCCCAGGGGCGCGGCGCCATTGTCGGAGATGGCCACCACGATGGTGTCGTCACGCTTGCCGAGATCGTCGAATTGCTTTAGCAGACGGCCGATCTGCACATCGGCGTGGTCCAGGAATCCGGCGAACACCTCCTCGAATCTCGCCGCGACCAGCTTCTCTTCGGCGCTCATTTCGTCCCATACCTGCACGCCGGGATTCCGAGGCGCCAAGCGCTGATCGGCGCCAAGCAGACCGGATGCCTTCTGCCGGACGAGAATCCTGTCCCGGGCTGCGTCCCAGCCGTCGTCGAACCGCCCCCGGTACTTGTCCGCGAACGCGCGGGGCACGTGGTGCGGGGAGTGCCCGGCCGCGAACGCGACGTAGAGGAAGAAGGGCTTGTCAGGGGCGGCCGACGCCAGCTGGCGAAGCCATTTGCAGGACTCATCGACGATACCCGCCGACAAGTGGTAGTCCTTTGCGGGTGGTAAGTCGATGCGTTCGTTGCCTTGGACGAGTTCCGGATTCCACTGGTTGGTCTCGCCCGAAAGGAAGCCGTAGAAGCGATCGAACCCGCGTTGCAGAGGCCAGTGGTCGTAGGGTCCCGCCGGGCTCGCATCGTCGATCGCCGCCAAGTGCCACTTCCCTGCGGCGAGCGTCTGGTACCCGTGCGGCCGCAGTATTTCGGCCAGGTTCGCGGCCTCCCGGGCGACGAAACCGCGGGTGTTGGGAAACCCGTTCGTCATTTCCGCCACGCGACCGACGCCGACTGCGTGGTGGTTCCGACCCGTGAGCAGGCAGGCGCGGGTGGGGGAGCAGAGCGGCGTGACGTGGAAGTTGGCGTAGCGCAGACCATCGGCGGCAAGGCTGTCCAGCGCCGGCGTCTCGATATCGGAGCCATAGCAGCCGAGTTGCGAGTACCCCACATCGTCCAGCACGATCATCACGATGTTGGGCGATCTGGCGACCTCGGTCGGACTCGCGGTCCACGAGGCGGATGAGTCTGCGACCGTTCGGCCAATGACGCCATTGAAGTGTCGGTTGTGTTCCATGGCCGCATGACACCACTTCTGGTTACATGATGTCACCACGGTCTGGGCCAGCAGCAACAATGCGAGCGTCCTTCGTCATCGTCGTCCACACGTTGGTGTTCAACGCCGCCGGCGAGTTGCTGCTCCTGCGTCGGGCCAACACCGGCTTCATGGACGGCCACTACGCGCTGCCCGGCGGCCACCGGCAAGCGGGCGAGGAGATCGTCACCGCGGCGATCCGGGAGTGCCGAGAAGAAGCCCTGGTCGAGGTCGCCGGGATCAAGCCCATCGTCGTGATGCCCTACGACGGCGGCGTGGACTTCATTTTCGAGGCGACTCGCTTCTCCGGCGAGCCCGGCATTGGCGAGCCCGACAAGTGCGACGATCTCCTATTCGCGCCAACCGACGCCTTGCCGTCGCCGACGGTGGACTTCGTGGCGGCTGCCCTGGAGTGCCGCGCCCAAGGCGTTTGGTTCCGAGAGTTCCATTAGAATTGCCGCCTCGTTGATCTTTCCCACTTGGAGACCCGCATGAACGCGCCCGTCACCGTGACCATCACCGGCGCAGCCGGCCAACTCGGCTACGCCCTCGTGTTCCGGGTCGCTTCCGGGGCGATGTTGGGACCGGCCCAGCCCATGGTCCTGAAGCTCTTGGAAATACCACCCGCCATGGGCGCCCTGAACGGCGTGATCATGGAGGTCGACGACTGCGCGTTCCCGCTGGTTAAGGACATCGTGCCCACGGACGATCCGAACGCGGCCTTCGAGGGAACGGACTTCGCCCTACTGGTCGGGTCACGGCCCCGCGGCCCCGGCATGGAGCGCAGTGAGCTCATGGAAGCCAACGCGGCGATATTCTCGGTCCAAGGCAAGGCCTTGAACGACCATGCGTCCCGCGACGTCAGGGTACTCGTGGTCGGCAACCCGGCTAATACCAACTGCCTCATTGCCCAGCGCAACGCGCCGGATCTGGATCCGCACAACTTCACGTCCATGATGCGCCTCGACCACAACCGCGCGCTGGCGCAACTGGCGGCCAAGACCGGTACGCCGGTCTCGGAGATCGAAGGACTCGCCGTTTGGGGCAACCACTCGCCGACCATGTACCCGGACCTTCACCACGCCGCGGTGGCAGGAAAGCCGGCACTCGATCAGGTGGGCATGGCGTGGCTCGACAACGAGTTCATCCCCACGGTGCAGAAACGGGGCGCGGCCATCATCGACGCCCGCGGCGCGTCCAGCGCGGCCTCGGCGGCGAACGCCGCCATCGACCATGTCCGGGACTGGATGTCCGACACGGGCGGTGTCGTCAGCATGGGCGTGCTATCCGACGGCAGCTACGGCATCGCGGAGGGGCTCTTCTTCTCCTTCCCGATACGATGCGCGGGCGGCGACTGGAAGATCGTCCAGGGGCTTTCGGTGAACGACTACAGCCGAGCCAAGCTCGACATCACGGAAGGCGAGCTCAGGGAGGAGCGTGAACTGGTAGCTGCGCTGCTGCCGTAGGGGACGGGCTTGTCCCGTCCCGCACCGGTGAATTCTTGTGTTCCGGCGCGGGCGACGACAAGCGTCGCCCCTACGATTCACCCATGGAGAATCAACGGGTTACGGATCCTGGTGTGGGGTGCCTACTCCAGCCAGTCGTTGAACTTCGGCTGGCGCTTCTCGCGGAACGCCTGGACGCCTTCCCTGGAGTCGGGATGGTGGTCGGAGATTCCCGTCTTCGCGGCGATCTCGTCGAGGCTCTGCTCCCAGTTCATCTCGGCGGCGTTGTACACCGACCGCTTCAGGAGCCGCATGGATACCTGGGGACCGTTGGCGAGTTCCGTGGCGAGGTTCATGGTCGCCGCCTCAAGGTCTTCCGGCTCGACCACCTCGTGCACCAAGCCCAGTTCCAGCGCCTCCTCCGCCTGGACGATCCTTTTCTTCATCAGGAACTCCATGGTCTTGGCAATGCCGAGCAGTTGCACCAGGAGGTACTGGCCGCCTTCGTCGGGCAGCAGACCGAAACGCAGGGTGGCGCTGCCCATCCGGGCGCCCCGGGCGGCGAGGCGGAAGTCGCACGACAACGCCAGCGAAAACCCGGTCTGGATGGCAACGCCGTTGATGGCGGCGATGGTGAGCTTGTCGAGGGTGCGCACCGCGGTGTTCACCCGCTGGGAGATGGTGCGCAGGGCGTTGTAGGTGCCGATGCCGCTGTCGTGGCCGTGGGTAATCTCGGGCACCAAGGGCGAGCCCGGGATGTTCGCGCCGCGATAGCCCTTCAGGTCGTCGCCAGCGCAAAACGCCCGACCGGAGCCGGTGAAGACTAGGACCCGCACGCCGTTGTCCATCTGCGCCTGGGTGACCGCCTCCACCAGATCGCGCTTGATCGTCATGGTCATGCCGTTCAAGCGTTCGGGTGTCGTGAACCGGAACCACGCGATCCCCGGGTCGCGCATCGTGACGTTGAAGCCCCTGAAATCACCGGTGTCCATGGAATCTCCTATTCCTTTGTCTACTAGCCCATGATCTGCCGCCAAGTCGGCAGGTCCTTGACGGCAAGGTAGGCGTTCACTTTCTTGGTTTCGCCCATCGTGGCGTTGGGCACGTTGCTGTAGTTGTGGCCTGGCAGCAGCAGGGTGTCGTCCGGCAGCGCCTTCAGTTTCTGCAGGCTGTGGTACATCTGCTCGGTGTCGGAGCCGGGCAGATCGACCCGCCCGCAGCCGTCTATGAACAGCGTGTCGCCGGAAACCAGCGTGTTCTTGATCCGGAAGCACTGGGATCCCGGGGTGTGCCCGGGCGTGTGCAGGAACTCGATCTCGATGGGACCCACCGAGAGCTTGTCCCCGGAGTCGACCTTGACCATGTCGGAGTCGGATATGCCCGTCACCCGCTTCACGCCGCCGGCCTCTTCGCGGTGCGCGTACACCTTCACCGGGTTCTTGGCGAGGAGTTCGGTGACCCCGGCTATGCTGCGTCCGCCCATGCCGCCGCCGATGTGGTCCGGGTGGTAGTGGGTGGCCAGCGCAGCGGTCAAGGTGTAGTCGCGTTTCGCCAGATGGTTCAACAAGCCGCCGATGTCCCACGCCGGATCCACCACGGCGACCTCCCGCGTGGAACGCGAGCCGACGATGTAGGTGAAGTTCGCCATCGGCCCGATCTGGATCTGTTCTACGATCAGTTCGTGTTCTTCGTTGCTCATGGGTGCCCCTTTAGCTTTCATTTGAACACGAATCCCCACCGCGGGGTTATGTCTCCGTGGCGACAAGGACTTCGGCTTCGGCCTCGGCGCGCATTTCGGCGGCCACCGGTGCAAGGAAAGCCGTCCTCGCCTGGAAGCGATGCTCTCGGCAGCGCAGTGCTCCGCGAACCACCCATCCCACCGACCAGGGCGTTACGCCGAATGCACTTCGCTTCGGCACCCGGTGACGGGCCACCGTGAAGTCGGCGGTACGGGCGATGGCCGATACGCCACCTTCGTCCGGTGAGGAGATGATGGGCTCCACGGACAGGTCCATCGCAGCAACCGCCGCGTCGACATCCCAGCCCTGTTGGGTCACGACCGGTTGGCTGGCCGCGAGTATCTTGCGTTCGAAAACGGGCGTTTGGAACTCGATCACGTGCACACCCTTGAGCAGCGAATGCGGCACCCTCAGCGGAATCGTGACCGCGTCGCCGGCGTGGAGTTCGACGGGGTTCATGAACGACTGGACGGCTTCGATAGCCGCCTCCCCGGCCTCGGCCTCGCCAGCAGCCTCTCTAACCGCCGCCCGGAATGCCGCCTCGCCCATCCGGTCAAGGACTTCGGGGCGAGGCCCGAACAACATGCGACCCGTCCCGTCGATCCGGTCCACGACGTAGACCTCCGACTTGGACTCGTGGACCTCTAGATAAAGGTTGCCCCTGGTCGCCTGCAGGGCCTTCAACAGAATCACCGGCTTCGTGCGGCCACGTTCTACGAGATACTGTGACAGCGGCTCCACCCCCGCCGTTGTGCAGACTCCGCTCTCGCCACGGGCTTCGACGCCGCTGTACCACGCCTCCCGGCCCCACGGTTTGGCGACGGTAACCGGCTGCAGCGTAGAAGGATCTTCCGCCACCATCAGTCCACCGGCGTGTTGATTGCTTCGAGGATGCGTTCCTCCTGTGCCGGCATGGTTTTCGCTTGATGCAGCACGGCATCCCGGTACCACACGGCTGCAATTCCAAGTTCCAGGATCGACGAGATCAAGTAGAGGGGAATCGCCCACCCGGCATCGGCGACCAAACGTTCCAGTGCGAGTACACCCGCGGTCGCCAGCATGATCACCCCAACGACGAGGGCGGTGCCGAGCAATGCGCCCAGATTCGACGCCACCGCCTCGCCACGCTGTTTCAGCGACATGAAGGATGCGGCCCATGGCCCCGTGATCGAAAAGTGGTTTCCGATCATGAACAACACGAGGCAGAACACCATGAGTTGCAGGACGGACGCCAGGAAGTGGGTTGCGGGCTGGGGCCATGGCAACTGCGTGGCGACCAGCGCCGCGAGCCCGGGACCCAGGGTGATGGGCACCAAGCCGAGGTTCTTGCCGAACAGTACGAGGTGTCGAGGCGGACCCGTGGCAAGCAGAACGCGGAACCCGCCCCGGTCCCAACCAAAGACGTTGATGGCGAACGCCATTGGTCCGAACGAACAGAGAGCGGCCAACCCCAACCCTAGGTACGGTTGGGCTTTGGAAATCTCCTCGAACCGCAGGGCCGCCAACGCCACGAATAGGAGAACCAGAATCGGGGCCATTAAAGCTTGCTTGCCATGCGGCGAACGAGTCCACTGCCGAAGTGAAGCCCGACCGACCGTGGCGGGTATGGCCGGGAAGGCTCTCCAATAGGCCTCCGCGATCCGCCGTCGCCGAATGCGCGAACCCGACGCCGGATCGCCTCTGGTCGCCCGGCGCCCCCGTTCGCTGCGCCGGTAGACCCGTAGCGCCGACCGGTACGAACGTCTCAAGCTCCATCCGACGATCGCCAAAAGCCCCAACGTGCCAGCCGCAGCCGGCCAGAAGCGATCCCGTTTCGCCTGGTAGGCGCCGTAGGCCAGCCAGGCCGGCGGCACCGCGAGGTTCATTGCCAGCAACCGGTGCGACGCCTCCCCGGAATCCAACGGTTCGACCTCTACCTGCTCCCTAGACCCACGGTCCGAACTGTCGAGCGTGTCCCAGGATTGAACCAGCAGGAATAGGTTCGGCGCTTGGATCAGCAGCATGGCAACCGTGAAGGAGACCGCCACGACGGTTCCACGCCGACGCTTGTTCACCATCAAGGCCGCGAGGAAGGTCTGCAACTGGCGGGTCAGGGCGATGACACACCAGAACGAGGCCAGGGCAAGCGGCAACAGGATGGCTTGACCGGGTCCCAGGGCGAAAATCGACGCCAGCGACAGGCCCAGCAGCGCGGCACCGAATATCAGCGGCGACGGCTGCAGATGCAGGGCGATGGCGTTGAGTATGAAGACGTCGCTCGGGGTCAGCGGGAGATGCAGGAAGTTCTGCATCGAGAGTGCGTCGGCGACCCGCAGATCCGTGGCCATTCCCCACACCCGAAAGAACAGGAATGCCATCAGGACGCCGTCCCACGCCCAAAGGACACCCACCGGCGATGCGTTGGGCAGCAGGAAAACCCGAGCAACAACGCCAGCAGGAAGGCGCCTCCGGCAACCACCGCGCTGATCGCCACCAGGAACGCGCCGAGACTTCGCATTGCCGGACCCAGTCGGTGCCAGCGACGTCGCAGCAGCGTCCGGTACAACGAGAACACGGCATTGCGTTGGCGTCGATTCACCTAGGCTCCGTCCTCACGCAGCCAGCTGAGTTCGGAGCGCATGCCGCCCGCATCGCCAACGCGTTCGATGAACACGGATTCGAGCGTGCGTCCCGCCAACGAGGACAACGGTGCTTCGTACACCAAGCGCCCATGGTCGATGATGCCGACGTGGGTGCACAGGCGTTCGATGACATCGAGCACATGGGAGGTGATGAAGACCGTCCCGCCACGGTCCACGAAGCGCACCAGGATGTCGCGCATCACGCGTGACGAGACGGCATCGACACCCTCGAACGGCTCGTCGAGGAAGAGCAGGGTCGGATCGCCGATAAGCGCCGCGGCGAGCGCTAGTTTCTTGCGCATGCCATGGGAGTATTCGAGG
>JAPPND010000245.1 GCA_028818795.1 Gammaproteobacteria bacterium | reverse complement strand
CTAGCTAGCTGCTTTCCGAGTCGGCGGACACGTCGACACGCCATTGAATTCCGGAGTCCGAAACACCCACGCCGAGCGCCGGAAGCATCGGCAGGCCGTAGAACGGCGCGATGTCGGAGCCGTTGAGTACGACCCGGATACGGTCTGGCTCGTTGTACAACCCGAACACCGCGGCACCAGCAAGGATCTCTCGCAGTTCCTTCAGAAGCTGATTCCGGGGGCCGTCCGACCCGCGCATCGCGACATCCAGCAAGGGCAACAAGAGGGAATCATCCAGCCGCGCATAGGTGACCGCGGAGAAGTCCAGGTAGCTGTCGAGCGGCAGCAACCTCTGGAATCTGCCGGCGTCGAGCAGCGTCACGCCGGACTCGTAGGTCCGACGGGCACGATCCAGCACCGCTTGACTGCCCGCCAGCACCAGGTAGCCGTCGATGAAGGCGTAGTACACCCCGATGCCGCCCGCGGACAGCCGGTAGACGGGCTCGGACGGCATGGTTCCTTCCACGACCTCCACGCCCAACTCGTCGTCGCCGACCGCCAACTGCAAAAGACCAGCCGACGTCTCGACCATCGTCTGCAGTTTCGCCTGATCGTAGACTTCCACGACCGCCTTCCAGGACGGCTGGGGCAGCAGCGGCCCGTCCAAGGCGACGGCGACCTCGCCACCGACTATGTCGACAAGATTCTCGACGAACTCCGATGCAGCCGGCTGTTCCGCATAGGCGGGCCGCAAGTCCGCAAGCCAGGCGTCAAAGACGGCCTTCAGCTTCTTCGAGTCGGGCAGGACGAGCGCACCAGCAAGCGTCGCGTCGGGCGAGAAGAACTTCAGCGCGCCCATCGGTCCCGGCTGGTCGAGCAGCGGGATCCGGTCGGGGTTGTCGTCGTCGAAGCGTACTTCCAAAGCCGCCAAGGCCAGTTCTTCGTCTAGGCGATGTTCCGCGATCGCCGTTTGCGCTCCCCTGAAGTCGAGCAGGGGATTCGCGAATTCGTCAAGTCCCAGTCTCGTCAAGTCGGCACCGGCCACGTACTCGGCCCCACGTTCGTACACTTCGCCCAAGCGGGCATAGAGCGCGCCTTCGCGGAAACGATTCGGTGCTCCCGCTAGGGTCGCTTGAAGTTCGACGAAAGTCTGCGGGGATGCGGATGCGGCGAAAAGGCCGTCGGTTAGCCAGATGGCGAGCCGCCCCTCTTGCGCCTCTTCCGGTGCGTCGACAATCTCGATCCCGATGTCTTCGCTGCCGACCGATTGCGCAACTTTGCGCAGTTTATCCGCGATCACGTCCGAAAGGCCTTCCCGGGCCTCGGCGAGCAACAGCAGAACCGGGCTGTCCGAGTCGTCCCAATGGAGTGCTAAGACCGTCTCGGGGCCAAGGTGGTCCCCCACTTCGCCGAGCCAGCCAACCATTTCCTTGACCATCGCAGACGATCCATTCGAAGGGAACTCCTCCGACGGCAGCCGGTCTTGGAACGCTTGTACCGCAGCATGGGCCTGGGCAATGGTCGCTGGCGCGTTCGGTACCGCGACATAGACCGACGTATCCGCTGGCACCAAGTCCAGCAAGCGCGTGGAATAGCGAGTGTCCGCCGTCAACGCGGCCTCGATGTCCCGCTGAAGATCCGCGTAGGCCTGCAGTATTTCGACGTAGCGTTCGGCCTCGCGACTCCAGCCGACCGTTTCCTCAAGCGCCGTGGCCGTGGTCTTGCGCGTACCGTACTGCTCGCCTGCCTGGAGGCTGGTCGTCTTCCCGCCGTGGCTCACTTCGACTTCGCCCTCGATTACCGCCACGCGGGAACCCTTGGTGCCGTGGCTGACGCCGAGCGTCGTGCCGACGACCTCGACGACGAGATCGTCCGTCGCGATATCGAACGTCCCGTTGCCCTGCGGCGTCACCTGGACGATGACGTCGCCGTGGTCGACACGTAAGCGGTTTCCGTCACGTCCACCGGTCAACAGCAGCAGCGAGCGGGGTGCGACCTCAACTCTCGAGCCGTCCTCGAACTCAAGCATGGCGGTGCCGTCTTGCTTGGTCGCCAACCGTTGGCCGTCGTTGATCCAGTCATCTTGGATCAGAGGCACCCATTGGCCCCCAACCTGCCGCAAGGACATTCCCTCGACGGTATCTACGCGTGCCAGTCGCATGGCCGGTTCATCCAGGGTAGGTAGTATCAGCAAGGTGCCGGCCACGACAGCGACCGCCGCAGCGATTGCATAGACCCAGCGCCGAACCGTTCGCGCTGACCCCCGTTTCGGACGCGGGTCGGCCGTGGATTGAGCAGTGGGCGTGGCTCGGTCGCCTCCTTCCCCTCTAGCGGCTGCCATGGCCCGTCGCAGCGGGATCGACGTGCGGATCTCCTCTTCGAACAACAGCCTTTGGGCGTCGTTGAGGCTCCCCGCCAGGTAGTCCGGAATCAAGCTCTCGTAGTCGGTCAGATTGCCAGCCCGGCCTGCCCGCAAGACCAATGCCCGTCGCACGCGCGCCGCTGCCGCCCGTTCGCTTCCGGCCGGCGGCTCTTCCTCGCAAACCGCGGCGAGCGCCTGATCAAGCAATTCGTCCAGGCTCGGATCGCCCGCGTCGAGGACCGGCTTGGACTTCGTCGTTTCGTCCATCTCGTTCATGGTCCCACCTCGTGGAGTTCGGCCTTCAATCGTCGCCGGGCCCGGTGCAGCGTTACCGCAATCGACGACGAGGAGGTCCCGAGCATGGTGGCGATCTCCGCGTTGCCGTATCCCTCGAAGAAACGGAGCGCGACGATGGACGCCGCCCGCGGCGACAAACGCGACAGTGCGCCACGAAGCCGGCGGCGTAGTTCCCGGCGCGTCACCTCCGCCTCGGCGCCCGGCGATTCCTCCGGCGGGTCGGCCTCCGGCTCGAGGGCCATCTTGCGTTTACGGGTGCGCAACACGTCCACGGCGGCGTTGACCGCCGCACGGCACAGGTAGCTCTTGGGGTCGTTGCCCAAGTCGACGCCGGCGTTGGACTCGCGCTTCATCATGTTCAGGAATACGGTCTGCAGTACATCCTCGGCATCGTCAATGCTGCCGGTAACGCGGAACGCGGCACGGAATACGCGCCGATGATGCTCCTCAAACGCGGCGGCAAGGTCCCGCGAGGGGTCGCCGTTGAACACCTGCTCGGTTGGCTGCATCGCTATTCGCCGTCGCTTGTATCCGTCTCGGCTAAAGAACCAGACGGTTGATCGCGTGGTCCATTAACGGCCCACGATCCGGGTGCATCTCGGATGGGCGTTGACTCCGCCGTCATTCCGCACGACAACGGACCATCTTGGCGCTATTATGCGCATTAAACTGTATTCGTGTCCCATTTTTATGCGCATAAAACCGCCTCTAAACGACTCGCCCGTCTCGCAGCTTGGCCTGCCTCGCCTCGCCTACAACGATCTTGTCGAATGGAAACGACGCGCAGTGCGCAAGCCAATCCTGATCGACGGCGCACGACAGGTCGGGAAGTCCTGGCTGATCGGCAAGTCCTTCGGGCCGAAAGAGTTCCGCAAGGTCCACTGGTTGGATTTCCGCGAGGAACCCGGCCTCGCGGATCTGTTCGCCGAGAGCCTAGCACCCGAGGCGATCATCGAGAAGGCGGAAATCGAGCTGAACGACAACATCGATCTCGCGCACGACCTGATCTTCTTCGATGAGATCGGCGAATGCCAACGGGCAGTGGATTCGCTCAAATACTTCGCCGAACGCCTCCCGGGGGCCTTCGTCTGCGCCTCCGGATCGAACATCGGGTTGTTGAGGTCCTTTCCGGTCGGCAAGGTGGAAAAACTCGATCTCTTCCCGCTCTGCTTCGAGGAGTTCCTGATGGCCGCGGGCCGCACGGCGTTGCTAGCCGCGTACCGCGCTCACCACAGCCAGAGCGGGGGCCAGTGCTGCGCAACCGCCACGACCATCGCGAACAGACGCACCGCCACGGTACATCGGAACCTGTGGGCGCTCCTTCTCGACTACTACTTCGTGGGCGGAATGCCCGAAGCCGTCGCGGCGTGGTTCGAAGACGCAAGCCTGATGTCCCGCATCGAGACCGTCCGACGGATCCACCGCAATCTACTTGACGGCTACCGGCGCGATTTCGGCAAGTACGCTGGCAAACTCGACGCCCAACACATCGAACGAGTGTTCGACAGCGTGCCCGTTCAACTGGCCGCCCATCGGGAAGGCTCTGTTCAGCGCTACAGGTTCAAGGGCGTCGTGCCGCAAAAGCAACGCTACCGCGACCTGGTGGGTCCCATCGATTGGCTGGAACATGCTCGCCTGATCTGGAAGTGCTTTCCGATCGAAGGAAGACCCCAATCTCCCTTGGCGGCTCTCGCGAAACCCAACCGCTTCCGCCTCTACCTTTTCGATGTCGGATTGCTCGGCCACATGCTCGGCATGACGTACGCCGAACAACATGACCAACGGGTCTCCTACAAGGGCTATGTCGCCGAGAACTTCGTCCAGACCGAATTTGCGGCGCATGTCGGTCACCCCAGTTTCGGTTGGTACGAGGCGCGCGCCGAAATCGAGTTCCTACACCGTGACCGGGGCGGTCGCATCGTTCCCGTCGAGGTGAAAAGTGGAAGCCGCACCCAAGCGCGGAGTCTTCGATCATACATCGACCGCTATTCGCCGCAACGGGCGATCAAGCTGACCGGCTCCGCCGGGGGCTCATTCGCCCAGGTCGAAACCCGGCCGCTGTACGACGCCCAGTTCCTTGCGGGTCTTTGAAGTTCGATCCGTACCCACGGATCGCGGTACATCACGCCTAGCCCGGGGACGCCCAGTCCTGAGGAACAGCACTCGGCCCGCCCCCGGCTGGACCTAACGGATTTGGTAGGCGCGATTGGAGTCGAACCAACGACCTCTACCATGTCAAGGTAGCGCTCTAACCAACTGAGCTACGC